>JBGUWM010000282.1:0-3277 GCA_045221175.1 Acutalibacteraceae bacterium | reverse complement strand
CTCTGCATTCTCCGGTTGTACCAACCTGTCAGGCATTACGATTCCGGACAGCGTTACATCAATCGGACACTCTGCTTTCTCCGGTTGTACTAACCTGTCAGGCATTACGATTCCGGACAGCGTTACTTCAATCGGCATCTCTGCATTCTCCGGTTGTACCAATCTCTCAGACATCATCGTTTCTGATTCTCTTATAGAAATAGGAGTAAATGCATTCGGGAATACAAAATGGTACAACGACCAGCCGAACGGGGATGTGTACATAGGCAAGGTTTACTATAGACGCAAATATAATGCATCTGATCCGATAATCATCAAAGAAGGAACCAAAGGAATTGCCGAAAGCGCATTCCTCCATTGCACCATGATGCCAAGTGTTACGATTCCGGACAGTGTCACTTACATCGGTAGGTACGCCTTCGGCTATTGTTACAGCCTGTCAAGTATCACGATTCCCGACAGTGTCAAATTCATCGGAGATTCTGCTTTCTCCGGTTGTTTCAAATTATCAGACATCTCACTACCGGACAGCATTACTTCCATCGAAAAATATATGTTTGAAGGTTGTACAAGTCTTAAGAGCATCAACATTCCAAACAGCGTCACTTCCATTGGCGAATCTGCTTTCACAAAATCAGGTCTGACAGAGGTGGCACTGCCTGCCGGTATGAATACTATTCAGGATTCTGTCTTCAACGGCTGTACAAGCCTTAAGACTATCACTATTCCGGACGGCATTATTTCCATTGGAAAATCTGCTTTTGCACAATCCGGCTTGACAGAGATAACGCTTCCTGCCGGTCTGAACACTATGAAAGATTCTGCCTTCAGCGAATGTACAAGCCTTGAGAGCATCACCATTCCCGACAGTGTTACCACTATCAGAGACAATGTATTTGCCGGCTGTACCAGTCTGTCAGACATCACACTACCGAATAGCATTGACAAGGTCGAAGATTATATGTTCTCCGGTTGTACCGGCCTTGAACGCATCACGATTCCCGATAACATCAAAAACATTGGTCCGTATGCCTTTGACGGTTGCAGCAATCTGTCAGAAGTCAATCTTACTTCCGGTTTGATATTTATCTGTGACTATGCCTTCCGGAATTGTACAAAACTTGAAAGCATTACCATTCCGGTAAGTAAAGCTTTGATTTACGATCATGCCTTTGAAAACTGTTCAGGACTGACAATCATCGGTTATTCTTCCAGTTGGGTAGAAGCCTTTGCCAAGCGAAACTCCATAGATTTTATCGTTATCGGCACTCCCCTTGACAACATTTCAGAACTGTCCTCAGAATCCATCAAGGTCGGTGACAGTATTACCGTAAATTGTTCCGCACAGGGAGGCGCTGCCGCTTACACCTATGCTGTATATTACCGCAAGACAGGTTCAACCAAATGGACAACTGCTCAGGGCTACCAAAAAAATACTACTGTCACCATTACTCCAAAGGCTGCCGTTAATTATGAAGTCAGAGTGGCTGTAAAAGATGCCAAGGGTACTGTCGAACGAAAAGATATGAAGCTTAGCGTAACTCAGGACCTGACTAACAACTCTAAGCTCGGAGCAGATACCATTCAACTGGGCGAAAAGGTTAAGGTTCGCTGCTTTGCAAAAGGCGGTTCAGGCGACTATCAATATGCTGTTTACTACAAAAAGTCAACCTCGTCCCACTGGTCAAAGATTCGTGACTATGGCACAAACAATATCATCATGCTGACTCCTAAAGCCGCTGTCAGATATGATGTCCGTGTTGACATCAAAGACAAGAGCGGTAATGTGGTTAGCAAGACTCTCACACTCACCGTAACAAAATAACACCGTACTTTTATACAAGCACAGCCGTCCGGATTCGGGCGGCTGTTTTTGACTGGTTTGTTCAATGCTTTTCTCTTCCCTTGCAAGATGACGCAATCTATATTATAATAACAGTAGTCAAGAAGTAAAGAAAAGAGGAATGTGTCATGGCTTTTACAAAACGAGCTTATCCGACCATTATGATCACCAAAAAAGCAGAGGCTTCCGTTATTGCGGGTCACCCGTGGGTATTTGACGGCGAGCTGACGGACACAGACGGTACGCTGACAGACGGCGGTTTGGTGGACGTGCTGTCGCACAAGGGCAGCTATCTCGGTACGGGCTTCTACAATAGCCACAGCAAAATCAAGATACGGCTCATCAGCCGTAATGCGAATGACCGCTTTGATGAGGCATTCTTTGAACGCCGTCTGCGCTATGCGTGGGATTACCGCAAAACAGTCATGGGGGACGATCTGAACTGCTGCCGCATTATCTTTGGCGAGGCAGATACTTTTCCCGGACTGACTGTCGATAAATTCAACGATATTCTGGTAACGCAGACTTTGTCGCTGGGGATTGAGATGCGAAAGGATATTATTTTTCCGCTGCTGTTCCGCATACTCAACGAGGACGGTCAGAACATCAAAGCCATTTATGAAAGAAATG
Organism: Acutalibacteraceae bacterium; assembly: GCA_045221175.1. GTDB lineage: Bacteria > Bacillota > Clostridia > Oscillospirales > Acutalibacteraceae > UBA1213. Next base: position 804 of record JBGUWM010000282.1, on the reverse strand, counting down.
ACGTTGCCATCCGAGAATTGGAAGGGATGACACAGAATAAAGGGTACTATCCCCTGACAGACGCTTCTATGCCGGCAACTAACACAACTATTATCACCGAAAACGGCATTAAGTACCATGTGGACTACGAAAACGGTCAAAAAACAGGTTTCTTTCTCGACCAGAAATATAACCGCCTTGCGGTGTCAAAGCTGGCAAAGGGCAAAAGAGTTCTCGATTGCTTTACGCATACCGGTTCTTTTGCGCTGAATGCCGCTACGGGCGGCGCCGAACACGTCTGCGCCGTTGATATTTCGGAGGACGCTGTTAATATGGCAAAAAGCAATGCACAGCTTAACGGACTGGAGGATAAAATGTCCTTTCGGTGCGCCGATGTGTTCGATTTGCTGCCGCAGCTATCCAAAAGTGAAGGCTTTGATTTCATCATTCTGGATCCCCCTGCCTTTACAAAATCAAGAGCAACCGTTTACAACGCTGCAAAAGGCTATAAAGAGATCAATCTGCGTGCTATGAAGCTGTTGCCCAGAGGCGGTTATCTTGCCACCTGTTCCTGCTCCCATTTCATGAAAGACGACCTTTTCCGCTCTATGCTGAACAGTGCCGCTCATGACGCACACGTTTCTCTGCGGCAGATTGAAGCCCGTCAACAGGGTCCCGATCACCCGATTCTCTGGAACGTTCCCGAAACCGATTACTTGAAATTCTATCTGTTTCAGGTTGTATAACCAATCACCGATGTCCCCCGGGTCTCGCCTGCCGGCTCGGTCGGTGCTTCTGCTTCGCAGAGGTGTCCACAGGACACCC
>JBGUWM010000281.1:0-7268 GCA_045221175.1 Acutalibacteraceae bacterium | reverse complement strand
GATTGCAGCGGAATAGAAGTTGCAAATCCGCATTAAGTAACAGCGGAATTGTCCTGTGCGGTCACGCACCCGGACGCCTGCGGAATAAAATGAGCAGATTTGTATGAAGCAACAGCGGACTCGTCCAGTGCGGTCACGCATCCTGCAGGCGTACAGAAAGCTGCTATCGCCGGAACGATTCTTTCCTCTCAGTAAAAGGTAAGCCCCCTCGGATTCAATGAGAATTCGAGGGGGTGTTTGTTGCCTTACGGCAGATGATTAGGCGAATTACAGAAAACAGACACCGGTTATATCATGCGATCAAATAACGGCATCAGAAAGTTACAAGAGAAATGCGATAACCGTCCTGCTGCAGCAGGTCAATAATGCCTCCGTCGCCGTAAAAATGCAGTACGCCGACCATAAAGAAGACCTTTTGACCGCTTGTCAGATACTGTTCTGCTGCTTCCGCCATGTGTTTGTTGCGTGTCAGCAGCAGCTTTTCAATGTATTCCTGATATAATGCGCTGTTTTCTTCGGTTCTGTCTGAGAACGTGCCGTCCAGATTCATCTCTGCGGTAACAGTACCTTTTTTCCAGCAGTCATACAGTCTGGCAGTGGCTTGATCGGCACTCTGAGCGAAATCCGGTTTCAGATACTCAGACAGCATCAGATCATTCAATTGATCAGAAAAGCTGTTAAACAGATCAAGCTGATAATCCAGTGACTCTACCTCGTACACCGGTTTATGCTCGCTTTTGGCACGATTGGTAATGATCAGGTCAATGCCGTGGTAATAATCAAGCCCGTTTGTCATGGGCATGGTATTTGCCAGCAAAGATGTCCACAGGAAGGGCTTGTAATTGTCATAAGCCGCATTGTACAGTTGATGGCTTTCCAAATGATTAACGATGCCGTTGTAGGTTTCAGCGGAAAGATGATCCTTAATCGTAGTGCCGTCCTGATAAATCATCTTGCCCAGATACTGATTCGCTTTGGTATTGTCGGACATAATTTCGGAGATGTCGGCTTCGACGGCAATTGCGTCGCTGTACTGATAGGCGGTTTCAAAATAGTCCGGCATATTGTTGATGGTTTCGTCACCTACATGAATCGTTCCCATCATATAGATCAGATGCCCGTTGTTGTCCTCAGCTTTCCACACAGCAGGGGTATTGATGCTGCCGGAAGGATTGCTTGTTGAGGGAATGCTTGTTGCAGGAATGCTTGTTGAGAGCACGGGCTGACTTACAGAGGGGGCTGAAGGAGCGGCGTATGTGCTGACGTCTGTTCCGGCGGCAACTTTCCAGAAGGGATTCGGCAGGGGGGTGGTGCTTTGAGAGGCATTTCGGCTGCAGCCGGATAAAAAGGGAACGGCAAGGATCACAGACGCCATAAGGGAGCATAGTGTATTCAAGCGCTTCATGGTCTTCATTCCTTTCAACAGAGATATGATAAATTACTGATAGTGTAGCATATCCGTCAGGGAATGTAAAGACGAAAGGGTGATAAAAAAGGGCAAAAAAATAAAGGTGCATCCATCTGATACACCCTCATTTTCTGAAAAGCAGTAATTCATCAGAATTACTTAGATGCCTTCTTGATTTTTGTAGCAGCAACTGCAGTACCGAGAGCAGCAACACCGGTTGTAGCCAGTACAGCAACAACAGCAGTGCTGTTATCACCTGTGGTAGGTGTTTTGTCATCAGGCTTAGCAGAATCGCCAAGAGTAGCGGCACTTGCAGAAGTAGTGATTGCAAGAGCGGCAGCGACTGTTGTCAGAGCTACAAAGAACGCTTTTTTGATTCTCATGATAAACATCCTCCTTAAATTGTTGCGATTACGCTTGCAACACTGATATTATAACACGAATTTCGATTGAAGTCAATCAAGTAATTATTTTTATGCTTAGAAAAGGGACTAAAATATAATGGAAAACTTGTCTAAAATTAACAATTTGTAATGATTTGCGAATTATAAAAAGAATACTCTAAACAATATCATGAAAGAGAGATAATAACAACATATTCCATAACAATTGTGGTAGATATCGTCATCTGCCGGAATTCGCTTTATTCTGTGCCATCTGTTTCTGACTGCAGCAGAGCTTCGGCAAAGATCATATCGGCAGGATAAGTCAGCTTAATGTTATTCCGTGAACCTTCAATCAGTCTGACGGGGATACCGTGACTGTCAAAGAGACTGCAAACATCGGTAGCGGCAGCTTTTTCACTATCGGAGAGCGTATCATACACCTTCCGGAAAGAACCGATACGGAAGGTCTGGGGGGTCTGTATGCGAAAGATGTGGTTTCTGTCCGGAAAGCTGTCGGCAGAATGACCGTCTGCGGAGCCGGCGACAGTATCTGTTTCAGATACGGCGGCTGTGCAGATCTGACAAGTGTTCATGGCGTTAATGCTGTCACGGATCATCTGATCGGTTACGAAAGGGCGCACGGCGTCATGGGAAAGAACGATATCATGATCGTGGCAGTGGAGTTGAGAGCAGGCAAATTCAATGATATTGACAATCGTATCGTTCCGGTTGCTGCCTCCGGCTGTCAGGTAAACCGGAGATTCCGCAAAAAAAGTCTGCAAAAGCAAACGGGTGTCATCATAAAAGTCAGGGTTTATTCCGATAATCACAGCGTCAACGGCAGGGTGGCGCAAAAAGCGTTCTGTAGTATGAACCAAAACAGGCTTATCCTGCAGATTAAGAAACTGTTTGGGAAGATTTCCTCCCATTCTGCTGCCGCTGCCGCCTGCCACAATTGCTCCGATAATCATTTGATTCTGCTCCTTTTCTTAGGGGCAGCTTTGAAATGCTCAATTCCCTCTTCTTTTTCTTTATTACGGTTAAAGCGGTGATAGGAGATCAGGAAGGAAACGACAATGAGGATCAGGATCAGCGTTTCGAGAATAATAATGATCCAGCTATAGGTATTTCTGGCGGCGGCTGTAACGGAAACCTTGCAGGTACGGGAAATTTTTCCGTCGGGTGTGCTGAACGTGACGTTGGCAGTACCCTCGGACAAAGCGGTGATTCTGCCGTCAATATCGACAGTGGCAACCTTTTCGTTGTCCGAAACACCCTTCATTGCAGGCAGTGCGGCATTGGACGGACGAACCTTAAAGCTCATGTCATAAGAAGCGCCTTCTTCAAGATTGACAGTATTTTTGTCCAGCGTTACGTCACGGACCGCTTCTGTCCCTTTTGTTTCGTTCTGATAGAGAATGACCAGTTGCTGATCGTTGATAATGCAGGAGATATTCATTTCGTACGAGCCGACAGCCAACTGACCGGTAGCGGCAGGGGTGCGGTCCTGAGCGTTTTTATAGACGCTGAGGGTATAACTGCCCTGAACGATATCGTCAAAATAAAACTTGCCGTCTACGTCGGTGGTACATTCATAGGACTCGTTGGCTTTGGAGATAACCATGAGCATATTGGCTTTTTTCTCGCCTGCCATAGAGTAGAGAGAGCCGTTGACAGAAACGCTGAAGTTTCTTCCGGATTTTGAAGCAACCTTGACGATACAACCGGTGGAGACAGCCGCACTGGCGGATTCGATGGTAATGACGGCGACGCCGGCCTTCAGCGCTTTGATGTAGCCGTTTCTATCAATTCTGGCAACAGATTCATCAGAGCTGGAGTAATACAGCCGGGTATCATGCACGTCTGCAGGTTCCACAGAGGCTTTCAAAGCATAGGTTTCTCCCTCGGTCATCGAAAGGCTCTGTGTTTCGGGAACGACCTTCTGCGGAGAAGCGCCGTCGTGTACGTTGACGGTACAGGTCGCCGAATTACCTTTATCGTCATAGGCTGTGACAATGGAGGAACCGGCCGAACGGGCATTTACCATACCTGTGTTGCTTACGGAAGCGATATCAGGATCGGAGGAATAGTATGAACTGACAACAGGCGAGCCTTTCATGGTAAGCTGATAGCTCTGATCAAGATACAGATCAATACTGTCCCTGGTAAAGTCGATAACATCTCCGACAGCTCCGGCATTCAGCGGCGCCGCACAGAAGATGAGAGTCAGAACAGTGAATAAACAGATGATACGCTTCTTCATGGATCGGTTACCTCCGTGGTTTTAATTTCGGTTGAAAGATAGTGTGTGTCAAACACCTGCAGCAAAGAGGGTTTAACGGAATGAATCAAATATTTTTCATCAAGAACAGCGTTTTGTTTCAGATGCGAATACAGCTTGATATCAGAAAGCAGGCTGACTAATCTGTCGGTGAGCTGCTGTATGCCGTTGTCAGCGGAAGCGTCGAACAGCAAACCGTTTTGTCCGTTGACAATCAGGTCACGGTGGCCTTTGATGTCGGAAGCTACGACAGGCAGGCCGCAGAAAAGCGCTTCCATTACGTTAAAGGGCAGCCCTTCCATTCCGGCAGCGGACAGCAGAACGTCTGCACTGCGGCAAAGGGTGTTGATATCTTCTACCTGACCGAGAAAACGGACGTACGGCGTCAGTTCAAGCCGACGGGTGAGATCCTTGCAGTTTTCCGCTTCATCTCCGGTGCCGGCAAAAACCAGCAGCGTATGATTTCTCAGCGAACCAAGCCTGTCAAACGCTCTGATCAGCATGGAGTGATTTTTTCTGGCGGAAAACTCGCCGATACAAAGCAGCACGGCAGTTTCTTCGTCGGCTCCGAGCTGCTTCCGGAACGCTGAGCGCTCCTGTGAAGATATTGACGGAAACCGTTCGGGACAAAGCCCCATACCGTTGACAAACACGATGCTTTTACCCAAGCGGTATTTCTCTGCAAGCTGAAGGTCCTCACGGTTCATTACGACCAGCGAGTCGGTGTCAGGCGCCAGCAGTTTTTCTACGGTACGGTAGACACGGGAGCGCAGGCTGCCGCTGCTGTCAAACATATAGCCGTGAGAGATATGGACACACCGGGGACGCTCATTGTGAGGAAGGCGGCGCAGCGCCATTCTCGCAGCGGCGCCGGACAGCGTCGAGTTGGAGCAGACCATGTCATAATGATTGGTTTTCATCAGCTTTTTCAGACGGCTGACGGTTTTCAGATTCTGCGGCGAAAGGGGATTCTTGACAAAGGGAATGTCATAGCAATGCTCTGCCCATGGAATGGGAGAGGCTCCTTGTGCAGCGATGTCCACACCAACGCCCTTGCTGTAGAAATACTCAATATACGGCAGGTGAAAATGAAGAATATGCGACATTCGGGAGGCGCATATCAAGATTTTGTTCATATATGCCACCCCTAAACAGTCAATACGGCATTAATCTTTTTTCTCGGCAACTTTCTCGGCGACAGGTTTTTTGACGGGTTTTTTGACGGGTTTTTTAACGGGCTTTGCAGGCAGCGACTTGATAAATCGTGTGTATTTATCAGACACTTCGGCAGCCGGTCCGATATCCATCACCTTGCCCTTTTCAAGCCAGACGGCTTTTTTACAGAGCTTTTTGACCTGAGCGGAGCTGTGGGATACAAACAGCAGGGTAGTGCCGCCGCTGAGCATCTGATTGATCCGCTTTTCGCACTTCATACGGAATCTTGCGTCGCCTACGGACAGTACCTCGTCGGCGATAACGATATCGGCGTCGATAGAGGTGGCGATGGCGAAACCAAGGCGAGAAACCATGCCGGAAGAATAGTTTTTGAGAGGAACGTCAATAAAGCGTTCGATTTCTGCAAAATCGACGATTTCATCGAAGCGGGAGCGGATATATTTTTTGGTATGACCGTGCATGGTGCCGACCAGATAGATATTTTCACGGGCGGAGAGGGAGCGGTCAAATCCGCCGGTAATTTCGATCAGCGGAGCAATACTGCCTTTTACGGTAACACTGCCTCTTGCCGGACGGATAATACCGGCAATCGTTTTGAGCATAGTAGATTTACCCGAGCCGTTTCTGCCGATCAGCGCAAGCGACTCGCCTCTTTTTACCTGAAAGCTGATGTTACGCAGCGCCCAGAACTCATCAAAGTGGATTTTTCCTTTAATCAGATTGATAAAGTATTCTTTGACACCGTCTTCACGGTTCTTGCTGAGGTTAAACATAACGGATACGTCCTGCACGTCAACGACGACGTCGTCGGAATGAACGTCAGACGGGGTAATGATCTGTGGCTCAGCGGGATTGATCTGCAAAGCACTTCTTTTGGTGGAAGACTCAGCAGGGGTATCATAAAAAACGGTTTCGTTATTTTCAGACATACAGACACCTCACACGAACTCAGATATACAGGAAGAAACGATCCTGTTTTTCTTTGAAGGTAACGGCACCGAGAGCCAGCATCAGAACAGTATAGCAGGTACCGATAATCAGCATTTTTTCAGAGGGCATAGTAGCGTTCAGCGCAAAAGAGCGGTAAATGTTGATATATACATAAACGGGGTTCAGGTCCCAGAGAAAGCGGAATTGTTCCGGAATAATGTCAATCGGGTAGAAGATAGGGGTAATATACAGCCAGACACGGCGCAGAACGTGATAGAGATAGTTCAGGTCACGCAGAAAGGTACCGTAGGCACACAGGAGCATACCAAGCCCCAGTGTAAAGAGATACGCCATAATCAGCGGCAGCGGCAGCATAAACATATAGGCTGTCATAGGCACGCCGATGACAAGGCAGACCGCAATATAGGGAATAATCGACAGAATCATGGTGATAAAATGCTGGGTTACGGAAGAAATACAGAAAAAGTAGTTCGGTATTTTCATCTTGTTGACCAGAGAAGCGTTCACGATCATACAGCCCATTGCAGCCGAAGACCCCTCAAACACAAAGGAAAACAGCATATTGCCGCTGAACCAGTATGCAGGATAATGGGGAATGGAACGTCTGAACAAGGTAGAAAATACAATAGTGATGACGATCATCATCAGCAGCGGGCTGAGCATTGACCAGGCAACACCCAGAACGGATTTGTAATATTTCTTTTTGAAATCACGCTTGATGACTTCCTTCAGAAAGGGGAAGTAAGTCATAAATTCATAAATACCCTTTTTCATTTGATGTCTCCTTTATCAGTATGATGACAATACGCAGAATGTCGCAGAAGCGACAGGCATATCCCGTCCACTATATCATAAAACCTTAGTCTATTATAACACTGCTTTTGCTGCTTGTCTATTAGATTTTTTTGCAATTCAAAGGGAGTTTTTCGGTGTTTTTTACGGAAAAGCTTACATTATAATAGAACGTCCGGCATAAAACTTGTATAACCAATCACCGATGTCCCCCGGGTCTCGCCTGCCGGCTCGGTCGGTGCTTCTGCTTCGCAGAGGTGTCCACAGGACACCC
>JBGUWM010000280.1:0-10923 GCA_045221175.1 Acutalibacteraceae bacterium | reverse complement strand
AGGAGCTAAAGCTCCTGCGGTGAGGTTGGATCAATGCAGCCGATGTTAAGCGAGCTTACATCGGGCTTTGCTCCGAGTTAAAAAAATAATAAATATACGCAAAATACAAGAAACTGAGAGGATAAAATGCACATATCTGACAGAAAATGGAAATATGAGCGTTGGAAATTGTAATAATACACAAAATTTACTGACGGGTTCAGAGTTATTTGTCTTGATGATTGCATTATTGTGCTATCCATGGTATAATAATGTATATTTATTGGTAATAATATAAAAAGGAGTCTGAAGGGAAAAGAGGAAGATAGCATGAGAATAACAGAAGCACTCAGAGAATTGGTTCATATATACGGTCTTGAGGGACTGTTCAACCATACACTGTGTACAGTGGTACTGGCAGAGCTGGCACCGGGCTGTGAAAGAGAACGCAGCAGGATACAAACGGCATTTACCTGTGAAGCTATGGATTCGGTCAAGGAAGCGATGCACGACGTGACGAAGGCGGAGAGATTTTTTCAACATGCAGAGCACCTGATGATAACGGTAGGGGAAAGTATTCCGGCGGTTGCAGCGCAAACGATTTATTATTTCAAGAGGGCGTTCGGATTTCCGTCTTATCGTGAGTATGACAGAGAAAACTACGGAAAAGTTTCAGAAAAAGAAGGCAAATCCGAGATCATTTATGAAGGCGAGATAAAAGACGGCAAGCCGAACGGTATCTGTACAGCGCAGTTTTATCGTGACGGGGAGTTGTACAGTCAGATTGAAAGTGTATGGATTCACGGCAAGCGCAACGGATATTGCAGAGCAGTGTCGGTCAATGAAAAAATGCCTCATACAGAGGGCTTTTTAGTCAATGATGAATTCTGCGGGGTTCAGACAATCACCTATCCTGACGGCAAGGCAGAAAAGATGGTAAGCTGAGCAATAGCACCAACTGATATAATGAACAAGACAGGAACAAAAACAGGGCAGTGATGGACTGCTCTGTTTTTTTGAGGGAAAAAATGTTGGTATTTTTTCGGAATTTTTTTCGGAAAATGTAACCAATCTCTTTTGAACGGATTATTAAGTCAAAAGGAGGTCGTTCAGAATGAAACGAAATAAAAAAATCACCTGTATGTTAATAGCATTGATGCTGTCTTTGAGTATGGCAGCCTGTGCCGCACCTAATTCTGTCGGGGAAACAGAAATCTTACCGTCCACAGAATCTGTGAATCCGGAGAACCCGACGGATAAAGGTTCAGCAACAGAAACAAGCGGAGATATTGAAGCAAAGAAAAAAGGAGAAATAACTCCTCGGATTACCAAGGACGAAAATCCATACGGGATGACCAATGATATCGATTCTCTTTCGGAGGATAAAAAGAGTCTGTCGGGAGAAGCCGGAGTAATGGAAGATGCCTATTTCGCAGAAGAAGGCGCTGCGGCTGACATCGGTACTGCAAAAGCGGAAGCTCCCTTAACCCGCCATGACGGTATACCGGATCCCGGAACAGATATACCCGATATTTTGACGGAGCCTGATACGGATATTGCCGATAACCTGCCGGAACCGCAGGCGGGACTGTTGACGGCAGGAGAATGGAATGATAATGCCAACTGGGGCTTTTTCACCAATCTGGTCAATACAGACGCCATCACTTTTCCGAGCTTCGGTATAGATCCCAGATACCGCACAAAGGTAGAATTGACAGGATCTGACGGCAAAGCGCTGAAGAATGCGAAAGTAGAGCTGCTGGACGGAGAGAATAAAATCTGGGCAGCCGTTACAGACAACAAGGGCGTGGCATATCTTTTTGCATCAGCAGGCGGACAGGGAACGGATATTCAGGTAAGCTGCGGCGGCAAAACACAGAAGTACAGTCTTGAAAGCAACCAAAAGCCGCCTGTTGTTTCATCAACCGACGCACAGACGCAGCAGGGCGGCGGTCTTGCCGGTGGAGCAGAGGTTGCGCTGACATTTGACGGAACGGGAGAAACGTATCAGAAAACAGATATTATGTTTATCATGGACGCTACCGGATCCATGTCGGACGAGATGCTGTTTTTACAGAGCGAATTTACAGCGATCAGTGAAGCTGCAGGCGATGATAATACCCGTTATTCCGTCAACTTCTACCGTGACAAGGGCGACGATTTCACCACCAAATGCTATGATTTTACAGATGATGTCAAGGGACTGCAGGAGAAGCTGAACAGCGAATCCGCCGACGGCGGTGGAGATACGCCGGAAGCGGTTGCCGAGATACTGGAAGAAACGATGATGAAGAATGATTGGGACGATGATGCTGTCAAGATTGCATTCATGATCTTTGACGCACCGCCGCACGAAGGAACGGAGCAGTCGCTGCTGAGTTCCGTCAAGGCAGCAGCGGAAAAAGGTATTCGTCTGATTCCGGTCATTTCATCAGGTTCAGAGAGGGATACGGAGCTTTTCGGCAGAGCAATGGCGATAGTCACTAACGGCACCTACGTATTCCTGACAGATGATTCCGGTATCGGCTATTCTCATCTGGAGCCGATCATCGGTGATTACCAAACAGAAAAACTGTATGATATCATTATCCGTATCATCAATAACTACCGTCAATAAATAAAGGGAAATTCAAATCCGTACACCGCATACCGATGAAATCTGATATTATTTTCCGCTGCCCGGAGCATACGGGGCGAAGGAATGAGCGTTGTGGGGTATCAAAGACAAGCAAAAGCAGCAGGCAGCCTGTGCCATGGGAATTGGTTCAGGCAAGCCTGCTGTTTTGTTAATCTGTTACCTGAAGCAAGAGTGCTTTGCCGACAGATTCTTTGACGGATACAAATGTCTTGAACCGATTGTGTCCGGATTGCCGCAGAGCGAGCGCAGCAGAAGAATCGTTTCCGTCATGCAGCAGTCCGATTGACTTTTTAGTGCCGGTCTGCGGTAAAAAGCGGAAAAACCATGCAGTCATTCGCCGCCGGCGTCAGGAGTTGTCAGAGGTGAGGTGCCGGCATCGGCGGTAAACAGGAGCAAAACGGTGTCTGATGCCGGAGAAGATCAAAAGAGATGACTTTCATAATAATGCCTCATGTAACAAAGCACTGATCCTGTGATAAAAGTATTCAGTATGTACTGCATCAATGGTTATATATGATGAAATCACTGTATTGGACGTAAAAGTGTTCCGCTGATAAGGCGAGAGCGAGCTGCATTGGAAAAAGAAGAACGAGCCGATAATGACTATTGATATATGCGAAACACCGTGCTCAGGCAGAAATCGTTTTATTCAATCCGTGCAGAATGTAAAAGCCGGAAAAAGCGATAACATTTTTTATAAAAAAAATTTTAAAAATGTAGTGACTTTTAACTATTTTTATGTTATAATTAAAAAAAATATATTCTATTTCCATATTTTTGCTAAATATGTTAATAATCTGCGACATCTTATAATGATTCAGGTGGTTGAATGCTGGAACAAGTAATCAATATTGACCGTATGGAACAGGCGGTGGCATTGTTCGGTACTTTTGACGAGAATATCAAGCTGATACAGAATGAATACATGGTGTCGGTAGTTTGTCGGGGGTCCGAGCTGAAAATAACCGGAGAGCCTGAGAACGTGTCAAAGGCGGTGAAAGTTGTTGAAAGTCTTCTGAGCCTTCTGAACAAAGGGGAAGCTCTCAGCGAGCAGAACGTACGGTATTGTATGTCGCTCGTCAATGAAGGAAAGGAACAGCGCATAGAGCAGCTTGCCGGCGACTGTATCTGTATCACGTCCAAGGGAAGACCTGTCAAGCCGAAGACGCTGGGTCAGAAGCATTACTGTACAGCCATCAAGAATAATACCGTTGTAGTAGGCGTAGGGCCTGCCGGCACGGGCAAAACCTATCTGGCGGTTGCCATGGCGGTTGCGGCGTTTCGTGCAAGAGAGATTAACAGAATCATACTGACAAGACCTGCTGTGGAAGCCGGAGAAAAGTTAGGTTTTCTGCCTGGTGATCTGCAAAGCAAGGTGGATCCGTACCTTCGTCCGCTGTATGACGCTCTTTTTGATATGCTGGGGGCCGAAACATACCAGAAGTATGTAGAGAGAGGCAACATAGAAGTGGCGCCCTTGGCATATATGCGCGGCAGAACGCTGGACGACAGTTTTATCATTCTGGATGAGGCGCAGAACACAACGCCTGAACAGATGAAGATGTTTCTGACAAGACTGGGTTTTAACTCAAAAATGGTAATCACCGGAGATATTACTCAGATTGATCTTCCCGGAGGTATCCGATCCGGCTTAAAGGACGCCGTGAGGATACTGAAGGACATTGACGGGATAGAAACGGTAATGTTTTCTGCGAAGGACGTTGTCAGAAACAAGCTGGTGCAGGATATTATCAGAGCGTATGAAGCTGCTGCAGGCAAAAAACAAAAATAAACCGATCGGATCGGAATACAAAGAAAGGTGAGAATAAGAACAATGGATAAGATCAAAGTAATCATTTCAAATAAGCAGAAGGATGTAAAAATTCCCACAGGTCTGAGAATGCTGATCAGACGCTGCTGCAACGCTGTACTCAAGATGGAAAAATTTGACGGCTCAGTTGAGGTAAGCGTAACGCTGGTCAACAACAAGCAGATCAAAGAACTGAACGCAATCTACCGAAACAAAGACTCAGTGACGGATGTGTTGTCATTTCCGATGGGAGAGAACGGAAAATACGATATAGATCCGGTTACGGGTGCCAAAATATTGGGAGATATTGTTATCTCGATGGAAACAGCCATTGATCAGGCAGAGCGTTTCGGACACAGTCTGCAAAGAGAAGTGGGTTATCTGACAGCACATTCCATGCTGCACCTTTTGGGTTACGATCACGAAGATAACGGACTGCAGCGCATTCGTATGCGTGAAAAGGAAGAACAGGTAATGACACAGCTTGGACTGCCCAGCTCGTCCAGCTATGTTATGAAGGACGAATCCTGATGTCTTTTCTGAAAGGCTTCAAATACGCATTCTGCGGCATCATACATTGTGTCAAAAACGAGCGGAACATGAGATTTCATACAGTGGCTGCACTGTATGTTCTCATTTTTGCGCGTTTTTTTCATTTTACAAAAGGAGAGTGGGGGCTTCTGATACTGACCATCGGCAGCGTAATCGCAGCCGAAGCAGTGAATACGGCGATAGAGGCGCTGTGCGATAAGGTTTGTGAGCAGAAGGACAATCGTATCAAAATAACGAAAGACGCTGCGGCGGGGGCAGTGCTGGCAGCGGCAATTGCAGCGGCAGTGATCGGTGTTGTTCTTTTCAGCAGTGCTGAAGGCTGGCAGGAGCTGGCAGGCTTTTATTATACTCACCCTGTCAATTTGATCGGATTGCTATTACTGGGCGTGATGTCGATATTGTTTATTGTGCTGACGCCGAAAAAAAACCATCACAGGGAGAAAAAGGAAGATAGAAAAAGACGAAAGAACAACGGTGAAAACAGAAAGGAAAGATCGAAATGAATCAGACAAAAAGTGCGTTTATAGCCATAGTAGGCAGACCGAACGTAGGAAAATCAAGTATACTGAACAGAATGCTGGGAGAAAAAATTGCAATCGTTTCCTCAAAGCCGCAGACGACAAGAACCAGAATTATGGGGGTGCTGACAGAGGAGGACACGCAGCTTGTCTTCATTGACACACCCGGACTGCACAAACCCAGAAACGACCTTGACCGGTTTATGCTGCGTTCGATCAATGAATCGGTAGCAGGCGTGGATATGTGCGTACTGGTGGTGGAAGCAGACCGAAGCATAGCGCCGGAAGAAGAGCAATTGATAGAAAAATTCCGCACGCTGGGACTTCCTGCGGTATTGGCGATCAATAAAATAGATACCATACAGGACAAGACCGTACTTGCAGGGCAGATCGCAGATCTTGCGGGCAGATATGAATTCAGTGCGGTAGTACCTGTGTCGGCGCAGACAGGAGCGGGAATCGAAGCACTAAAACAAGAGATGCGGCAGTTAGCGCCGGAAGGAGAATTTCTGTTTTCAGAGGATACACTGACAGACCAGCCCGAACGAGTGATTGCAGCGGAGATGATACGTGAGAAGCTGCTGCGGCTGTTGGAAAAAGAGGTGCCGCACGGCACAGCAGTTGTAGTGGAGCGAATGAGAGAGCGTTCGGAGGGCGGACTGATCGACATGGACGCCACCATCTATTGCGAAAGGGCAACGCACAAGGGAATCATCATCGGAAAAGGCGGCTCCATGCTGAAAAAAATCGGCAGCTATGCCAGACAGGATATGGAAAAATTTTTCGACTGCAAGGTCAATCTGCAGCTATGGGTCAAGGTGAAAGAAGACTGGCGCAACAGAGAAACGCTTTTGCGTTCAATGGGATACGACAGCAGTGATTTTGATTCGTAAGAGAGAACAGGCAACGACAGAAAAACGGTAATAATGCAAGGAAAAGCGGGTATAATAATAACATACATCATTTCGGAAATAAAACGGAGGTAATGAGTGTATGGACGAAAACACCGCATGGAAAAACTTTGTACAAACAGGCAGAGTCAGTGACTATCTTGCATATTGCCGTATCAAATTAGGCTATCCCGCCGAGAATACAGCGGAGGATACAGAAGATGGTAAGCAAAACCCATACAGAAGGACTGATACTGACGAACTGGGGCGCTGGCGATAAAGATGCCGGCGTATCGGTGCTGACAAGAGACCGTGGTGTAGTGCGGTGCTTTGTCAAAGGAGCTGTCAGTATGAAAAACAGTATATTTGCTGCGGTTCAGCCCCTGAGTTATTCAAAGCTGAGCATCTGGCACGGCAGGCACGAAAGAATTGACGAAGCGGTACTGATCCGCACTTTTTTCAGCGCCGGCACTGATCTTGAAACGATGGCACTGATACAGTACTTCAGTGAGCTGATATTAAAAACTGTACCGGAAAACATCAGCTCGTCAGACCAGCTTGATCTGATGCTGAACTGTCTGCATTTGCTGAATAAGAAGAGCAAATCGCTGACGCTGGTCAAAGCGGTATTTGAAACCCGTCTGACATCTGTGAGCGGACATCAGCCGAATCTGCTTTATTGCGACAAATGCGGAAAATACGAAGATGAGCTGATGTATTTTGACCCTTCCGGCAACCGGCTGATTTGTCAGGATTGCCGGAAGGAAGAAACGGGTTTGTGTCCGCTGGGGAAGGGTGCGCTGACGGCATTCCGGTATATAGTGTTTGCCGAACCGAAAAAAATTTTCTCGTTTCAGATATCAGAGGAATCCCTTTGCCAGCTTGCGCTCTGCACAGAGAGTTATGCGCTGCATTTCTGCGATGCAAGGCTTCATACGCTGGAGTATTATCATTCTCTGCTGTCCATGCAGAAAGCTGCAGAAAACAATTGATATATTATCGCACAATCGGTATCGTTTCCTTGCGGGCAACATAGTATTTCACAGAGCCTTCAGGCGGACTATGCAGCAGTCCGCAGACCGCACTTGCTAAAGCACAGGAAAAGCGCTTTTGCGGCTGTTAGTGTACTTCAGTTTTTTAAGATGAACTTGTGAAATGAACTTGTGAATGTATCGGCAGACCTCATCATCCCCGCAGGATGACTGAATACGATAATCAAAAACGGTATTAAGGCACAGATACGATGTATTGTTCTGAGGTGAATCGATGTGCGTAAACAGCAGAACAACAAACGAATAACACAAGCAAAGCCAAAATAGGAGAATCAATATGAAAAAGGATTATATTGCGCTGGAGCTGGACAAAATTCTGCAGCTTTTAGCAGAGCAGACGTCCTTTGAGGACGCAAGACAGGCGGCACTGTCCATCGAGCCCTCAACGGGGTTGTTCGAGGTGAAGGAACTTTTGCAGGAAACGTATGACGCCCACGCATTGTCGGGCAGATTCGGCACTCCGTCCTTCGGCAATTTACATAATATGACAAATGCGCTGCGCCGTGCGCAAGCCGGAGCGGTTCTGACAACGTTGGAACTTTTGCGGTGTGCCGCTTTGCTGAGGGTAATCCGCTCGGTGACGGAATGGAGGGACAAGTCTGCCTCCATAGAAACCTGTCTGGATATGAGGTTTAATGCGTTGGCGCCACATAAATTTTTAGAAACGAGGATCACCTCGGCTATATTGTCAGAGGAAGAGATAGCGGATCATGCATCACCGGAGCTTGCAGCCATACGGCGCAAAATGGCAGCAGCCGCTGCCAGAATCAGAGAAAAACTGGATTCAATGATTCGTTCGTCCACCATGCAGAAATACTTGCAGGACAGTATTGTTACCATAAGAAGCGGCAGATACGTTGTCCCGGTCAAAGCAGAATTCCGGTCAGCTGTACCCGGACTGGTACACGACACTTCATCCAGCGGAGCGACTGTTTTTATCGAGCCGATGAGCGTTGTAGAGGCAAATAACGATATCCGACTGCTGAAAGCAAAGGAACAGACGGAAATAGACAGAATCTTGGCGGAGTTGTCAGCCGAGCTGGGCGCTTATGCCGACAGCGTCTGTCAGAGCTATGGCATACTGACAGAGCTGAATGTTATTTTTGCGAAGGCGAATCTTGCCTATCGTATGAAAGCCAGTCTTCCGCAGATGAATGCAGACGGCAGAATTGTACTGAAAAATGCCCGTCATCCGCTGATACCGTCAGATAAAGTGGTGCCAACCAATATTGAACTCGGGGTTGGATTTGACACGCTGGTCGTAACCGGCCCCAACACAGGCGGCAAAACGGTATCACTGAAAACAACCGGACTGCTGACGCTGATGGCGTCATGCGGCTTGATGATACCTGCCGGAGATAACAGCGAACTGTCGGTATTTGACCATGTTCTGGTTGATATCGGCGATGAGCAAAGTATTGAGCAGTCGCTGTCTACCTTTTCGGCACACATAACGAATATCAAGCGGATTCTTGACACAGCGGACAACAAGAGTCTGGTGCTGATTGATGAGTTAGGCGCAGGAACAGATCCGGTAGAAGGCGCAGCACTTGCTATGTCAATTTTAGAGCAGCTTCGTCATCAGGGAGCAGAAATAGCTTCCACCACGCATTATGCCGAACTTAAAAGCTATGCGCTGGACACGGACGGTGTAGAAAATGCGTGCTGTGAATTTGATGTAGCCACACTGCGTCCGACCTATAAGCTGCTGATCGGAATGCCGGGACGTTCCAACGCCTTTGCCATCTCCGAAAGACTGGGCATCAGTGCCGAGGTAGTCGACAGGGCAAAGGAACTGGTATCGAAAGAAAATACAAAATTCGAGTCTGTAGTGCAGAAGTTAGAGGACAGCCGCAACAAGCTGGATCGTAAAATAGCGGAAGCCGAAGAAATGAAAGCGCAGATTGCTGCGGAGAAGGCAAAAATGCAGGCAGATGCAGAGACAGCACGCCAAAAGCAGCAGAAGGAACTGGAAAATGCCCGTCTGCAGGCAGAGAATATTATCACCAAGGCAAGAGCGCAGGTATATGGCGTACTGGACGAACTGGAAGCGATCCGCAAGAAAAAAGAAGTGACGGCCGAAGAGAAGGCAAAGTTAAAGGCAGATATCCGGAACATGGAAGATGCAGCGGATCCGGTTGCGGCAAGAGAAACGGAAGATTATCAGCTTCCCAGACCCTTAAAACCGGGCGACAGTGTTCTGATCTTTGACATTGACAAAAAGGCAACGGTGCTGGAAACAGGGAAAGACAGTGTTCTGGTGCAGGCAGGTATTATCAAGACGAGGGTGCCGGTTTCCAATCTGCGGCTGCTGCAGCAGGAAAAGGTGACGCTGCCCAAGAGAAGTGTAACACGGACAGTACGCAGTGATATGAAAAGAAGCGCTTCGACAGAGGTTGACGTGCGAGGACAGGTCGTGATAGATGCCATACTTGACGTTGACAAAGCGATTGATGCGGCTGTCATGCAAGGGCTGCACCAGATCACGATCATACACGGTAAAGGGACAGGAGTGCTTCGCAAAGAAATACAGAAGCACCTGAAAACCCATCCTTCGGTAAGAAGCTTCCGTCTGGGGGTTTTCGGAGAAGGAGATTCAGGCGTAACGGTAGCCGAGCTGAAATAGTGAAGTAAGGGGAGACGCCCATGAAGAAACGCAAGGGGCTGAAAGTATTCGTTATACTGCTGATCTGTCTTGCCGCAGCGACAGCCATTTTTTCGGGAGTATGTGTTGTTCTGGCCAATCAGGACCATATACAGGATAAATATACGCTGACAGACAAAAACGACGGCTTTTTATGGACTGTACTGAAATCAGCTCTGAAAGGTTCGGAATTTGATGCATCAGAAGCCGAGGTAAATACATACCTGAACAAGACTTTCTGTACAGAGGGTCAGCTTCTGAAAAATGTAAGAGTATATTTTCATCAGGAAAAACCGTGTGAGATCTATGCCAGAATCAATTATCACGGACACGACAGAGCGCTTTCGGCATTCGCTGAAATAAGCTTCGACAAAGAGCAGGGAGTGGCAGGCGTAAAAATACATGACGTAAAGATAGGGGAACTACCGGTCATACAGTTGGCAGTAGATAACATTCTCAGCGACTTTGCCGGCAAACACGCTCTGACGGAATACCGTGACGGTATTTTATATGTGCGTACGCATTATGAATACAGTTTTGGTGATTTTGCTTTTCAGCTTCAGTTAGAGGAACTTGCTCCGGAACAGGGCAGTATTCGTTGCAAAACCAACAGCATGAGTGCCGAGCTTTTGAAGGGGGTTGTCGCCTATCTCCGTTCAGATAGCGGTCAGGAACTGTTTAAAAAGCTCTTTGGAGAAACTGCCAACCGGCTGAAGGATTTTGCTGTAGATTTGTTTTTCTGACATAGGCCGATATAACCAATCACCGATGTCCCCCGGGTCTCGCCTGCCGGGTGCGGCAGCGTGACGCTGCACCCGTGTCCGCCTTTGGGGTAGTTTT
>JBGUWM010000279.1:0-21082 GCA_045221175.1 Acutalibacteraceae bacterium | reverse complement strand
ACAGCTTCTTTGCTATCGCTTGTTCCATTCTTCTTTTCTGTTTTAATTCGGATTTACCCCAACTATTGACAAAGAGCCTAAAAAAACCTCCGGCAAGCAAATGCCTGCCGGAGGTTTTGTTTGTTGATTGTTCAATTACACCGTGTCATCTGTCAGAGAGCGGGAGTGAATCAGCCCAGCTCTGCAAAATACTTAATGGTTCTTACCATCTGGCTGGTGTAGCTGTTCTCGTTGTCGTACCATGAAACAACCTGTACCTCGTACAGATCATCAGCAATCTTGCTGACCATGGTCTGTGTAGCGTCAAACAGAGAACCGTACTTCATGCCGATAACGTCGGAAGATACGATAGGATCCTCGTTGTAGCCGTAAGACTCGGAAGCAGCAGCCTTCATAGCAGCGTTGATGCCCTCTTTGGTAACGTCTGCGCCCTTGACAACTGCTGTCAGAATGGTGGTGGAGCCTGTGGGAACCGGTACACGCTGTGCGGAACCGATCAGCTTGCCGTTCAGCTCGGGAATTACCAGACCGATAGCCTTGGCAGCGCCTGTGGAGTTCGGAACGATGTTGGCAGCGCCTGCTCTTGCTCTTCTGAAGTCGCCCTTTCTGTGAGGACCGTCCAGAATCATCTGATCGCCTGTGTAAGCGTGAATGGTTGACATGATACCGCTCTGGATCGGAGCATAATCATTCAGAGCCTTTGCCATAGGAGCCAGGCAGTTGGTTGTGCAGGAAGCAGCGGAAATGATCTGATCGTCAGCAGTCAGAGTGTTCTCGTTTACGCTGAATACGATTGTCTTCAGGTCATTGCCTGCAGGAGCGGAAATGACAACCTTCTTGGCGCCGGCATTGATGTGAGCCATAGACTTCTCTTTAGAGCAGTAGAAGCCTGTGCACTCCAGAACAACGTCTACACCCAGCTCGCCCCAGGGCAGCTCGGCAGCGTTAGCCTTAGCATAAATTGTGAGAGTCTTTCCGTCAACAGTGATGGTGCCTGCTTCGTCGTCAGCGCTGACAGTGTGCTTGCCTTCGCCGATTTTGCCGCAGTAACCGCCCTGTGCGGTGTCATACTTCAGAAGATTAGCCAGCATTGAGGGCTTTGTCAGGTCATTGATAGCAACTACTTCATAACCTTCTGCATCAAACATCTGTCTGAATGCAAGACGGCCGATACGACCGAAACCATTAATAGCAACTTTTACGGACATTGGTATTACCTCCTAATATTTTATACCCATATTGTACAACATTTTCCTGTGAATTACAAGCCCCTGCGGAAAATTTAACAAAAAAATTTATCGTTTTTTTATCATTCTTTCCTGCGGAGCCGCTTGCAAAGCCTGCCGGCACCCGATACCGCCGGATTTCCTCTTTGGGATTTTTCACGAAACCGCCGTTTCCTGTGAATGACAAGTCCCTGCGGAAAATGTAACAAAAAAATTTATCGTTTTTTTAACTCGGAGCAATGCCCGATGTAAGCTCGCTTAACATCGGCTGCTTTGATCCAACCTCACCGCAGGAGCTTTAGCTCCTCGGGGTTTCAGTGGGGGATTATAACCCCCACTGAAAGTCCGAATGGCACCCGCCGCCTTAGAGGGTGCGGGTGTCCGGTGGACACCTCTGCGAAGCAGAAGCACCGGCAGGCGAGACCCGGGGGACATCGGTGATTGGTTATAGGAAGAATGGACAGTTTCAACAAAAAAGCACTTTACTTATTACAAAAAATATGATAGAATACAAGAAAGCAACTTCTTTTTCAGAAAATAATTCATTTGTGGAAGTGTATCGTTATGCCTGATATGCCGCTTTTTGCGTTCATTTTGTTAGGAATCCTACTCTTTGTCATTGCTGGTGTTGCTTTCTTCTTCTTTTTGTATGATCGCCGTGCACAGTATTATCAATATGAAGATGACAAAATTATCAATACCGATCATTTTGTCTGCGAATTCCGTCGTGTCGGCGGTATGGAAAATGTTCATACCGTGATCCGTCTGGAATATAACGGCGGCGAGAATGCATCGCTTAGTTATTCTCATCAACCGCACAATGGTGCCAAAACTCTGAAAAAACAGAAAACAGTCGGGAAGGACGCTGTTGAAAGCATTCAGGCTCTGTATAAGGAACATTGTGTTCCCATCATCTCAGAATGTCCCAAAAGCGAGATCTTCGCCCTTGATGCTCCTACAGAACTGGCTTCTTTCTCCTCTGACAAGGATTCCTATATAATCTACGCTGATCAGGATTTCCCCGAAAAAAGCAAGGGCATCATCTATGAGATTGAAGAAAAACTGATGTCCTTTTTATCATGATGCACCATTCATCTGCTATTCTGCGGCGTGTGCCGCTGATTATTTATTATTCCGAAAAGGAGATGTTAATATGGGACTTTTTGATAACCTGAGAAATACGGTAAACAATGCTGTGAATAATGCAGCACAGCAGGGCAGTAACCGCTCTTTCGACATCGTATTTCCCAACCTTCCCGATACTCTTGAACAGTTCAAGGCACTTCCTCAGGCAGCTATGAGCACTCCATTTGATACTGCCGCACTAACCGTACTTGCTTTCTGCTTTTATCCCCAGAACAAAGACACCTGTCTTGCTATGGTCGATTTTCTAAAAGGTCCGAAGCCATTGAGTCCTTACGAAAAATCCTTTATCGCAGATCGTTTTCGTGACAGTGATTATGTTCCCCGCTCTTACTTCAAGGGAGCAACTCCGCAAAACGATTACCTGCCCTCCCAGCCTTATACCGTTACGGTTTTTGAAAATCCTTACTCTTATCAGAACGAGGGTTATGCCAAACTCTTTATCCGTTCCGGTGGTGCTGACAGCCCCAGAGAAGTTCTGCTCCGTAAGGCAAAGGACGGAAAATGGTATCTGTGGGAACAGTTTATTTTGGTTGGTATCCGCCAGCCGGAAAGCAGCAATCCCTGGGCTTGATGTTATTCTGCTGTCAAAAGGAGATGATTTCACATGAACGTAATCGGAACTTGGAAAATTAAAGAAGTACTAAAGTTTACTGAGGACTTCCAGCGTGTGTGGACAGACGTTGAAACTGTTCTTGCCAATCCGGAAACTGACGAGTCGGATAAAAGAATGCTGCGTTCAAAGGTGGTGTTCGGAGAAGACGGCTTTATCCACATGGTCATGCCCATTCCTGAAGGTATTTCTCAGCAAGAAGTTGATGAAGCGGTGGCTTCCGGAGAACTGAAACGCTTCGGTGACAATTTGATAGAATATGAACAGTATGAGTGGAAAGAAGAAAACGGACAGACGATGTTTAACACCGGAATAAAGGGTGAAGTTTTGGGCGAAAAGATCAGCCCTTGGGACAAAATAGAAGAACAGGACGGTTTTTTGCGTTTCTTTACCTATCATCTGGTGAAAGAGGAAGACTAAAGATCATCTGTTGTGATCCGATACTAAACGGGAATGCCTGAACAGCATTCCCGTTTTTCTGTTTCCTTTACGGATAGTTCATTATTTTGACTTATCATTATTTTGACTTATCATCATTATATCAAAACAAACACTTCGATACTGCCCAAAACACAATCACAAATCTTGATCCATTCACCATCAGATTAGAACGAGTATCGCTCTTTCCTGCGAACAGAATGCAAAAACACAGACGGCAAAGCCTGCGCCTTGCCGTCTGTTTCTTTTGTTAATCCGGACTTCTCTTAATTGGTTACGGTTACCTTGAAGTCCTTTACAGCGACTGTACCCTTTGCATCTTTCACCTTGATTCTTACGTCATAAGTGGTAGCTGCACCGGGGGTGATCGTCATTTTTGTATTTGTGCTGTAATCACGAGCCTTGGTATAGGTCGTAGAAGCCGCTTTCTTATAGTATGCAATATACTGATAAGGCGTTGTACCACCGGAAGCTGCACCTGTTACGGTCAGTGTTTTTCCGAGCGTGATTTTGGTTGCGGAGATAGTAGATTTGTTTGTCAAAGCAGTCGTTGAAGCCTTGCTGACCTTGACAGTGAAATCTTTGTTAATAACCTTACCGGAAGCGTCCTTCACCTTAACTCTGACATCATAGTTGGTGGCAGCGGCGGGTGTAACGGTCATGGTTGCGGTTGTGCTGTAATCTCTGATTTTTGAATAAGCGGTAGAAGTCGCTTTCTTATAATATGCAGCATATTTATAAGGGGTTGTACCGCCGGTTGCCTTACCTGTGATGGTAATGCTCTTACCCAGTGTGATTGAGGTGGCAGAAAGTGTAGAAGCATTCTTCAGCTCTGCTGTTGCCTTCAGGGTAATATCCTTGTTAACAACCGTACCCTTTGCATCTTTAACCTTCACACGAACCGTATAGGTTCCTGCTTCTACAGGCTTAATGGTAATCGTTTTGGTTGTGCTGTAAGCTCTTACCTGTGAGAAGTTGGAAGCAGTGGACTTTTTGATGTAGGCTGCATACTGATACGGAGTAGTACCGCCGGAAGCTGCGCCTGTTACTGTTACGCTGCTGCCGACTGCTACTGTTGCAGCAGAGATAGTGGACTTATTGGTCAGTGCGGTAGTTACCGCTGTTACTTTTACTGTAAAGTCCTTTGTCTTAACGGTGCCTGCGCTGTCCTTAACCTTCACTCTTACATCATAGGTAGTAGCGGCAGCAGGTGTGATGGTAATCGTCTTGTTCGTTTTATAAGCCTGTACGGTTGTATAAGAGGTAGAAGTTGACTTCTTGTAATATACAGCGTACTGATAAGGTGTTTTACCGCCGGTTGCTGCACCGGTTACGGTAACGCTCTTGCCTTTTGCAATAGAAGTTGCGGAAATAGTAGACTTATTGGTAAGTGTCGTAGTAGAATCACCGCTTACTGTCAGTGAGAGCGTTTTAGCAGCAGTCTTTCCTGCACTGTCCTTTACGGTTACTTTAATATCATAGGTTGTTACTGCGGCAGGTGTAATCTTTACGGAAGTTGTAGAGCTGAACGCCTGTGCAGTTGTATAGGAAGTGGAACTGCTCTTCTTGTATTCAACCTTATACGTATAAGGTGACGTACCGCCGGAAGCTGCACAGTTAACAGTTACGCTGCCGCCCAGTACTACACTTGATGCAGAAAGCTTGGAGCTGTTAGTCAGGGCTGATACCGAATTGGGTTTGTAAACATAGGTTACAGTGATAGTAGCCTCTGTAAACGTACCGGAAGCGTTAGCAGGTGTTGAAGAAAGCGTATAGCCTGTAAAGGTCTTGGCTGTAGTATTGTAGCTTTCGCCGCTCAGACCGGTCAGTTTTTCTGTTCCCAGCACCTTGCCGTCTGTTGAGCTGTAAACAACGTTAACCTTGCCTGCTGTCATCTTTTTACCGTTTTTAAGCCATACTTCGCCTGAACAGTCATAACCGGGTGTACCTACACCGGCAGGCTCCTGTGCGCCTGAACCGTTATGGAAGATGACAGTTGCAGATTCTGTATCCGGAACATCAGCAACAAACCATCCGTCTCCCTCTGCGGTCATTTCCTTGGCGCTTGCCCATGCACCGGTATATTCCTTAACCGTAGCACCTGACTCGTCGTAGGCATAGATTCTAACCGTACTCCAACCGTTTGCATTGTAATAATGTACTCTCAGGTTGGTGGGCTCAACATAATTGTAATAGAATGTTACGGTTGTGGTACCTTTCGTTACGGTACCGGTAGCATTGGAAGTTTTGCTCAGATCTACTTCGTAGTCCTTGATATCTGCAGGAGATACGGAATAGCTTGTTCCGATTTTGGCAGCATTCGTTTCGCTCTCGGCAATTTCAGCGCCGGAAGCAGCGTCAACATGCTTGACGGTAACATAACCATAGTTTGCGCTATCAAAAGTATAGTAATAAGTAACAGTTACGTCTGTTTCGCTGTAAACACCGGTTGTCTTACCTTCTGTCTTAGCAACAGTGTAGCCTTCCTGTGTCAAAGGAGATGTGGAATAGTTGTCGCCTACCAGACCGGAAAGCGTTTCGGTCTTGATGGTAGCGCCTGTATCCTGGTTGATGTGCTTAACGGTAACTCTTCCCTTTGTGCCGTCGGGTTCAGAGATCAGAATAGTACCGTGAGCGCCTGCATTAAAGGTTACTTTGCCGCCTGAAACAGTTGCAGTAGAATCGTCATAGAAGTTTGTCAGCATTGTGCCGTCGGCCCAGAGTGCAGAAACATCCAGTGTAACGCTTGCATTGGCAGAAGCATAGATAACACCCGCCACTTTATCTGTCAGACCGTTTTTATCATAGGTTCTTCCAAATCCGACACCGCTTGAAGCTGTTAAGCCGATATTTGCGCCGGCACCAACGGCAATATGATTCTGACGGAAGCGGCCGACAATACCCCAGTGCTTTACAAGAGCAGTGTCAAGGGTGCTCCACGGCATATCACTTCTCAGAGAGTGACCTGCCTGACCGTTGCCATCCTGCGGAATACCCTGTACATAGGGACGGGCTGTTTCATCACCGTAATAGATCTGAACCGCACCGGGCAGCATCAGGAATGCAGAGCCAAGCGCATACATATCACTGGGTCTTGCCAGAGTGGAGTCGTGAGATGACAGATAAGACAGAACATTGAATCCGTCTACTGTATTGATGCTTTGTGCATAGTTAGCATAAGTATTGGCAACATTTGCCTGTGAAACCATACCGCCGCCCTGTGTCTGGAAGTTGATCATAGAGTTAAAGCCGCCCTGTGTAAAGTAGCCGTCCTTACCATAACCGATATTCCAGTCCCAGCATTCGCCTGTCATCCAGAAATCAAGATCGTCAAGCTTTTTGGTGGGATTGTTTTGTTTCCATTCTTTAAGGGCCGCCGTACATTTGGTTTTCAGTGTATTCCAAGAAGCCAGGTCAACATGCTTTGCGGTATCGCAGCGGAAACCGTCAATACCGTATTCACGAACCCAGTCAGACAGCCAGGAGGAAATAAAACCTGTTACGGTATCAGATGTACCGTACTTAGACTGTTTAGCTGCAAGAGTGCCTTCCTTTGTCCACTTTGTCTGAAGCAGAGGAGGAATGCCGACCTGTGAAGAAGATTCTGTTACAAAGTCAGGCAGATCTGTCAGACATCTTGTTGTTTCATCATTACCGGGGGTTACAAATCCGCTGATACCGCTGCGAATCCAGTTATAACCCCACCATTTAGACCAGCTGCCGTCGCTGTTGGTGTAGTCGATAAAATCGTGATAGTTTGCAATATTTTCGTTGTTATATGCATTTTCCCAGCCGGATTTAAGTGTACCGAAGCCGTATTCGTTCATATCATACATACTGTTATAGCCTGCATGGTTCATAACGATATCCATGATGACACGAATGCCGTGCTTATGGGCTGTATCGACCAATGTACGGAATTCCTCTTTGGTACCATAAGCCGCATCTGTTTCGGTATAGTCGAGCACATAATAGCCATGATAAGAATAATGTCCAAAGTCAGAGCCACCCTGAATATAACCATGAATCTGTTCATAGGGAGCTGTCAGCCAGATCGCATTGACGCCAAGGTCATCAAAATAACCTGCTTCAATTTCCTGTGTGATACCGGCAAAGTCGCCGCCATGGAAGCTTGCACGGTTATCTCCGTTAAAGGTTTTTCTGTTATACGCATGATCGTTAGAGGTATCGCCGTTTTTAAAACGGTCTGTCAGCAGAAAATAAACCGTTGCATTGTCCCACGAGAAATCCGAGGGGCTGGCTGCGGCGGCTGCCTCGGGTGCGGTGGTTGCTGCTACGGTTCCTGCTATAGTGCCTGCCGCTGCCGTTCCGGAAACAAGACAGGCTGCCGAAAGAACCGTTCCGAGGAGTCGCTTAAAAAAGCTTTTTGTTTTTGTTAACATCGTATTCCTTCTTTCATGTTTAATTCTGTGTATGAGACGGTAGTTCGGACGATGACTGTTTCTGACACTTCCCTCCCCCTGTTTTTGAAATTTGTAACCTTGATAAAAATACACACCACGGTTCAATCATTCAATATAATTTTAACTCAAAAACCCGTTTTTGTAAATTCATTTCCGTTATTTTCGACATTTTGACTACACTTGTTTTATAAATTTGTCGATTAACACAATTTTTAAACACCGGATTTATTCATTATGTCAGAGTGTCATTTGAGAATTTGTGATACAATTATACTATCAGCTTTAAGTAAGGTTTCTCTTATAGTCATTATGACGGTTTCTTAAATTCTCCATAAAGCACATTATTTTCATCTATTCAACACATTCTGCCGCAGTATGTATCCAAAGCACCCAAAACAGGCGACAGCTTTTTGTCGCCGTCGCCTGTCTTTCATTATTCAGTTATTGGATTATCCCGGCAATACAGAATGATCTTACTCTGTACGATTCAATCATAGCCAACTATTGAACCAAAGCCTTTTTCCCTGCCCTACAGGAAGGGTGCAGGGAACTTGTTCCCTGCCGAGGGGTCCGGGGGCGAGCAGCCCCCGGCATACCGGATAGACAAAACTATCATCTTTTAACCACTAATCATGGCTTTGATCTTTTCTTCTGCAGCCATTGCATCTGCCTTTCCTCTGCTGTTTTTCATGACAAATCCAACGATAGCTTTAATCGCTTTTTCTTTGCCGTTTTTATAATCATTCACAGCATTCGGATTGGCATCTACGGCTTGTCGGCAAAGTTCCATCAGCGCCTCTTCGGAAAGCCCCGCCATATCGCTGTCTGACAGCAGTTCTGATGGTTTTTTTCCGGTTTCGAGCATTTTGTCCAGTGTCGATTTTGCCAGATTCATACGAATCTTGCCGTTGTCGAGCAGCTTAATCAGCTCATTCAGACTTTCGGCGCTGACTTTGATATCAAACGCTTCCTTCTCCGATTCATTTTCTACGGTACGGAAAATCTGACCGATAATAAAGTTTGCGGCTGTTTTGGGCGTTTTGGTTCCTTCAATGGATTTTTCGAAGAATTCTGCAACCTTACGATACTTGATAAGCAACTGAGCGTCTTTTTCAGGCAGCTCCAGTTCATCAACATAGCGTTCAAGCTTCTGAGCGGGCAGCTCGGGCAATGTAGCAGCAATCTCCTCTACTTTTTCATGAGGAACATGAATCGTTACCAGATCAGGATCACGGAAATAACGATAATCGTTAGCGTCCTCTTTGCCTCTCATACTGGATGTTGTATTAGTCACGTCATCATAGCGCAGAGTTTCCTGCACTACTTTTTCGCCGCTTTCAATCAGATCCACCTGACGGGCAAATTCATATTCCATTGCCTTGGCGATAAAGCTGATGGAGTTCATATTCTTAATTTCGGTTCTGGTACCTAATTGTTCGCTGCCTTCCGGACGAACGGAAATATTCACGTCACACCGCATAGAGCCTTCCTGCATTTTACAGTCGGATACACCGATATACCGCATTATAAGCTGCAGCTTTTCAACATATTCCTTTGCCTCGTCAACGGAACGAAAATCAGGTTCGGTGACAATTTCAATCAGCGGTACACCGCCACGATTGTAATCCACCAGTGTGCTGCCCCGGCTGTGTACCAGCTTGCCGGCATCTTCTTCTATATGGATCCGAAGAATACGAATCTTCCTGCCGTTAGAAAGCTGAATATAACCATGCTGACACAGCGGCATATCATACTGCGAGATCTGATACGCTTTTGGCAGATCAGGATAACAATAGTTCTTTCTGTCCATTTTAGAGATTTCTGCAATTTCACAATTGGTAGCAAGACCTGCCCGTATTGCATACTCCACAACCTTTTTGTTCAGCTTCGGGAGCGTTCCCGGAAGTCCGATACAAACAGGACAACAATGTGTATTCGGTTCTCCGCCGAACTGAGTGGTGCAGGAGCAAAATATCTTTGTGTTGGTAGCAAGCTCAACATGAGTTTCAAAGCCTGCAACTAATTCGTATTTCATGAATATCTCTCCTCTCTACCGTACTCAGAGCTTTACGCCGAAGTCGGCGCTGCGGTAAACATTGGCGGCATTTTCATACTGCCATGCCGCATTGATGATTTTAGCTTCTTCAAATTTGTTTCCGATCAACTGCATTCCGATAGGCATACCCTTTGCATTATAACCACAGGGTACGGAAATAGCGGGAAGACCTGCAATATTCATCGGTACGGTACAGATATCGGTCAGGTAAGTTTCTATGGGATCACTGACTGCGTGACCATTCTCAAACGCCGTCATCGGCACTGTGGGAGCCAGTATCACGTCACAGGCTTCAAACGCTTTTTCAAACGCTCTGACAATTGCTCCGCGAAGATTCTGCGCCTTCTTGTAATAAGCATCATAATATCCGGCACTGAGCACATAGGTTCCCAGCAAGATACGCTTTTTAACCTCATCTCCGAAACCGGTGCTGCGTGTTTTTTTGATCATATCATTAACGTCAGTGTAGCTTTCCGCTTTATATCCGTAACGAATGCCGTCATAGCGTCCCAGATTGGAACTTGCCTCGGCACACGCCAGAATATAATAAACAGGCAAAGCATATTTCAGTGCAGGAAGGTCAAAATACACAATCTCTGCTCCCAGCATACGATAAAGTTCCGCTGCTTTTTCAACGGCTTCACGCACGTCAGACCGTACGCCGTCCATATATTCTCTGGCAATACCGATTTTCATACCCTTGATATCGTTTCTCAGACTCTCGCAGACAGGCGCACCTTTTCTGCCCTGTGAAGTAGAGTCCATGGTATCATACTGCGCTATGGCATCAAATACAATGGCGGTATCTTCAACAGTCGTGGTAATGGGACCGATCTGGTCAAAACCGGAAGCATAGGCAATCAGACCGAAACGGGACACGGCTCCATAGGTCGGCTTAAGTCCGACAATACCGCAGAAGCTTGCAGGCTGACGTATAGAACCGCCTGTATCGGAGCCAAGTCCGTACACTGCAATATTGCCGCCTACGGCAGACGCAGCGCCGCCGGAGCTTCCGCCTGCTACATGATTAATGTTGTGCGGATTTTTTGCGCCGCCAAAAAAAGACGTTTCGCAGGAAGAACCCATAGCAAACTCGTCCATATTAGACTTGCCCAGCAATACCGCATTCTGTGCCTTCAGAATTTTCCAGACGGTTGCATCATAAATCGGCACATAATCCTCCAATATTTTTGAACAGCAGGTAGTGCGGATATTTTCGGTGGAGATATTGTCCTTCAGGGTCATGGGAATGCCCTCTAACAAACCGATTTCTTCGCCTGCTGCAATTTTTTTGTCAACAGCTTCGGCCGCAGCAAGGGCTGTTTCAGGCGTCAGCGTAACATAAGCATTCAAAGCCTTGTTATCACGCAGAGCAGCGTCTATGTAGGACTGTGTCAGCTCCTGACAGGAAATCTCCTTCTCTTTCAGCATGGTATGGAGCTTACTGATCATACTTTCACTCATTCTTTTCACCTCTGACGGTTATTATTTCATAATGTTCTTTACCAAAAAACAGCCTTCATCGCTGTCTTTGGCATTTGCCAGTATTTTTTCCCTCGGATAAGACGGAACCACCTCGTCCTCACGCAGTACATTGGAGAGGTTGTTGATATTATCAAAATCCGTTCCCTCGTCAGAAGCGTTATTGATGGTGTCGGCAAAGGATATGATCTTTGACATATCCTCCGTAAGCTGTTCAATCTCGTCCTCAGCTACAAACAGCTTGGACAAAATTGCTATTTTCATAATCTCTTCTCTTTCTACCATTGGTTTTCACTCCTATCTGCTGTGCTTTTTTCGTAGTATTACAGAAACCATTAAATTTGTCTTGTCTATCGTCAGCCTTGATTGCGTGTTTTCCGTCAGTTTGTTCCTGATTCTCCTGAAAGCAGTCAGAAATTTCCGGCACTCATCTGATACAATCTGACAGCGCAATCCAAACATCATTTTTCATCGGCGCTTCCTCAATCCGACAAATCAGTCTTTCGGCAGATTGACTCATTTCAGCGGAGAATTGTCATCGTCGTACTCGCCGTCATCGTACTCATCATCATACTCATCATCACATTCATCTTGCTCTTCCATAAGCATAGAATTTCCTGCAAAACCTGTTCCGAAAGCGTTGTCAGGTCCTTTTTTGATCAGGCTTTCGAGAGAGCGCCGTGCTCTATCTTCTGATAATCCAACAGCACAGGATCGGTTGCCTTAGGTATAACAGGCAGAGGTGCAAGCTGAGGTGCAGATCCTGCCTTTCTGAGCGGTAGGGAGCACCATCTGCCAACACCAGCTTATTGTCTTTTTCTTTTGAATCTCTCACCATTTTTATGTTCGGAAAAGTGCTCTTTTCCGTGTTTCACCCGCAGGATATCAGACGATCGTTCTGATGCTGCTGACCTGAGGGTCCCCCTATGAAACAATAGTTATTGACACAACTTTCGCTTGATCAGCGGATTTTAATATGAACCTCACGAAGCTGCTGCTCGCTGACCTCTGTCGGAGAGCCCAACAGCAGATCCTGTGCATTGCTGTTCATTGGGAATGCAATAACCTCACGGATATTTTCTTCCTCACAGAGCAACATCAGCATTCTGTCTACACCCGGTGCCATACCTGCATGAGGCGGAGCGCCGTACTTAAAGGCATTATACAAGGACTTGAATTTATCCTTCAGTTCCTCTTCACTGTAGCCTGCGATTTCAAAGGCTTTGACCATAATATCCAGGTCGTGGTTACGCACGGCACCCGAAGACAGCTCCACACCGTTGCAGACAATATCATACTGATATGCCAGAACATCGGTCGGTTCCTTTTCGAGCAATGCCTGCATACCGCCCTGTGGCATGGAAAAGGGATTATGGGTAAAGATAACCTTGCCTGTTTCTTCATCTATCTCATACATCGGGAAATCTGTGATAAAGCAAAGTTCAAAGCGGCTTGTGTCAATCAGATTCAGGCGTTTTGCCACCTCTGTTCTGATCTGTCCTGCCATCTTCGGTGCCATATCCTTGCTGTCAGCAATAAAGTAGATAACGTCTCCTGCTTTGGAACCGTTGATCTCAATCAGTTTTTCTCTGTCGCCTTCCTTGAGGAACTTGTCAATCGGTCCGTCAAAGGTCAGATCCTCTCTTACTTTTACATAACCCAGTCCCTTCATACCGATGGAAAGCGCATATTCTTCCATATTCTTGAACCATTTTTTAGACTGTGCGGAAGCACCCGGCACATTGATGCTGCGAACTGTCTTTTTACGGAAGGGCGCAAAATCCGTTTCTTCAAACATCGGGCTGATATCCTTGATCAACAGCGGATTTCTCAGATCAGGCTTATCAGTGCCGTAGGTCAGCATAGCTTCTGCAAAGGGAATTCTGCGGAAAGGCGGCTTTGAAACTTCTTTTTTGGAAAACTTCCTGAAAGTTTCGTATAAAATATCTTCTGCTGCGGCAAAAACATCTTCCTGTTCAGCGAACGCCATCTCAAAGTCAAGCTGATAGAACTCACCCGGAGAGCGGTCGGCTCTTGCGTCTTCATCGCGGAAACAAGGCGCTATCTGAAAATACTTGTCAAAGCCGGACACCATCAGAAGCTGCTTGAAGATCTGGGGAGCCTGTGGCAGCGCATAGAACATTCCTTTATGTTTTCTGCTGGGAATCAGATAATCTCTTGCACCCTCAGGAGAGGAACAGGACAGAATCGGCGTCTGAATCTCCAGAAAGCCCATTTCGGTCATCTTGCTGCGCAGAAAGGAAATAAGCTGTGAACGCAGCACAATATTGTTGTGTACCTTTCTGTTTCTCAGGTCGAGAAAACGGTAGCGCAGACGAACGTCTTCCTTAACTTCCGTAGAGGTCTGCACCTCAAAGGGAAGATTCTGCGGCGCCTTGCCCAGAACCGTAATATCTTCGGAATGGATTTCTACCGTACCGGTAGCAATCTTCGGGTTGACGGTATCCTCGTCACGCTTTGTAACAAGTCCGCCGACAGTAACCGAGCATTCCTTATTGATATTATCCAGCAGCTTGTCGTCATGAACGACTACCTGGACAACGCCGTAATGGTCCCGGATATCCAGAAACATAACGCCGCCGTGGTCACGGATATTCTCTACCCAGCCCGCCACACGAACCTTCTGTCCGATATCGGATTCTCTGAGTTCACCGCAGTAGTGGGTACGGTATTTGTTTTCTTTACGCATATTATCTTCCCTTTCTGATATATATTGCCTTCGCTTTATATTTAAATATACTTTAACTATCGTATTATACCATAAAACACATTGTCTTTCAATACAATTTTTTTGTCACCGACACTTTTATCACAAAAAACGGCTGCCTGTTATCCTGAACAAGCAGCCGTTGTCATGTTTTTTCATTACCGCAGAGTCTTCATTCCGCAGAAGACTGATCGTCTTTCGGCGGTTTTTGATTCTGCTTTCCGGGTTTCTGTGTTTTTTTACTGACTTTGTCATACACATCGCTGCTGTAATCACGCAGATGACGAAAAAACGAAGCACCTATGGTCACGACAATGATCACCAGCGCCATCATAGCCAATGCAAACATTTTCGTCACCCCTTCTGTCAATCCGTCAAAAGGCTTTTTTTATCTGTCAGTTCAGGTATGCTCAGTCGTAATCCTTGAAAAATTCCAACAGCTTGGCAAAATCCACCTCTGCCATCTCGTCTGTCGAGTTGTGATACAGCAACAGCGAGCCTTCATCTTCCGGATCACGAAGATTCTCCGGAATATTGAAGTTCAGTGTGGCGAGATACTCGTCCCAATGTGCCAGCTTCCATACGTCTCTGTCGGAATTGCGGTCGATCATACGCTGATGACATACTTCAGGATCCGTTACCACCCAGATCACCGTCAGCTTTGCTCCCTCTCCTGCCAGCTTTTCACGCAGCGAACGGATATAGTCGTTATCCCTGATTTCTCTGGTAAAGGGTGCATTGACCATTACAAGATCCGCATAGCGAAGTGCCTCAAACCCAAGATCCAGTATCACTTCATATTCATAGTCACGGATTTCTTTTTCAAAGAATTTAGAGCTGCGGTTATATTCTTCCCCTGCAATCTTGAAAATCTGTTTTGACAACGGAATCAGCGTATCCTTGTCAAGATAAACAACATGTTTGAGTGCGGCAGCCAGCTTTTTGGAAAGCTTTGTCTTACCACACGCAGGCGGCGAAGTTACAAAAATCATTCTCTTTTCCATAATCATATTCTCCCTTTTAACAATATATATGATAGCTTCCCGGTCATTTCGGAAGCCGTTACGGTTTTTGAACCCTTCATTTGGAAGTCAATACCCAAAGATTCAATGTTATAATAACATATTCCTTGCAAAAAATCTATATTTTTTTCAAATTTGTTTGTATGAATTTTTCTTTTATGTTTTTAAAACTCTTTTTCGTGCTTATTCTGTTCTTCTATTCATCATCAGATTTCTTCCAGCATTGTTAAAAATAATGAAAACCGCACATCACTGCCCTGCTTAGCATACCATTTTCACATGATGATGGTTGAAATCAATACCATCCGTCTGATACGGCATTCAGATTTCTGTATCAACTTCGTATTATTTTATGTTTTAGACGTGCAAGGTATTGAAATCATCTTGATAATTGTGTTAAAATGATATTTAGTTAGCGATCTGAAATTCGGATCTCTGAACCTGCAAAGCAGCATTGCTGCGCAAATCATGACATGAATTTCAGATCGACGAATGACAGCATAAACGGAGAGATCAGTATGGCAAAAGACAATAAAACCAACGCAATGAGAAAACTGGACAGTATGAAGATTCCCTATAAAGAGCATTATTACACCGATACCGAGGCTCTCAGCGGCGTGGAAGTAGCGCAGGCTCTGGGAGAAGACCCCTCTCAGGTTTTCAAAACTCTTGTCACTGTTGCTAAATCCGGTCAGCACTATGTGTTTATGGTGCCTGTTGCAGAAGAACTTGATCTTAAAAAAGCTGCCGCTGCCGTGGGAGAAAAATCCGTTTCTATGCTCAAGTCCAAAGAGCTTCTGCCGCTGACAGGCTATATTCACGGCGGCTGCTCCCCAATCGGTATGAAAAAGTTTTTCGCTACTACTATTCATTCCTCTGCACAGGAATTTGACACGATTCTTTTCAGCGGAGGTAAAATCGGTTTTCAGATAGAGCTTTCTCTGGATCAACTGAAAAAGGTGATTCCCTTTACATTAAAAGATATTATTGCCGAAAAAATGATTGCTGATTAACCTATAACAACAGACATGATGAGGTGAATATTGATGGATATGACCTATGTAGAAAAAGCACACCAAGTATTGCAGGAAGTGAACACCGTTATTCTCGGAAAGAAAGCCGAAACTGCTGAAATTCTGACCGCTTTTTTGGCAAACGGCCACGTTTTGCTGGAGGATATTCCCGGTGTGGGTAAAACCACTCTGGCTACCGCCTTTTCCAAGGCAATGGGACTGGATTGCCGCCGTGTTCAGTTTACTCCCGACGTTATGCCCTCCGATCTGACAGGGTTTTCCGTATATCGCCGTGAAGAAGAAAAATTTGTCTATCAGGAAGGCAGCATCTTCTGCAATATTCTCTTAGCAGACGAAATCAACCGTACCTCTCCCAAAACTCAGTCGGCTCTGCTTGAGGTTATGGAAGAACGCAAGGTTTCCGTAGACGGCGTTACACGGGACGCACCTTCTCCTTTTCTGGTTATTGCTACCCAGAACCCTTCCGGTACCGCCGGTACTCAGCTTTTGCCGGAAGCTCAGATCGACCGGTTTATGATTACACTGTCACTGGGCTATCCGGATTATCTCAGCGAGCTGGAAATCGCCCGTACTTCCGGTGCAGGCGCCAGAACAGACAATGTACAGCCGGTTATTTCTAAAGAAGAGTTTCTGACCATGCAGCAGCAAATTCACGATATTTACATCAAAGACATCGTTTACGATTATATTATCAAGCTGGTTACTGCCACCCGCAACCACCCCTATATTGAACGGGGTGCCAGTCCCCGCGCTACCATTGCTCTTGTCAAAACTGCCAAGGCTTATGCATGGCTTCAGGGACGGCATTATGTTGTGCCGACGGACGTTATCGCTCAGCTTCCCTATGTACTCTTTCACCGTATGTCTCTGAGCATGACAGCCAAAATGAGCGGAAGCAAGCGCAGGGATATTCTGGAGGATATTCTGAAGAGAACACCCCAGCCTTATCTCGGAGGCAAAAGTTGAAGGCCGTAACCGTCTTATTGGTGCTGCTCCTTTTCTGGTACTTTGCAGGAATGTTTCATCAGTCTGCTCTGTTAATCGCTTCTGTGCTGCTTGCTGTACTGACGGTTCTGCTGACAGTGCTGACCATTTATCAGAAGCGCCGGCTGAACCTGACCCTGAAGAATGATAAGGACATTGCCTTTAAGCGAATTGAAAAAGCCGTGGATATCATCGCCGAAAACAACTGCAGGCTGCCTGTGAACCGTTACCGTGTCAAGCTGCAGCTTCGCTATTCTACCGACAAAAAATATGTTACCAAAAAGTACGGAGGCTGTGCCGGCAGCAATACAATGAACAGCGAAAATATTTCCGAGTGTTATCTTACCGCTCCTTATTGCGGTATCATCGAACTAAGGCTGAAAAACATGAAGGTCTATGATCCCATGTCTGTTTTTTCTTCCGGAAAAAAACTGAATACTTCCGGACAGATTCTGGTTTTCCCTGTAGAAAAGCCTGTTCGGATCCTTATGCCCTTATCGGGAAGTCATGATAACATTCCTTTGGCTGAAACCTACAGCAACAAACCCGGCGACGATCATACGGAAGTCAGACTGATCCGTGAATATCGTCCCGGCGACCTTGCCCGTCACATTCACCGCAATTACAGCGCTCGTACCGATTCGCTGTGGGTGAAAGAATTCAGTAAAGAAAACGATTATATTTTCGACCTGCTGCTCGATACGTCGTATCCTGACATCACTACCGAGCAATGGGACGCTTTTTATGAAATTGTTTTTTCCGTAATGGCAGCACTCCTGAAAATGGATTATTTTGTCAACGTCTATTTTTACGACAAGAGCAAAAACGGCTTAACGGAATTTCGGATTACTGAAGATTCAGACTGTGCAGAATTACTGGCACGACTGTATATGGCAGAAAAACAGTGCAGTAAAGAAGAATTGTACGCCGGTTTCCGACCCGGTCAAAAGGGACTGATGATCATTACCACACAGGGTGAATGGTCTTTTTCCGGGAAAGCCGTTTATCGCTTTCATACCGACAAGGTAGAACAGGAATTGTCATCTATTCCTTTTCAGCTATGAACCTGTTTTTTACTGTCTCTCCATCAGCCGTTCTACAGGAGGTGAAAGGCTATCAATAAGAATAAAAAACAAAAAATCATTCTCAAAACCGTCAGAACCTATTCCGATAAAAAAACGCAAAAGGAAGAAGAACGAAAAACCCGTATGATCGACAGTTCACCTCTGCTGCTGATTCTTTTCATCTTCGGCTGCAGCGGTATCATTATGAGTATCGGCGATCTGATTGGTATTTCTCTGCCGCTGAGTTTGCTGCTTTCCGGTTTTGTTGCGCTGCTCAGCGTTCTCTTCTGGTTTTTATACACGCACTATAAAAAGATGTTTATATGGGTCACCTCGATACTGACCGGCCTCTCTACCCTGCTGGTCATTCCGAGAGTTTATTTCCTTACCGGCAGAATCAAATACCTCCTCCAGCATGGAATTCCGGTTACTTCAGACGAAATTGATCTGGGGTTTATACTGCTGATGGTCTTTCTGATCTCATTCCTGCTGTTCAGTCTAGAATTTATTATCCGCAACCACTCTATTATGCTGGCTGGCGGTCTGGTGTTAATGTTTTTGATGCCTGTTTTCGGCCATAGTATGAATTATATTGCCATGGCTATGCTCGGCGTTTTTGAATTCGGCTTCATCGTTGTGAATATGTCCGAAAAACGCAGCACACGCAGCGTAATGACAATGCAAATGCGCTCCCGCATCAATGTCATGAGCGTTATTCTGGCACTGTGTGTCATCGGCGCTGCCGTTCTTCCTGCACTTGTCATTGAGCTGCCAAATGAAAGAATCCTCTATAACGCCGCTTATCAGGCAGATGGATTTATCAAAGATATCGTTGCGCAGCTTACCGGCAGAGGTTCTGACAACGGCATCAGTAACGGTAATATTAACCGGGGCAATCTGTATCAGAGCGGCAGAAACCAGATTATGGTATCTGTCAATCAGATGCCTGCCGGCCGACTGTATCTTAAAGGCTACACAGGAAAAAATTATCAGGACAGTAACTGGGACAATGCTTTCAACTTCAGTCAGACAAGTATTAATAATAACGTGGAATTGAAGGAAAGCTTTATCAACGATCTGTTTACCTCGGTTTATGAAGAATATCTTGATAAAACACCCTATTCCTTCTTTTATCTGATGTATGACTCCTCTGACCCGATTTCTGAAATGTATTATATGCTGGCAGATACCACTTTGCTGAACGATAAATATTTTGAAACGGTCGATATGGACGGTACAACTTACTTACAGGTGAATCACGAGGAAGAAGCAACCGGTTATCTGAAGAACAATTCTGCTACCCATCTGTTTATCAGCAGCCTCTCAAAAGCAAATATGCAGCATCACTTTATCCCGTACTTTGCCTCTGACAGTGAAGCACGAATCGCCAGTCACAGTTACAATGGCAGTGGTTACGGCAATTTCTATCTGAAAGAAGACGATATCAACGCTGCTAATATCTGGGAAAAGCAGCCTATCTTTAATAAACTGTCCGACGCTTATATCAGCGCCATTCAGAAAGAATACACTGCCTATCCCTCAGATACCTTTTCCCGTATGGAAGCCCTTTGCCGGCAGCAGCCTCTGACTGACCTCAATGACATTACCACCTTCATTCTCGTTACCCTTCAGAACAGATGTGTTTACAGCACTACTCCCGGCTCCACACCCTATAATAAAGACGTTATTGACTACTTCCTCTTTGAAAACGGTCAGGGCTATTGCGTCCATTTTGCCTCGGCTGCTGCTCTGATGTATCGTATGTACGGTATTCCCGCCCGATACGTTACCGGTTTCGTCGCCAATTCTTCGGATTTTTCTCCTAACGAGCAATATCCCGATTACTTCTCCGCCAGACTTACAGACAAATCCGCTCATGCCTGGGTTGAAATCTTTTTGAAGGACTACGGCTGGGTTCCTGTTGAAGTCACCCCCGATACCAACAATATGATGCATGCCTCTTATCCTGGTTATGATGACATTATGATGCGCTCTATTATGTCTAAATATCACTGGTCCTTCCGCAGCATCGACTCGGACGACACCAATGCTGAAGATGACGGTAACGGCGCCGGCGCTAATTCTTCCTCCGGCTTTCTTATCACACTGATTATTCTGACCCCGTTTATCTTCGCTGCGTTTGCTGTGATTCTCTTCATTCGCCGCAGAAGAATCATTGCGTCCCTCTCCTCCATGTCGTGCAAACGCCTGTTTGACCGTACGATGCGTGCCTTGCATTATTCAAAGCTGTTAAAAAATTACACCGGCTCTGAAGAAGATTTTCCGGAAAAACTCGCAGGCGTCGTCACTTCTCTCTCCGGCGAAGACACCCGGCGCATAATTGACATTGTACTTGCCGCCAACTATTCCGATGCCCTTGTTCCCAAAACTGACAGAGATTTTATGGAACAAGCTTACCGTTCCCTTGTCTCAGAGCTTTACTCTCGCACCTTCTTCCTGAAAAAACCTCTCTTCAAATACCTCCACGCCTTCTGTTAAGGAACTCCTCGCCGCCTTATGTTGAGGGCTCCTCGCCTTATGTTGAGGGGCTTCTCTCGCCTTATGTTGAGGGGCTTCTCGCCCCTCAAACACCCTCGCCGGGGCTCCTCGCCCCGGACCTCGGCAGGGAACAAGTTCCCTGCACCCTTCTGCTGAAGATTATGCAGTTATCTGACTTTTACTGATACTGTCCCTTCCATCGAATTACACATAGTCCCATGCCTGCTCAAACAAACTTAAATCGACTATCATCATACCTGAAATGTTCGAATCAAATAAAACTAAAAGGCTCTATAATAAATATTGGGGTAACAAATAGAGCCTACAAAAAAAAGCAAAAAAAGTAGAGCATATTTGCACCAAATCCGT
>JBGUWM010000278.1:0-2723 GCA_045221175.1 Acutalibacteraceae bacterium | reverse complement strand
CGTTCCGAGAGTTTCCGCGCTCTGGTTTACATAATCTTCTTTCTCGTCATCGCCGAGCTCACGAACCGCAAGGTCCGCGTTTTCGGGTATATTTGCGTCCTGGTCGTAGGTAACGCTGACGCGGTAGGTATTGCCGTCGCCGGCAGTGATGTATGTCGTGTTCGTGACCTGCACGACCCTCAAAAGCAATCGGGCGGTAAAGATAGAAGATTGCCGCTTTTGGGGTGGAAATTCCTATTTTATTGCTATTGTTGCCCTGTTCTCCCGCAAAAAGTTCCAAAAATACCGCAAAAGTTGTCTGCCTTTGATTCTAACTTCCTTAAGAATCAAAAGTAGACAACTTTTGTGGTATGCCCTGTGATATCAGAATTTCTCTATAATCTCTGTTATTTTTCCTGGATAGGAAGGTTATTCTGTCAGTTTGCTGATAACAAAGCGTCAAACAATACGGCTGCTTCCATCATACCGCGGCGATCCATTTTTCATACCGTTGCTTCAAGCAGCACCTTATCTCCGATGTTAACACGCTCGACGCCTGA
Organism: Acutalibacteraceae bacterium; assembly: GCA_045221175.1. GTDB lineage: Bacteria > Bacillota > Clostridia > Oscillospirales > Acutalibacteraceae > UBA1213. The sequence continues at coordinate 2,184 of JBGUWM010000278.1, read as the reverse complement.
TTTCTTGTTCTTGTTGAAATTGAAGCTGACCATATAGCCCATGGTCAGATCGAAATAATCCAAGTACTCCATGATCTGCTTCTCGCCATCGGCGTTGTACCTAGGCCCGCGCCAGATTTTCAACTCAACAACGTAGCGTCTGCCAAGGTAATGAATCACAACGTCCATTCGCAGTTTGTCTCTGGTTTGTTCTTCTATGCTATAGGTTCCCGTTCCGTTGATGATCGGTGCAATATAGGTGAGAAAACGCTCTCGTCCCTCTTCTTCAAGGAATCTGTCGTCTGACTCCCCGTGCACACGCTTCTGAGTCTTCACAAAATGGTCAAGAATCTCAAACATATTCAAGCTGTGATCATCATTGATGAAGATGGATTTGTGAACCAGTGCATCGCTGCGGAACGCCTCGTTCTTACGGCTTTCGCCAAGGAAATATTGGTATAACCGCATTTCAAATAGGCGGTTGGCAACCTTTACTGTGTTGTTTTCATTCTTGATGAACCCATACATATAAAGAAGCTTCTGCTCTTCATCGTCCGGTAGCCAGGCGATCACATCGCCTTTCATGAGGATGTCGCGCAGCTGTGTTTTGAGCTGTGGCAGGTTTACAAGCTTCCCCATCACCGATCCGAACAGTGGATCTTTATTATCTGCCAGGATGATTTTTATTGCCTCGTCCATCCCCTGCCCTGTCCATGCAACGGTAAGACCAACTCTATCGCCTACAGCACCGTCCATAAGCTGGCAAAGGCGGGAAACAAGGTATGGGTAACCGCTGGTGTACTGACGTAGAAGTTTTGCCATTGCCTCTGTGTCCATACCGGTGTGATAGTCTGCTTCATACTCATCAAGCATGCCCTTGATGCCGTCTTCAGAGAGGCTCATATCGATATCAAAGTCAGCCGCAATATTCCACGGGCTGTTTTCTTTTTGGTCTTCGTCAGGACGGATCTTTGATTTCAAATGCTTGATGTCTGTTACACCCGCGAGGATGACGGAGTGGAACGCAGGTGTCCCCTTATCTTCCCTACTAAGATAACCCTCTCGAAGCTGAGCAAGAAAGTCTAAGAACACTTGGTTTTCTGAAGCTGAATCGACTTCATCAATCATCAGAACAACAGGATTATCAGAAGCCTCACACCATTCAACAATAGTATCATACAGCTCATCCAGTCTTGCCATATGTTCTTTTCGGTCGATAAAATCAGAAAGAGCTTTAATTGTTTGATCTGGGATATTCGTTCCTGTACTTCTCTCACGCTTTATAAGACGCGAAAAAGACTGAACGAACTTTTCTTCCGTCCCATAACCAGCTTTGCCTATTCCTTGAAAACTGATACTCACCACTTCATATTGTGGAACGAGATGCCTTCTCAGCGCGCTAAGCGTCGTAGTCTTTCCATATTGTCGAGCTCTGTTGATGCAAAAGTATTTTCCAGCATCAATCATAGCTTTTATTTTTTCCAGCCTTTCACTGATATCGACCATATAATGCTTTTGCGGATTACAGATTCCGGTTGTTATAAATTCTTTCACAGCTGGATCACCTCGTCTCATTTCTATTCTTTTTTATTTTACCTCAAAAGCTTCGGTCTTTCAAGATTCAAGGGAGCTAAACTTTATATGAACGGGCAATAAACGAAAAAAGAGGCCTACCATGCAGCTTTCCAGTCGGGATCTCCCCCCCAAGCTGGAAAGCCGCATAGTAGGCCTCTCTCAAAACAGCGTCTTGCTCAACCGCTTTTATCAGATTCGTTTTTTTCAAATCGTCACGGTGATTCCTGCCTTAAACTTCACCTCAATCCCTTTCTCTTTCACGATGATCTTCTCTATGAAACGCTGTACCAGATCATTGTCATAATCGTTTACCAGCCCCCACTGTGTAATCTCATCAGTTCGCTCATAGAAATCGGCAAGATCATAACAGGCAGCCGGCTTTTCTGCTGCGATGGCCACATCATCCGTCCCGGTCATCAGCATCGCAGGTCTCTCCGAACGCATCATGATGCCATCCACAAGCTTCAACAATGTATGGAGCTGAGCTTCCTGAATGCCGAGGTCGCCCTTCTGAATCAAAAGCTCATCTCGGCGCTCTTCGATCCTGGCAAGCTCCGCGCTGATCCGCTCAAGAGCCGCTTCTTCGCTTGGTTCCTCGTCATCCTCGGCATACACAAACAGCGCCCGGCG
>JBGUWM010000277.1:0-12758 GCA_045221175.1 Acutalibacteraceae bacterium | reverse complement strand
TAGGCGGCGGGGGACATTCGGACTTTCAGTGGGGGTTATAATCCCCCACTGAAACCCCGAGGAGCTAAAGCTCCTGCGGTGAGGTTGCCTCGTCGCAGCCTATGTTAAGCGAGCTTACATCGGGCTTTGCTCCGAGTTAAAAACAGTATCTCTACGATCTCCGAGTACCAAGTTCTTGTCTTGTAGTAAAAAACGCTGTACAAAGATTTGTATCTTTGTACAGCGTATTGTGTTAAGGCTCATCAGGCTTTTAACCATATCGGGCTTATTGGGGGCTTATTTTAGGTTTATGTTAGTTCTCTTTCTGATCCGGTTTTGAGGAAGCACTCTTTTTGTCGGTCTTTGAAGCTTTTTTCTCCTTTGGTTTAGGTGTATCCTTAACTTCAAATACGATAGTACCAAACGGCGGCAGAGTAAATACCGCTGAATGTTCCCACTGGTTATGTTTGATAGGTTCGGACTTGATCGGAACAGGATTGAGTACGCCCGTTCCTCCATAGCACTGATTATCACTGTTCAACACTTCAGTAATCGTACAATCGTCCTTCAGCCCCATGCGGAAGTTTTCTCGGGTAACAGGCGACATATTCATGACAACTGCATATTTTTGCCCGTCTGTCATTCGATAGTACGCATACATATTTTCATCTGCATTGTCAGCATCAATCCACAGGAAGCCGTCTTCTTCATAATCCTTTTCATAGAATGCAGGATTTTTCGTAACAAGACCGCACAAATCTCTGAAAAAGTCATGGAACATTTTATGCATCGGAAAATCATTCAGCAAGAACCAGTCTAATTCTTTGGTTTCATCCCATTCTCTGAACATTCCAAGTTCATTGCCCATGAAATTCAGTTTTTTACCCGGATGCGTCATCATATAAGCATAAAGTGTTCTTGCCTGTGCAAATTTGTTATGATAGTCTCCTCCGAACATTTTTTGAACAATTGTCGCTTTTCCATGTACTACCTCATCATGTGACAGCGGCAAAATGAAACGCTCAAAATAGAAGTATGCCATCGACCAGTTGATCAGATTGTGGCTTCCTCTTCTCCACAGCGGATCTATCTTCATATACTTCAATGTGTCGTTCATCCAACCCATATCCCATTTATAGTCGAATCCAAGTCCGCCTTTTTCAACAGGCTGTGTGACACCCGGATAATCAGATGAATCCTCTGCTATTAACATAACATTCTCAAATGTTTTATTGAGGTTGTAATTCATCTTTTTGAAGAAGTCGACCGAACGATCGTTGACACCTCTGTTCTTATCACCCATCCAGTAAATTCCGTTATTGATGGCATCCATCCGGATACCGTCAAAATGATAGGCGTCCAGCCAGAAAGCGGCACAAGACATCAGGTAGCTTTGCACGTCTCCCTTGGAAAGATTGAAATTATAGGAGCCCCACTGGCTCTGTGAAACGTCTGATGGCGGATACTCATAAAGCGCTGTTCCGTCAAAATTGCCCAGAGAGTAATTATCTCTGACAAAATGAACAAATGCAAAGTCGATGATCACGCCAATGTCATTTTGATGACATATATCAACAAACCTCATCAACTGCTCCGGTGTACCATATCGGGAGGTTGCACTGTAATACTGTGATACCTGATAGCCCCACGATCCGTCAAAGGGGTATTCTGCCAGAGGCATTACTTCAATGTGGGTGAAGTTGTTCTCTTTGACATACTTGACAAGGTCTTCTGCAATTTCATCATATTTGAACCACTGTGCAGCTCCGTCTGCTACAGATTTGCCCATTGGTCTTTTCCAGGATCCCATGTGCATTTCGTAAATATTCAAAGGCTTGTCGTAACACTTTGTTCTGGATTTCATCCATTTTTCATCATGAAATATATTCTTCTGGTTGATGCGGGTAATTACAGACGCTGTATCAGGCCGAAGCTGACTGTGAAATGCATAAGGATCCGCTTTGTCCACAACATTGCCGCCCTGCTGATATACACGGAATTTGTAAAGCTGTCCTACTCTTGCTTCACCGACATACAATTCATAAACACCGCTGTTGATTTTATTCATTCTGTGGTTCCAACCGTTCCATTCGTTGAAATCACCAATGATTTCCATCTGATAGGCATTCGGTGCATATACCCTGAAAAGGATTCCGGCGTCATCATCGGATACAGGATGTGCACCGAAATAACGGTAGGCGTTCATTGAATCTCCACGATAAAAGTCGTCCATAGAAAACTCTGTCATCTTCTCATCTCCTATTGGTTAATCATTACCTTTAATTTTAAAATATTATCAGCATCATGTCATTAGACATATTGATAAATTTGTCATACTGTTTGTTGATCTTTATTGGCTATTATTGCTTTAATTTTTTGTACAATGATATGGCCAGAAATACATTACCTTTAGCCTTGACTTTTCCTGTTGTGAACGCTTTGAAAGGATCTATCTTCTTCTGAATCAGTGCCTCAAAAGTGTCGTCTGTCATCGTTACAAACAAGTTCGCTTTATTATGCTTGACAGGTTCTATGATCTTCTTTCCGTTTATATATGCTGCGTATATGTATCCTGCGTTCTTTCCGGTGATACACACAATTCCCGAAAAGTCTTTGTTAATTTTGCTCATATCCATTTTTTCAAACTTTGTTTTAATCAGCGCATAGCTTTCCTCAAATTTCATTTTTACATCCCTCTTGTCTTTTCTTTGTTTTCAAACTTTTTGTATTATACCATAATACTCTATTTCCTTTTTTCTAAATTAGAATTATAATCTCATTTCAATGCAGCAGCTCATACATTATTTTCCGTCACTTATTATTAAAATAGTATAAGTTGTTAATAAAACAAAAATATGAAAAAAAAACAAAAAAACTTCTTGACAAAACCAAATCTCTTTGCTATAATAATCAAGCAGTCGGAAATCCGGTGAACGCAAATATGCGGGTATGGCGGAATTGGCAGACGCGCTAGCTTCAGGTGCTAGTCTTCGCAAGGAGGTGCAGGTTCAAGTCCTGTTACCCGCACCATTTTCGATTGTCTATTATGGGAGCATAGCTCAGCTGGGAGAGCATCTGCCTTACAAGCAGAGGGTCATAGGTTCGAGCCCTATTGTTCCCATCTTGAAACCTTGGCTTGCCGAGGTTTTTTTTTATTTCATATCCGGGAGGTCTTTTTACTATGGCTGTCAATTTTAACTCCAATTCTGTTTTTAATCTAAAGCCCATCAACCTTGAGATGATACGAGGGGAAGTAGCCGGTCTTTTACTCCCTAACGAAAAACCGGTTCTCGCTTTTCAGACGATTCGTGATCAGTTGGTTTTTACTGACAAACGAATTATTTCTATTGATGTACAGGGTATCTCCGGCAGAAGAAAATCTTTTACCTCTATGCCCTATTCTAAAATTCAGTTCTTTTCTATTCAGACACCCGGTTTTGCTGAGATTTTTCCTGATTCTGAACTATATCTGATGTTCAGCAATGGTTTTACTGCTACCTTTGAATTCAAGGGACAGGTTGATATCGGTTTTATCGGTCGAATGATATCCGGCTATATTCTTTGAGTATATCAATAAAAAAACAGCCATCTGTTATGCCTGCACTAAGGTTTATCAGATGGCTTTATTTTATCGCTCTGTTCTCTTTTTCATGAGTTTGGAATGAACAATCCTGTGTTGTGCTCGTGTGGGTTTCATTTCAATAATTCGCTGGTTTTCTGATCCACGGAAAGTAAGTGTAATATTCTTCTGTTCTTCAATGAACCTTCCGTCCACAAGTATATCAATACTGTCCAGTATCTCATCAGTGCATTCAATATATCGACAACCACCCGGTATCAGATCACGGTCATAAGTGAAACCTGTATAGATCCAGATATCCCTGTCAGGGCACTCCTTTTTCACCCTGCGAATCAATTTGATAATTTCCCGCTGATTACTCAATTCAAAGGGTTCTCCTCCAAGAATTGTCAGACCATTATAGTAGCTTTTTTTCAGCTCTGATATGATCATGTCTTCTACTTCTTTCGTATAGGGCTTTCCATAATTGAAATCCCATGTCTGTGGCTGAAAACATCCCTTGCATCGATTTGTACAGCCGGATACAAATATGCTGACACGAATTCCGCTGCCGTTAGCACTGTCTGCTGTGATGATCTCTCCGATATGCATAAATGCTCTCTCCTGTCTTTGAAAAATGTGCCTTTTAAGCACTGACGCTTAAAGGCACATTTTCTATCATGATTTCTGCTGATCTTCACCGAAGGTATGATTGGACAAATGCAGCACTCGTTCCCTGATCTCCTGTGTTCTTCCCTGGTTCCAGAACTGAGAGCCGATATAGCCACAGGTTCTTCTTGCCACATTCATCTTGCTTTGGTCTCGGTTGTGACAATTCGGACATTCCCATATCAGTTTGCCGTCGTCATCTGTTACAATCTGTATTTCACCGTCATATCCGCATACCTGACAATAATCACTTTTGGTATTCAGCTCGGCATACATGATATTATTATAAATAAACTGCATTACCTTTAATACAGCTTCAAGATTATCCTGCATATCAGGAACCTCTACATAGCTGATAGCTCCTCCGGGTGACAATGCCTGAAATTCTGACTCAATTTTCAGCTTATCAAACGCATTGATTTCCTCGGTAACATGGATATGATAACTGTTTGTAATATAGTTTTTATCGGTGACGCCTTCTATGATTCCAAATCGCTTCTGCAAGCATTTTGCAAATTTATAAGTCGTACTCTCAAGCGGTGTGCCGTAGATGCTGTAATCAATGTTTTCAGCGGCCTTCCATTTTGCACAGCATTCATTCAGCTTCTTCATAATCTTCAATCCGAGTTCTTTGCCCTCTTCTTCTGTGAGCTTTTTACCAATCAGACTGTACACACATTCCCAAAGTCCTGCATAGCCCAACGATATGGTGGAATATCCGTCATATAACAGACGATCAATCTTTTCACCTTTTTCAAGTCGGGCAAGCGCACCGTTTTGCCAAAGAATCGGCGCTGCATCTGACAGGGTACCCTTGAGTCTTTCATGACGATATCTCAGCGCTCTGTGACACAGCTCTGCTCTTTCATCAAGAATCTCCCAGAACTTGTTAAGATCCTTATGAGCGGATAATCCTACGTCTACCAGATTGATCGTGACAACGCCCTGATTAAAGCGGCCATAATACTTATGCTGACCGGGTTTATAATTCTTGGCATTTGCTATGTTGCCGACACCTGCGTCTGTAAATCTGTCCGGCGTCAGGAAACTGCGGCAGCCCATACAGGTGTACGTGTCTCCCTTGAGCTGCATCATCACCTTCTCCGAAATGTAGTCAGGCACCATTCTTTTTGCCGTACATTTAGCTGCCAGTTCTGTCAGATACCAATATTTGCTGTCGGAAGTAATATTGTCTTCCTCCAATACATAAATCAGCTTTGGAAATGCCGGTGTTACCCAGACACCGGATTCATTCTTGACACCGATGTATCTCTGACGAAGGGTTTCTTCTATAATCATGGCAAGATCTGCTTTTTCCTGCTCGTCCTTCGCCTCGTTCAGATACATATATACTGTCACAAAAGGTGCTTGTCCGTTTGTGGTCAGCAGCGTGACAACCTGATACTGGATTGTCTGCACACCTTTGGTGATTTCTTTGCGAAGCCTTTCTTCCACAATAGCATCGATCTTCTCATCATCAACCATGCAGCCGATCTCTTCAAGCTCTGCTATAAATTCCCTCCTGATCTTCTCTCTGGAAATCTGTACAAAGGGGGCAAGATGCGTCAGGCTGATGCTCTGACCGCCATACTGGTTGCTGGCTACCTGTGCGATTATCTGTGTTGCAATATTACAAGCGGTCGAAAAGCTGTGCGGCTTTTCTATCAGCGTTTCACTGATGACCGTTCCGTTCTGCAGCATATCCTCCAGATTGACAAGGTCGCAGTTATGCATGTGCTGCGCAAAATAGTCGCTGTCATGAAAATGTATCAGTCCGGTTTCATGCGCATCAACAATGTCATCCGGCAACAGCAGTCGCTTCGTCAGATCTTTGCTCACCTCACCTGCCATATAGTCACGCTGTACGCTGTTGACGGTGGGATTCTTGTTCGAGTTTTCCTGCTTGACTTCCTCATTGTTGCATTCGATCAGGCTAAGAATCTTATTATCTGTTGTATTGGCTTTTCTGACCAAAGACCGGTTATAACGGTATTTAACATATCGTCTTGCCAGTTCAAAGGCTCCTTTTGCCATGATTTGATCCTCTACCATATCCTGAATCTCTTCAACAGATACGGCACGACCCATTTTCATGCATTTGTATTCTACATATTCTGCAATATCCTTAATCTGTTCATCTGTCAGATAGGGTCTTTCGCAAGCGCTGTTGGCCTTGGTTACAGCATTGACAATTTTGGAACCGTCAAAAATTTCTTCCGAAGCATTACGCTTGATTATTTTCATTATCATCATCTCCGTTAAAAGTGTACGCTCTCTATTGTATCGCAAATCAGCTAAAAAACAAGTTGCATTTGCAACAAAAATAAAGTATAATACAAGATATAGCGTTTTGCACAAATTATAAACACAGGATATAGAGGGTTCAACAATGAATAATTATTCGGTTTTTCAAGGTTTTCAGTCGGCAGAAATCAATACTCTGAAGCGCTTGCTGCATTCTGAGGAGCAAGTCTTCCCCAAAAACAGTACCATTATGAAATCTTCGGAGTCTGAGCAAAACTGTGCCGTTATCCTGCATGGTGTCGCCTATCTTGTCAGAAAAAATGATTTCGGAGAAAATAAACTGATAGACTATTTTGAACAGGAACAGTTTTTTTCTGCTGCATTTTCACCGTATAAAAACGGAAACTTATACACATTTGTTGCTAAAAAGGATTGTACCGTTCTTTCCTTTTCTCATCGTTGGATGTATCCTTCCGGTGAGACAATCGACCCGTTACTGCTTCGCTTTTTGCAGAATATTATGCGATCCGTTTCCATCCGCCAGAAAATCCATATTGATATTCTTCATAGACAATCTATCAGAGAAAAACTGGTAACCTGCTTCCGTTATTTGAAAGGCGACGGCAATCATCTGCGCTTATCCTTTCCTTTATCGGATTTATCGGATTATCTCGGAATTGACCGCAGCGCTATGATGCGGGAGATCAAGAAAATGAACTCTGACGGTATGATCCTTTCTAAAGGACCGGACATTACCCTGCTTTGAAAATCCTGTTGTTTTATTGCGACTGTATCTTATTATAAACACAAGATATAGTATTGTCAAGAAACAATAAGCACAATATATATGTATTTTTTCGTGCATTTTTTATGAGCACACTGTTTGTGCAATGATTGACAAGATACTTTTCAGCAATTTGAGATACTATTGTTATTATAGCATATCTTTGGTACAAAAAAATACACAGCACCGACAAAGCTTCTGAATCACTCATTACTTTATCGGTGCTGTATTTTTAGCAATTAGTATTTATCTCATCCCACCGGGACCGCCATTTCCACCTTGAGAACTGCTGACGTCTGAATAATACAAGGAAGATGTAAAATCAAGTGTGGCAGCAGAACTTCCTGATGTCAGTGTATAGCTGTTGCCCTGCCTCATGTCCGGCGATGAATACACGATGCAGGCATAGCTCTTTGTTGCAGTAAAACTGAACCCGCTGCCGTCATCTACCGTGATGGTGGTTCCATCCGATCCCGAAGCTGACACAAGTGCAGAGCATTGACTGCCTGTATCAAAATTCACAGCCATATCCGCTGTTCCGATAGCAAGCACTGTTCCTCCTGTAATACTTGCTACACAACCGTTTCCGTCACCTTTGTCAATTGCTCCGTTTCCGCTGGCAGAAGGTCCTTCTACAATCGTTGTTCCTCCGGTAATATAGATTGACCCGTTACTGTCAAGACCGTCTCCTGAGGAATTTACATAGACATTGCCGCCGTTGATTGTCAGCGCTGCATCTGTTCCGTTACTCCACGGAGTATCGTCGCTGGAAGTAGTGTCTGATCCTCCCGCACAGTTAATACCATCATCACTTGCTGTGATGCTCACGTTACCATTGTTAATCGTAACGTTGGCCGCTTCCATCCCTTCATAAGACTTCAGAATCGAAACGGAACCGCCGTTTACAGTCAAGTCTCCCGAAGCGGTAATACCGTCATCTCCTGATGAAAGAGTAAGCGTGCCTGACTGTACCGTAATGGCTGCGTTGCCGTGTATCGCATCATCTGCTGCAGAGATAGAAAGCTCAGTTTGATCTATCGTGATATTACCGTCCGTCTTGATACCTTTTTGTGACGTGCTGCTGTCTTTTGCACTGTCTGATCCTGAACCGGATGCTGTGACAATATTCAATTTGCCTCCGTTCAGCATGACATATCCGCTGAATGCTGCAGAATCATTGCCCGCTTTGACAGATATCCCATCATATCCTGAATTGACAGTCATTTCACTGTTTTCAAAATAGAAGAAACTGGTATTGTCATCATTTGATAACTGTACTCCATCATGCGATGCAGTAACAGATACCTTTCCTCCGCTGATTCTTAAGGACTCCTCTGCTTTCATTCCGATATTTGCGGCTTCAATATTCAGGGTTGTGTTCGCTATTTTCAGATCATTCTTGCATACAACACCATGAAGTGCAGACGCTATATTCAACGATCCGCTTCCATTAATCGTGATGTCATCTTTTGCATAAACAGCTCCGTCTTCTTTGACAGAGGAATCCTGATTCTGATAAGACAGTGTGTTCTCACCTACTGTCTGGATAATCACCTTGTCTGCCGAATCAACGACGATACAAGGATACGAAGTGTTGCTCATACTGACATTGTCGAGAATCAGATAAATATTGCCGGATTCACTGCTGTCGCTGATGACAATACTGACCTCTTCCGAACTGCCGCTGACATGATAAATTCCCTTGGAAGTGATGGTAACCGCTCCGTTGCTGAATGCTCCCCTTGTACTGTCAGAAACAGTGGCACTGCTGCCGGATAACACAATTTCTGCATGGGCTGTTTCGGATGAAACGTCTTTGACATCACTGTCTGAAAACATATCCGACGCCGATTGTGCTGAGCTTTCCGAGCCATCTGTCTGACTGCTTTCCGATGATACCGAACTGTCAGCCCCAACAACACTGGCAGAAGAATTGTCAGAAATAACCGGCGTTGATGATGAATTGCCTGCATTTCCGGAACATCCGCTGAAGGCGCCGATCGCCAGAATCAGTGACATAAAAATTACAATCCCTTTTTTCATAAATGATACACTCCCTTACAATTGATTCTGAGGTTCTGTATAGGGTAATACGGCAATTTCAAGATTGCCGTTTTTCGTACGCAGCTCATCTATAAATTCCTTTTCTTCTGAAGGATCTTTCATCACTATTTTGAAGGAGAGTCTGAACATTGATCCCATTCCTGTTGTTTTAACTCCTGCATTTTCAAAGCTTTTCAGATAGTGGCGGAAAGTATCATCAAATGCACCGGAATATTCCAGTGATTCCGGTATCGTAATGCGCAGCATTTTTTCTTCGCTCATTGATTTATGCTCGAAAATCGGCAGTAAGGACAACACAAGATACACAACAGCCATGCCGAGCAATATGATTACGCCATAAGCAATATATCCCATACCAAAGGCGATTCCGGAGCCCATTGCTATCAACAGGGAGCTGATTTCATCCGCACTTCCGGGAGCACTTCTGAATCTGATAAGACTGAACGCTCCTCCGACTGCCACTCCTGCCCCTATGTTGCCGCTGACAAATGTGATCACGGCTGATACGATAAACGGTACTACGGCTGTGACAATAAAGAAACGGCGCTTTGCCCGTATCTTAAAGGAAATCAACCACGCAAACACAAAGCCTGAGATTAGAGATGCAGCCGCCATAATAAAAAACTGCGTTGCTGTAACACCTGTCAGTGAGTTATAAATCGAATCAAACATAATCAAACATTCCTTTCATTTCTGACTTTTAATAACTGTTGGCGGTATGCTTCTCCGTATTTTGAGAAGCTTCCTTTATAAATGCGTCCCTTGGTAAGTATATGGGACAGCCACAACGGTACGGACTGCTGAACCTTAACCTCCAGTATCGTATACCCTTCTTTCAGAAGTGAATTGCCTTCCATGGAAGTGGTTAAATTCAGGTCTTCATAGCGATATCTTGGATTGTGATCAATTGTCAGTCTCAGATCCCCATCGGGTTGAAAATAAGCAATTCTGTCATAGATAATCAGACACGCAGGTACCAGGGTATGATAATAATCTCGAAACGTGGTGATTTCCCGATTGATCTGTCCTCCGGCACAAATGTCTCCTTCTCCGTAAAAAAACTTGTCTACCAGCGGGATCGTTGACTGCACACGGCGTTTATATACAATACCATACGCTTTTCTCTTCAGCTCTAAAAAAACAGGGGAGCTTTCTGTGGCTATACCGTACGATCGCAGCCGTATTTTTTCTTTGAACGGTGGCTTTTCAATAGATGTGCGAATCAAACGATAATTCGGTGTGTCATAGTAAAGAGATGCAATAGAAGTCAATCCGAACTTATCTATTTTCATATACCCTTCAACACTCTTTTTGAAGTACTCTGTCTGCTCCGGACTCATGATATACTTCATTTCATATCGCTTCATAACTACTATCGGATTAGCTACTGCCGGCATTTGACTCACCTCCGTTTTTACAGATCTATTTCAATAAAAATACTTCCGTTTTTAACACTTGCACTCAGTCTTCCGTTGTACTGCTTCACTACCTCTTTGACATACGCAAGGCCTAACCCTGCCGTGTCCTTTCCTTCTGCATTTTGCAGCGTGGTAAATCTGTCAAATATCTGATCACAGCTTCCGTTCGGAAGGGTTGTATCATTCGACTGCACCAGCTTGATTCTGTCATGATGCATCTGCAGTGAGAAATGAGCCGTCTTGACTGAATATGCCAACGAATTGGCAATCATTTCACGGAATACGTTTTTGACAGCTTCATCACTGATGATCATGGTAATATCAGGCGCAACCTCGTAACTAAGAATAATATTCTTTTCTTCAAATTTCTTTCTGCTATTTTCAAGCATCGCAATCAACAAATCTGAAATATTCGTTCGGGTCTGACCGGAGGGTTCTTCAAATACAGTCAGGGCTCCTAATTCTCTCACAAGTCTCGTCATGCGCCTTACTTGCTTATTGATCGACTGCGTCTGGGGATTGTGTCCGTTTTGACGCTCTAATATTTCCGTATCTGCATTAATTATTGTCAGCGGCATTTTGAATTCCTTTTCAAGCTTGGCAATAAACAGCTTCTGTTTCCTGTCTGTTTCTTCTATCGGCTTAAACAGTTTTCTGCCAATCAGAATGGATAACACCAGACTGATCAGAATGAATATCACTCCACCGATAAGGGAAATCCACATGATTCTGTAACATGGCCACAGTTCTCTTGCCTGATCGACTACCGCCACCAGTGTCTCTTCTTCATCCGAATACACTCTGTACCGATAATTGAAATTTGTCCAGCCTGTTTTGTTACTTGTCAGACTGTCCGCCCATTGCTCTGCTTCGGTTTCTGTTACTGCTGACATCCGGTAATCAAGCATTTTTACCTCGCCGTCTTTATCAATTGATACAATGAAATAGCGCAGTGACGAATTCATATCCGGTGAACCGGGTTTAATCTTTCCCCAGCGCTCACCGTCAAGATGGAACGGCTTGGGAGTATTATTTTTATCCTCACCGTCTGTTTGTGTACCTGCTGAGGTTGACGTAGGTACTACACTCACTTCAGAACTTTGTTTCTCTTCAGGAGGCTCTTTCTTCTCACCGCCTGAATGATGATGTCCGATCAGATATTCTGTAAGAATATCTGCGTCCTCTGCCGCTTTCGCAAAATTCCACACGTTTATCGTTGTCAGCAAACAAGTCAGCAGCAGAATAATAATTAATTCCGTAAACAATACAAATCGTTTTCTTGCCTTATTCATTGTTAATGCTCACCATCCTATATCCATCATTGATCATGTATTTAATACGCAGATTATTGTGAAGCAGCATGAGCTTGTGATTCAGTGCCGTAATATACGGACCAACCTTTTTGTTATTCATCGGCTCATGATTCATCAAGGCTCGAAAAACTGCAATTTCTCCGCTTGTGACTCGTATTGTGTCACACAAAATAAAATCGGATTCTTTGATTGCTACGTCCTTATATTGCAGAATTTGATTGCTGCGCCTCTGACGAATGATCGTTTCCGTCAGTTCCAGCAGTTCATGCGGTAAAAACGGAAACGGAAGATATGCTGTTCCGATCGTACTCCCGCATAACATATCTGATGTGACAGAACCTTCTGACAGCACAATCGTCGGTATCTTCATTCTGTTGCAGATCTGTATCAGCTCTATAACAGATACTCTCGGCAACGTCTGATTCAGTATAATCAGGTCGGTTTTTTCACTGCCGATGATTCCGAGCAGTTGTGTTCCATCAAATACTGTTGTTACTTCATGTCCTGCAAGCGTCAGTAATCTGCTGTATGCATCTATGAAATCCCTGTCGGAATCTGCAAGGATGATTCTCACAATCTCCAGCTCCCTTCCAATGTGTTGATGCTAAGACTATACCATATTGGTAAATCTTCGTCAACACTTATAACCAATCACCGATGTCCCCCGGGTCTCGCCTGCCGGCTCGGTCGGTGCTTCTGCTTCGCAGAGGTGTCCACTGGACACCCGC
>JBGUWM010000276.1:0-6783 GCA_045221175.1 Acutalibacteraceae bacterium | reverse complement strand
GAACATTTTATGGACTTCTTCCTCCGTGAAATGGTTGGTGCGGCAGGGCGTTTTGTTTGCGTATTTGTTGTTGCAGCGGTAGATCACTCTGCGATATTTGTCGGTGGAGTGCCAGACTTTTATGCCGAAGAACCCGCCGCAATCCTCACAGATCAGCTTTGATGACAGAACCGTGGCGGAGCTGTACGCCTTGCCCGCTTCCTTTCTGCGGGCAATCTCCTCCTGCACAACATCCCAGTCAGCCGGAATGATGATCGGTGCGTGACCGTTCTCAACGTAATACTGAGGGAGTTCTCCGTTGTTTTTCTTGACTTTCTTTGAAAGGAAATCGGAAATATATGTTTTCTGAAGGAGCGCGGCGCCCTTGTATTTTTCGTTGGACAGTATGCTCAGGACGGTGCTCGGACTCCATTTTTCCTTGCCGCCCGGCGTGAGAATCAATTGCTTTTCGAGCTCGTTACAGATGTTTCTTGCCGTTGCTCCTTCCAGAAAACGCCTGTATATGAAACGAACTATTTCAGCCTGTTCCTCGTTGATAACAATTGAGCCGTCGCTGCCTTTCTCATAGCCCAAGAAGTGCTTGTACGCCATATAATACTTGCCGTCGGAGAAGCGTTTGCGGATACCCCATGTGACGTTCTCCGAAATGGAGCGCGACTCTTCCTGAGCGAGGGAGGACATAATCGTCAAAAGCACTTCTCCTTTTGAATCAAACGTCCAGATGTTTTCCTTTTCAAAATAGACCTCAACGCCGTTGTCCTTGAGCATACGGATGTTGGTTAAGGTGTCGACGGTGTTACGCGCAAACCGGCTGACGGACTTTGCTAAGATGAGATCGATTTTATGCTCCAGTGCGTCGTTCATCATTTCTTTGAAGCCGTTCCTGCGCTTTGTGCTGGTTCCCGTCACACCTTCGTCGGCGTAGATGCCGACATACTCCCATTCGTTATGTGCTTGTATATATTTCCGGTAGTAATCGACCTGTGCCTCGTAGCTCGTTTCCTGCTCATCGCTGTTTGTGCTGACGCGGGCATAGGCGCAGACTCTCCGCTTTTTGATACTATTGATTGATGTGTGCGTCCGTATGTCGACGGTTGGCTCTATTCGTATGACCCTTGGCATTGTATCCTCCTTGATCCTGTTTCGCATTAAGATTCAGTGTTGGTGGAAACACCTTTATTTTCTTTGCTGTCATATGTTCTCCTTTGCTTAACTGCTCTCTGCCGAGCCTGTTCTTTCATTTCCGGTGTCCAGCTTGCGGAACGCGATTTAGGCTTCCATTCCTTGATAACTGTTTCGCCGTTCTGTAGGTTGTATGTAAGCGTATAATCGCACGCAACGATATCAGTGATGTTGTCAAAAAGGTCGGCTTCTGAAAAATCAGCCGTATCGAGTACTTCGCCGGTGATTTCGTATAAGATATCCTCCGGTATCCTTGGCTCTTGGCAGAATTGTTTTCCTTTTGACAGGAATGTACTACAGTTCCAAAAATGACGATTGTTCTGTTTTCCTCTGCGGTAGTTGCACCCGCATTTTCCGCAGCGGATGTAGCTCGTGAACATTGTCGTGGTGTGGTAAGCGTAATATTCACAGGCTTTTGCTTTGTCAGCCATAATTGCTTGCGCCTGCAAGAAAGTCTCCATATCTATGATAGCTTCATGTGTTTCTTTTGCGTAGAATTTAGGAAGCAGACCTTCGTTTTTCCTTTTTTTGCTTTTGCAAATGGTCATGTATATATGTTTTTTGAAGCAGGCTGTTGCCGGTATATTTCTCGTTCCGCAGCATACAGGCAATTCGGTAAGCGTTCCACTCGCGCCCTTGTTTGGTGGTATAACCTTGAGCGTTAAGGGCTTGAGCAATTTGATTCAGGCTCTCACCTTCGATGACGCGGCTGAATATAGTTTTTACAATAGCGGCTTCAGTCGGATTGACAACAAGCCGTTTATCAGCTTTGTCATAGCCATACATCATACTAAGGCATATGTCTTCACCATTTTCAAAACTTTTCCGGATTCTCCACTTTATGTTTTCGCTGTCGGAACGTGACTGCTCCTGCGCTATGGAAGCAAGAAGCGTTAACATCAGCTCACCCTCGCTGCTGACAGAATGGATATTCTGATTTTCAAAGAAGACGTCAACGCCGTACTCGCGCAGTTCCCTGCAGGTAGATAACAGGTCAACGGTATTACGCGCAAATCTTGAAACGCTTTTTGTAATCACAAGATCTATCAGCCCTTTGCGACAGTCGCTGATCAGTCGCCTGAATTTTTCGCGCGTATCCTTTGTTCCCGTTTTCGCCTCATCGATATAAATGCCGCACATTTCCCAGTCGGGATTGGAATTGATAAGTTTGGAATAATAATCGACCTGTGCTGAAAGTGACGCGATCATCTCGGCTTTCGGAGTACTGACTCTGGTATAGGCAGCGACCCGCGTAACTCTTTTACGTTTTAATTTTTGCGGTATCATTTTAACATCAGGCATAGGCTCACCTCCTTTTTGCAGTGACATAATACCTCTGGACAGTGTTATTATCAACCGATTTCCAAGAAAATGCTGCACAAATCTAACGAGCAATCTTTGGCGATAATACGGCATAGTTTTTTGTATTCGGCTTTTGAAATAAGACCTGCTTCCAGCCATTCTTTCGCAATTTGGATAATGGATTTGCAGTTGATGACGCTGGAGATGTATTCGTTCATGATGCACCTCCGAAACGATTCTTCCTGTAGCAATCCATCGAACAATAACGCTGGGATTTGTTTCCGACTGTATCAAAAGAAACTCCGCAACCGGCGCATGTGTGGTGATACACAGGTTCTTTCAGCTTGTGATATACCCGCCTCCATGCACTGCGGCATTTTTCATTACAGAACAGTCGGCGGCGACCCTTAGCCTTTTGAGCTACAGGTTTATGGCAGAAACAGCATTCGGATATTTCTCCCAGATCGTTATCGGACAGACCGTTGCGGTAACAGTACGTTTTCAAAGTGCTTGACGGCACTGAGAGTTGAGCCGAGATGCATTCCCAGCCGAGCCCCTGTAAACGGAGCTTGAACAGCTCTCCTTTCTGTAATTTGGTCATAATTTCACATCCCTTCACAATAAGGAGAAAAAGAGTGTGATTTGTGGGGGGGATAATTATAAAATTTATTCACGACGGCTTTGATGTCAGTCGGATTTCTGAAAAGTATAGAAAATGAAAAACAGGTATTGATATTGTTTATAACATATGGTATTATATTTTATATAGATAATGTTATATGAGGTGAAGCGTGTGCGGGCACTGATAAAACAAATTCGAGAACACCTGAACATGAGCCAAACAGAGTTAGCAGAGCAATTAAATGTCTCTTTTGCAACAGTGAACCGTTGGGAAAACGGTCGTGCTGTTCCCAACAAGCTGGCACAAACCAAGCTCTATGAGATTTGCAAAAAAAACGATGTTTCCGTTTATGATATCATCCTCGGCAAAATCGTTGACGCTGCTGACAGCATTTCACTTTCAGAAAGTCGCGTGTTACTTTATCATGGTTCCAAATCCGGCATAGAAGGAAAAATCGAACCAAAAAGCCGCTCACAATGTGATTTTGGAAAAGGCTTTTATATGGGGACTGACCCGAGTCAGGCGCTCACACTTATTTGCGACTACGACAAATCAAAGTTTTACATTGTGTCTGTCGATACCGCCGACCTGAACACGATCGAGGTTCCTGCGGATATCGAATGGGCAATGCTTGTGGCATATCATCGCGGACGCATGGAAAAAATAAAAGGCACTTCCCTTTATGAGAAGTATCGCAAAATGTCTGAAAATAAAGATATCGTCATCGGAAGCATAGCCAACGACCGTATGTTTTATGTGATCGACAACTTTTTCATCGGGAATATTACAGACGCTGCTCTTGTTGGTAGCCTGTCAGCATTACAGCTCGGTAAGCAGTATGTTGCTGTAACACAAAAGGGCTGCGATACTGTTCGGGTTGAAGCTGAGATCGAGTTGTCATATTTGGAACGACTGTTTATTCAAGAGGTAGCGGAAGCGAACCGTGCAAAGGGTGTTTCTCTCGCAAACTCCATTTGTAGGAATTACCGCCGGGAAGGATTGTTCTTTGATGAAATCCTCGAAAAAGCACAGAACGGAGGTTAATCATGGACGAACTGCAAATAAAACTGTGTGATATACAGGGCAGATTGTTTGAACTGTCTGCCGAAAAAAAGATACCGAGCGCGGCATTTATCAAAGCCTTTATGATATCGGACGTAGCAAAGGCTCTTGATTCACGGTATAACCGAATGCAATGGATGGGGGAAGAATATCTGTTGGATGAAGTCATTTCAACTGTAGGTGATTCGCTCACCGGTGCAGGTGAGGTATATCAAAAGGACGTGCTGTACTGGATCGGGTATATCTACCGCTACTGGCACTATTACACCGGCGAAAGCAGCACAAAGATTCTGCGTCAGGCTCCGGTAAAAACCATGAAACGCAACTATTTGATGTTCCATACAATGGATCCCGTTGTCGCAATTGAGGATCTAAAGGAGATTCATCAACAGAAATAATATCCGAATACTGAGGTAAAATAAAAAAGCCTCCCGTACCAATCCAAAACGGAGTGATGCGAGAGGCTTACATTATGCCTTTATTTTATTTTGCCAGCGTGAGCTGGAATTGGTCGATTGCTTTGCCGGGGTAGCCCGCGTAGCCATCCTGACCATTCGTTTTCTCGTTATCAAACTGATAAGCGTAGAATGAACCGTTTGTCGGAGACACGCGGTACTTGGCGCGGAGATAGCCGACACCATTCACAACATCCGACGGTGTGTAATAATACACCTCAACGAGGTCGATGGAATAGCCCATACCGGCGTATCCGTTATTATAGTCGTTGACATCATATCCCGTGACGAAGGGGAGCCATCTGCCGCCCTTGATATGTACACGGTACTTGACGCTGCCTTTCGCCGCCTTAATTGCGATGTCGGTGATAGCCTTACCGCGAATACCGGCGGTTGCTCCGTTTTTGACGGGAGCCTGCCAGTGCCCTGCGACGCACACTCTATAGGTGATATCCGGAATTGTTGTCGTTTTTGCAGGCGTTGGATTGGTAACCGTCACAACACCGCTGACCTTTTTGGCGATCTCCGCGTAGTTTGGAGCAATGAAGCCTCTGATGTATCTGCCATTGACCTGCATGGTGCGCTTGCCTACAATGCCGTTGCCCGTGTTTCCTTCGGTGACGGTAAAGCTGTTTCCGTTCACCGCTGTCACCAGTCCGATATGGTCTGCGCCTGTCTTGCAGTCACCGACGCCGTTGTCAGACCAATAATAGATAACAGCATCACCGATTTTCGGCTTGTAGGCATCGTTTTCAACCCAGATGCCGCGCTTGATTGCGTCATCGCGGAAACGTCCGCAGCCGCATTCCGTGCCGGTGTACTGAGCAATTCCGGCTTTGAGCCAAGCCGCGGATACAGTCGCGGCACACCAAGCATCGTGTACCTGCATTTTGTAACCGACCGGCAGCGGGTTCTGCGCGTTATAGATTCTCAAAATCTCAGCGTGAACGCTGTCGTCTTCCTTTGCGCCGAGCCAGCTGTTGATGATGTCCGCAACGCTCTGTCTGAGCTGTGCCTCAGTTACGACTGTTTTCGTGGTAGTCGATGCAGTCGAGCCTGTTTTTGTCCAGCCGTTGTAACCGCCCTGCTTGATGATGGCGGGGTAATCCTTGTAGCAGATGTTTTTGTCGATGACGCCGACGCCCGGAATCGAGTTGCTTTCGAGCTTGTTCGTCTCACCGCCATACTGCCACATACACAGGTTCTTTCCCGTATAGCCGCATTTAGCCGCCCAATGGGGGAACCAGATATCGTATTTGTTCCAGACCTCCGAAGAAATGTAGTTGTTCATTTCCTCAAAGCCCGCGTAAAGCATCGGGTAGTATCCCGCCTTGACGATGCCTTCCAAGAAGATACGGCAGGCGCGGTCAACGTTGGTTTTGTTCCATCCGCCATGACGTGCCTTGTAGCCATCCGCGTCCTCCATATCGAAAGCTACCGGCAGCGTCGGCTTTTTGCCTTTGAGAAGCCTGAGCACGTGTTCAAGTTCGCTCTTGGCAGAGCTTTCGGAACAGGCGTAGCTGTAAAAATACGCTCCCCAAGGCATACCCGCCGCTTCGCATTTTCTGATGTTTTCCTCCCAGCGGTTGTCGTCCTGAGAGGCAATGTTTTCACCGAATCCGCAGCGGATCATCACGAAATCGTATCCGGCGCTTTTGATTTTTGCGATGTCGACACTGCCGTTGTTGGACGAAATGTCGACGCCTTTTTTACCGACTAAACTCATAGTGAACCTCCGTTACTGTACATTGTGTCTTTCGTCTTCGGGCAGACCCATCTCGGGCAGACCCGCGAGTGATGTGAGCAGAGAGAGCAGTCCCGCCGTCGCCGCCATGGAGCCGACCATAATCCAGTTGACTTCGGTGATGACAGCCTGAACGCCGATAGCCGAAACAGCAGCCTGAATGACTGTTTTAAAGGCTCGGATTCCCGCGTATTTTGCCCACGTATTGAATGTTTTCTTTGTCAAGGGTAATTCCTCCATTTCAAAAGAAAAGCGCTGACACGCGAACGTGCCAACGCTAAGTGATAATATTATTTACGCCCTGTTTGGCGAGAAAAAGCTGGATTTCCTTTTTGACTTTTTCTTCCTCTTCAAGAGCCGTTTCCATGTCGCCGTTGCAGTGAGCGTCGGGAATGCGCTGTACAGCGCGGGCAGTC
>JBGUWM010000275.1:0-23837 GCA_045221175.1 Acutalibacteraceae bacterium | reverse complement strand
GAGCATTTTTGTTCCTCCGTTCATGGTTTCTCGTCAATTCCATTATAACGGATTTGGTGCAAATATGCTCTACTTTTTTTGCTTTTTTTTGTAGGCTCTATTTGTTACCCCAATATTTATTATAGAGCCCGTTATAATCAGGTCTGCCGATGAGAGAAAAATCTATCATATCCTGTTTTACTGAGAGTCATTCAGTTACCATAAAACTGCTTTGCAGTAAAAAATATTGTTTAACACAATCATTCCTGCAGTTTTCATCACAGGATTTCTCTCGCAGGCGTGCGATGCTGATAAACGAACTGATACCAATTCCCCATAGAAGAGGATATCCCTTACAGGCGTGTGATACTGTGATTAAGATGAAATGATAATTTCTGAGGCACAGGCTATTTCTGCCGCTGACAGTTGCTGTGAACAAAAGTTTTCTACCGCTGTTTCAGACTTAGTACGAATCTGTTATCATCTATCAGATAAAGCTTTGTCAGTAACCGTCAGATTCGATGATCCGAAAGTACAGCGCTGTACTTGCAGAGTCTGAGGCAGTAATACCAATTATTCGGTGCAGGCGATGAGTGCGTTTTCGTGTTTGGAGTTGTGTTGTGTGAATTTCCTGCGTATATTGTCAATCTGATTCAACAATGTTCGACCAACAGTGACAGGTGTAAATCACAGCAGAAATACTTTAATTCTATTTAGCCTGTTTGGGAATACACTTTTGTGAATAAAAATACCATTGCACTATCAATCAAGCAGTGATATAATATATACAAAACTTTATATAAAATTTAAAGAAAAGAAAACAAACATAACAAAAGTAGTCTGAAGCTATCGTTTGTGAAAATACTTATTATCTGATATGACGACGTAACGACAGACTCTGAACAAAAATACTATTATAATAAACTAAAAACTCAGGAGATGATTTTATGTCAGTAAGGGTAAAGAAGATGAATTATCGAATACTATCTGTCATAACGGTGGTTATGCTGCTGCTGACCAGTGTGGTCGGCATATTCACACTGAGAACAAAAGCGGCAGATGGGGACGACATCGGAGTGCAGATCAACCGGTTTTCATTGCAGCTCATCAGCGGTGGGGAAGAAACAGAGGACGGTTATATCTGGACGTCTTATGACAGCAGTGCCGGACATCGTTTTTTGTTCAGAGTGGTATATTCTTTTTCGGGTACAGGCTCGCTGAAGGCGGGCAGTGTACAGATTACGCTGCCAAGGAGAATTCTGCGTGACCGCAGCGGCAGATTTGCCGATCAGGTGGAGTTATCGCTGCCTCATGTGAACGAAGCGTCTTCACGCAACGAGTTTGGTTACCGCTATTCAAACGATAAGATCATTGTGACCAATACCAGACAGATATCCGCAGCCGAAAACGGCTATTTTGAACTGTCGTATGCCACCACTAAAACAACCTTTGATTATAACGATATGGAAATGTCTGATATCTGTCAGGCACAAATCAGTATCAGCCGTGACAACGGCTCTGTATCTGCTGAGAGCAGTGCGCTCAGCGTCGGGATCAATACAACGGCGTTTGTTTCTTTTTGCCACAATGTATCGCCTGACAGATTCTATCAGCGATGGAATAATGACTGGGGTGACAAACCGGAAGATGCAGACGATTATTATTATCTGGAATGGACAGTGTCCAGTTATATCAACGCAACCCAGCCCTACAACTTTACCCTCGACGGGAGCATTGCTGACCCGACCTTTGTACCGACGCAGCTTGAACCTGTAGATCCGTCGGTTTCTGTCGTCGGCTATCAGTTAGAAGGAACGACAGGTTACTCCAATGTACGGAGTGTGACCAACCTGCGAAAGACAGGCTATCGTTTTGATAAAATACTTACCAGACACCTGAAGATGACCTATGAGCCGCAGGAACAGTATACGCTGTACGGCAATGCAGCAGCAACGGTTATACCAAGGGACGGAAGAGATGCTGCCAACTCGGAAAAATCGAAGGCAGAGTATATCTATGACACGCCTGTGTTTGTCTATCCTTTTGGCAACTGGAACTCATGGGAATATGGTACAACGTCATGGCAGGAGCATTTTCATTATGAATGGAATATTGCAGACTATCGTCTGCCGGAGTTTCGCAGCGGAGATATTCAGTATATTGACGGTGATCTGAAATACTGTATCTATACCATCGGTATGCCTTATCCGAGAACGCTGGAAGAAAATGCCGATATGGATGATTGGCATAATTACGGTAAAAAGAGCCTGAACTATACGATCACGGACGATGAATTCTATTTCATGGACGACATCACCACCAAGTTGGAGGAAATAACCATTCCCGAGGATACGGATCCGGTGGGTCCTGATGAATATGAAATTGAATACCTGCGTTTCAGCGTCAGAATCAACGACGCAGAGTTCAATGAGCGTACCCAGCGTTTTATCATGACGGCAGGATCCTATCTGCCGGAGGATATACTGCACTTTGACGCAAAATTCAACGGCAGCGATGACTGGATAGAAGATGTTGCAACATGGAACCTTTACAGCAACAGCGGCACCATGCAGCAGGATTATGTGCAGAGTATTGTAAAGGGCAGAGTGACTTTCCGGCCGAATTGTACAGGCTATCGTGTGCGGACGTCGAATCCTCATTATCGTACACAGATGGAAATCTATCCTTACTGTATGCTGAAGCGTTCACCGCTTGTAGTAGAGCGAATGGGAGACAGGGAAAAAATCTGGCTGACCAACAAGGCGGATTATCTGGTAACGGACGCTTACGGCAGAGAATGCTATGCCAAGGATATCATTGCCCGTGACTATATTGCAGGTTTTCAGAAGATGTCAAGAATGAACAAGACTGTAACGGGCATTCAGAACAGTACAGCCATGCAGTCCGCTACCATCAACTGGAAGACGTCAATTGAAGAGGAATTTATCACCTCGGAAGGACTGGATTACGTTCAGCAGGATTCCGGAGCCTTCTACGACCTGCTGCCGCTTGGCTGTGAAGCGGTCAAAGACAGTATATCGGTCATGTGTGACGAAAAGTATCTTGATGATTCTGAAATAGAAATCAGTCTGACGCCGAATTACCATCAGACCGGCAGAACACTGATGGCTGTCTTTATCAAAGAACGGTTTAATAAAGCGATCCTTACCTATTCCACGGCCTATACATGGGAGAATATCATAGACTACGGTATGCTGCTGCTGAACTCCATTGCTTATGAAACAGGCAATGAGTTCATGACGGGCGGTTTTCCGGACGACGGCGGCAAGCTGGTGGAAGCCGACCTGATGAAGGAACTGGACAGCTCTTCAGAGGGCAACCGTTTTCAGTATGCAGAGCATCAGGCTGTTGTTGACGTAGCACGTTCTGCCAATTTCGGACTGACCAAGAGAGTCAAAGCGACAGAAGACCAGTATTATAACACAGAAGCGACCGTTTCGCAGAACGGCAGCTATTCGTACCGTCTGAGATATGCCACCGATCTGGAAAAGAATGCAAAGAACATCATTCTGTATGATTCCCTTGAAAACTATACCGGCTCCGGCTTGTCAAGTGATTTTCACGGTACGCTGCAGAGCGTAGACGTTCAGCAGATGCTTCAGCACGGCGCAGCGCCGGTAGTGTATTATTGTGCCGAAGCGCCGGATCTGACCACGCAGCCGGATCTGGACGAGGTAAAGAACGGCGAAAGATTATGGAAAACAGAAGCCGAGTTTGGCGATCTGTCAAAAGCCAGAGCAATTGCCATAGATGTTACCAAAAATGAGTCAGGCGATGATTTTGTTCTTGGTTCCACAAAATCAGTAGTGGCTATCATCAATATGAAGGCGCCGCCGGAGGATCTTACCGGCAAAGCAGAGCCGATGGCATATAATGAAGTATACCTTTCCGACACGATTGTTGAAGAAGGAGAAGACATAGAGGACTTCTATCTCAACCATAACTACACCGCCGTTAACTATCGGGTACGGTCAGACGTCAGAATCCTGAAGGCAGACGCCCTGCAGGAAGATACCTATATCAAGGGTGTGCAGTTTACGCTTGAGGGTGAGTCGGACTATGGAACCGTTGTCAGACAGTCGCTTTTGACAGACCGTTACGGCAAGGCTGTCTTCAGCGGGATTGAAAAGGGCAGCTACACCCTGACAGAAACACAGGGAAATGATGATTATCAGCGGAATATCGGTTCGCTGACGGTGGTGATCGACGGCAGCGGCAAGGTGTTTATCGACGGTCAGCAGGTAGAAGACGGTGTTTCGTATGTCATTTCGGACAATCCCAGAGTGCATACCGACGTATTCTTTTATAAGCGTGATTTTACCGGCAGCGGCAGATTGATTAACGGCGCCGTGTTTGAGCTGACAGGTCAGTCGGCTTACGGCAACGACGTCACCATGTATGAAGAATCATCAGGCGGCAAGGTTATCTTCTACAATGTAGAGCAGGGAACATACCGTCTGACAGAAACAACGCCGGCGCCTAATTATATTCCCAACGGCACGGTTTATCAGGTAAAGGTAGACGAATCCGGGACCTTTGTGATCCGTGTGGATAACACACAGGGTAAGAAGGACGCCGATACACTGTCTATGGACAGCAGAGGCGTATATACCATCTTTAATGAACGGCTGCATTCCTTCACGCTTGTCAAGCAGGGACTTACTTTCGGAATGCCCATTGAAGGTGCGGTATTTGAGTTAACGGGCGTGTCCGACTACGGAACAGAGGTCAGTCAGACAGGCACTACCTCGTCCGGCGGTGTACTGACCTTTACTTCACTGGAATCGGGTGTCTATACGCTTCGTGAAACGTCAGCTCCCGACGGATATCAGCTTGACGATACGCCCCGTGCTGTGGTTATTGACAAACACGGCGTGGTGACCATTGACGGTCTTGAGCAGGACGAACAGGGCGGATTTATTGTTACCAATAAAGAGGCAGGCACCATCACCGTTATCAAAAAATGGCTGGATTCCGACAGCAGCGGACGCTATGAAGAGGAGCAGCAGCAAACACAGAGAAACATTGCCAAAAGATCGCTGGAGATGGTGCATCATCAACTGTTCGGCATCAACACTGCGCCCAAAGCACCGCTGACGGATACTCCGTCGTCCGCAGACGGCAAAACGCCGAAGCTGCCGGGGATCGTTGTCAGCTCAGAGGTGCCTACGGCATACGCCGTATTTGACGGCGGTAATCAGCAGTCGATTCTGACAAAGGTGACAGCCCTGAGCAACATCAAATCCTTTGGACGCTACCTCGGGTCTGATACAGAGGCGCAGGAACTGATTGAAAACGGAACGGCAGTCAGAATTGATGACGGCACAACGGCTTATCATATTTACGCATGGCTTGACAGCAGTACGGGCGCTCTTTATTGGTGGACAGATGCCAGAGTGGTTTATCTGACAGATGATTCCCGCTTTTTGTGGAATGGGCTTACCCAGTGCAAAACGATTGATGCGGGAGGCATCAATACCACACGAGTGACTGACATGAGCCGTATGTTTATGGGGGATTCCGCACTGACAAGTCTGGATATTACCGAGTTTGATACTTCCAATGTCACCACTATGGTTTCGATGTTCCAGCAGTGTTCTATGCTGGAGCAGTTGGATCTTAGTTCCTTTCATACCGCCAAGGTCAAAGACATGAGCAGAATGTTCCAGGAGTGTTCCAATCTGAGCGAGATTGATTTTTCAAGAGTTAATTTTTCACAGGTAACGGATCTTTCCTATATGTTCTATACCTGTTCCAAGCTGCAGTCGCTGGATTTCACCGGCAAGGATATGTCAAAGGTAAAGACGATGTATGCCATGTGTGCGGACTGTTCTGCACTGAGTTCGATAGCATTTGAGGGTGCGGATATTTCGGGCGTAGAAACCATGGACTATATGTTCAGAAACTGTACTTCGCTGAAAGAGATTGACTTGTCAAACAGAAATATGCAGAGTCTGGAAAGCGTACAGTATATGTTCCGGGGATGCAGCGTACTCAAAACCGTTAATCTGACAAACATACAGACGCCCTGTCTTGTGTCTCTCAGAGCAATGTTCTATGAGTGTGCAGCATTAACAAGTGTTGATCTTTCAAGTCTTGATACATCCGGCGTTACAGATCTGAGATATTTGTTCCGTGGGTGTTCAAGTCTGGAAGAAGTAGATCTCAGCACTTTTGATACTTCCAACGTGACTACCCTGCAGTCTATGTTTTATCAATGCGCCTCTTTGAAAAAAGCAGATTTGTCCAACTTTGACACTTCAAATGTTACCAATATGGGATGGCTGTTTTTTGGCTGTAATTCACTGGAGGAAATGGATATTTCCAGTTTTGATACGTCCCGCTGTACACAGATGAAGTCGATGTTTAACGGTTGTGAGTCAATGACAGAGATTGATCTGTCGCACTTTGATACGTCCAACGTAACGGATATGTCCTATATGTTCAACAATGACAAAAAACTGAAGAAGGTCAACGTAACCAGCTTTGACACGTCTAACGTTGAGAACATGACGACCATGTTCCAGGGGTGCAACTCGCTGCAGGAGGTTGACCTGAGCAGCTTTGATACCCACAATGTCACGGATATGAGCTGGATGTTCAATACCTGTTATGCGTTAAGAACGCTCGACCTGAGCAGCTTTGATACGTCCAACGTAACGGATATGTACTGTATGTTCCAGTCCTGTACAGGGCTGGAAGAACTGGACGTCAGCAGCTTCTATACGCCGAAGCTGACAAGAACGAGAGGTATGTTTGCTTTCTGTACACCTCTGCGGGAGCTGGACTGTTCCGGTTTCATTATGGACAAAGTTACCGATGCTCAGGGTATGTTCCGCTTCAGCACCTCACTGACGACAATTTACGTTTCCGAACTCTGGGATATTTCTCACGTTCCTGCCGGTCAGTGTTATATCATGTTCTATAATATGCCTTCGCTGGAGGGCGGCGCCGGAACAAGATATAACGGCGGTCATATTGATGAAAGCTATGCGCATATAGACAGCGTTGATGATCCCGGTTATTTCACATACAAAGCACCTGCTTATACTCCTTATGAACCCAAAATGACGAACTATACCAGTTTTGGAGCAGAAGGAGAATTGACTTCGGTGCTGAGCAGAGTCTGTGATCTGACAGAAGTTAAAGCGTTCCGTCATTTTGAAGGCGATCCGGACAGCATTACGACACTCATTGACAGCGGTGAAGCAGTCCGGGTGGATGATTATACCGACTATCATTATCCGATTTATGCATGGGTTGATGATGACGGCACTATGTACTGGTGGTCACAGGCAAAGAATGTTTATCTGACCGATCAGGCGCACTGTCTGTGGAAAGGACTTTCGGAATGCGAGAGTATCAGTCTGGACGGGATTGATTCTTCTTCGCTGACCAATGCCAGCCATCTGTTTGAAGACTGCAGTTCTTTGACAGAGCTGTCAATTAATCAGATCAGTTCGCTGAGTCTGATTGATACCAGTTATATGTTCAAGGGATGCTCTTCCCTGAAGAGTCTGGATATGACCTTGTTCAAGGCGACAACGGTTGAAAAGATGGCATATATGTTTGCAGACTGCAGTTCTTTGACAGAACTGGACTACAATATGCTGACAGACAAGGTGACAGACATGAGAGGATTGTACAGCGGCTGTACGAATCTGGAAAGCATTACCAACAGTATGTTCAGAACAAAATCCGCCGAAGACCTGAGTGATATGTTCAGCGGCTGTAAAAATCTGAAAAGTGTTGACACCGGCAAGTTCAATACGGCAAAGGCAGTCAGCATGAGGAATATGTTTGCAGGCTGCGAAAGTATGACAAGCCTGAATCTTGGCTCGTTCAACACAGAAAGCGTCACGGATATGAGCGGAATGTTCCGTGACTGCAAGAGCATGACCACCCTGAGCGTCAGCGGCTTTAATGTGACAGCCGTACAGGATATGTCGGGAATGTTCAGCGGCTGCGACGAACTGAAGGTGCTTGATCTGAGCAAATTTGACACCTCCTCCGCTGAAAACATGAGCCGTATGTTTGCCGATTGTCCGTCGCTTACAACGATCTATGCTTCCGATCTGTGGAGCACGGTTTCCCTGACAGAATCAGAGGATATGTTTGCAGGAGATACAGTGCTGAAAGGCGGCAACGGTACGGCATTTGACGAAACTGTTGCAGATGGCGCCAGAGCGTTGATTGACAAAGAAGGACAAATCGGTTATCTGACGGATAAGAGTATACGCAAGGATAAAGTAACCTATACGACTGACAGCGATAACTGCGAGGTGGAAATCCGTGACGATGATACGTGGGTGTTCACCTTTACTGGACTCGATCCGAATATTCCCTATTATGTCTGGGAAGAAGAGTATGAAGGGTACGTCACAACCAACCCGAAGGATAATTATGCCGTTACGCTGGACGGTATCATTACGATTACAAACCGCTCGGAAGACAATCCGCCGCCGGATCCTACCTTTGGCAGCCTGAGCATCAGCAAGCGGATCAGCGGTGAAGAACTGACAGAAGACGACAGAAGCAGAGCATTCCTCTTTACAGTGACGCTGACCGATGAAAATGATGAACCGCTGAAGGATACGGTGATATTCGGCTCAACGGCATTTCGCAGCGGTGTGGCTTCAGTCAGGCTTTCTGACGGTGAAAGCCTTGTGATTCCGGATATTCCGACAGGATATCACTATGCCGTAACCGAGGTGGCCGCCGATGGGTTTGAAGCGGCTGTTGATGCGCCTCAGGGGATTATTGCAGCCGACGAAACAGCACAGGTGAGCTTTACCAATACCAAAATCTATACGGAAGAGGAAAATAACTCCTTCCGTCTGAAAAAAGTCGTGAAGGGTAATTTTGAGCTGAACGATACTTCTTACGAATTTGTACTCAGGCTCAGCAGACTGCGCAGTGAACAGACCTACTATCTGTCAGACGGTACGTCCTTTACGGCAGATGCCTCCGGCAATGCTACGGTCGGTGTTTCACTGGTGAACGGAGAGGAGCTGACAGTGCAGAATGTTCCGATCGGAACAAAATACCGCATTTCAGAGCTGGCAGGAGATTATCTTTCTTCCTTCAGCATCAAAAACGATGCCGAAGAAGGTGAAATTTCCCAGAGCAGCGGTATGAATACGACGAAGAACCAGCCGCTTGCGACAGCATTGGAAACAGTTGATTCGGGCGAAGATGTTCTTGTGACCTTTACCAATACTGTGGATCTGCGACAGCCGCTTACGCTGCAAAAGATCGTCCAGAACGCAGATGCCGCTTCCAATGAAGTCTTCTCCTTCACGGTGGAGATTACCGGACTGGCGCAGCGTGAATTGATTGCCACCGACAGTATGGGTCGTTTCAGAGCAGACGATGCAGGCAGACTGACGACAGAACTGTTTTTACACGCAGGCGAATCTGTGACGTTTAATGCGCTGCCTGTGAAGGCACAGTATCGGATCACGGAGCAGGCTTCGGATTATACGGCGTCTTATGTGATTCGTGACACTCAGGGAATGGATAAGATCAGCCGTGTGTCAAACGGCAACGCCGGAACGAATGCATCTCTCTCCACGGAATGGGAAACTGTCAACCAGGGTGAGAAGGTACAGGTTATTTATACCAACACCAAGGTACAGCATGATGTCAGCGTGACGAAGGAAATTGACATGACCTACGGTAATAAGCTGCCTGCCGAATACAGCAAGGAACAGTTTGTGTTTGAAGCGTCATTTGTAGGGCTGCAGCCGGAAGCTGTCTATCAGGTGCAGTATCAGGCACGGTCGGCAACCGGTGTGCTATCAAAGGAGAGCTTCAGCGCCAACGACGCCGGAGAAGCAGTATACCGCTTTCGTTTGCAGCACGGTCAGACAGCCGTATTCAAAAATCTGCCGGTTCATGCGTCGTATACCATAACAGAGAAGAGCGCCGCATTCTATATTCCGGCATATCGCATCACAGGTAATGACGGAGCTGTTATTGCAAAAAGCAGTGAATCGGCATCAACCACCAAAACGGCTCTTTCCACGGAGCTTGAAACGGTAGACCAGACAGATCTTGATGTTCAGGTATTGTTTACCAATATGTTTGCGGCATCGGATTACGTCCTGCCGGCAGCAGGTACAGGAGATATAAGATTGTTTTTACTGCTGAGCTTCAGCGGACTGGCCCTGTGTGCGGCACTTTATTGGTTTGTAAACCGCAGAAAGCAGAAAAATCAATAATTGATACCTCCCCGGATATCAGCCCAGGTGCTGTTATTCGGGGAGTGGCTGTTTATGGGGGACTGTTTATGAGCCGGCAGCGGAGCATCCTCAGTTGCGAAAGAAGCTGAACTGTGTTATAATACAAATAATTATGTTGTTGAAGCATATTTTCAGTTGTGCTGATCAAAAAAAGCAATGATTCTTCACGGACGGACGGTCTGCGGATGGAAATACGATCAGAACAAGTGACTTTGAACTGACTTACTTAATAGTAAACAGCAGGCAAAAACAATAGGGAGTGAAACAAAATGGAAATACTGGCACCGGCAGGAGGCTTTGATACAATCGCTCCGGCGGTCAGAACCGGCGCAGACGCCATCTATCTGGGAGCGGATATCCTCAGTGCAAGAGCCTCTGCCAAAAACTTTACCCGTGAGGAACTGAAACAGGCGGTAGCATACTGTCACGAAAGAGGCGTTCGGGTTTATCTTGCCTGCAACACGCTGGTGCGTGATAACGAACTGCCAAAAGCAATGAAACTGATCGAATATGCCTGCAGCATACCGGTAGATGCGCTGATTATGCAGGATATCGGACTGATCTCTTTAGTGAGGCAGTCAGCTCCTGATATGCGGATCCACGCTTCTACACAGATGTCCGTTCATACGCCGAAGGGTGCGGAACTGCTGTATCGTCAGGGCATTAAACGAGTCGTGTTGTCCAGAGAACTCACCCGGCAGGAAATTGCCGAAATCAGAAAAGCCTGTCCGATCGAATTAGAGGTATTTGTACACGGTGCTCTTTGCATGAGCGTATCCGGACAATGCTATTTCAGCGCCGTTCTCGGCGGCAGAAGCGGTAACAGAGGCGCCTGCGCTCAGCCGTGCCGTCTGCCATTTTCTGTGAGAGGAGGAACCGGACACGACCTGAGTCTGAAAGACAATTCTCTTTTACCGTATCTCAGGGAGCTTGAAGCGCTCGGCGTGGATTCTGCCAAAATCGAGGGCAGAATGAAGCGTCCGGAATATGTGGCGGCTGCTGTGGCTGCCTGCCGTCAGAGTCTGGATTCCGGCAAAACCGATGCTGATCTGCTGCAGAAGCTGGAAGCGGTTTTTTCCCGTTCGGGATTTACAGACGGTTATTATACCGACCACCGGGGCAGAGAAATGTTCGGAGTGCGCTCTAAGGAAGACGTGCTGTCCGCAACGAATAAAGTCTATCATTCGCTGCATACCATGTACAAGGACGAGCGGCAAAGCATTCCGGTAGATGCAGCGCTGAGCATCAAAAAAGACGCTCCTGCGGTGTTGACGCTGAAGGATGACGGGCAGCATGGTGTTACAGTCAGCGGTGCAGTGCCGGAAGCAGCGCTGAAGGTGGCGCTGACAAAGGAAAAATGCGAGGGGTATATCCGCAAAACAGGCGGAACACCCTTTTATATTCGTGAACTGCATACCGATCTGGACGAAGGACTGTCGCTTCCGGCGTCCGTGATGAATGATCTGCGCCGGCAGGCAACGGAAGGCTTGCTCTTGCAGCGCCGGCAAAGGCAGCCGGTTGCCTGTTCGCCTGTGGTGCTGCCGCAGGCGAATACCCGGGAGACAGCAAGGGCAAAGAATACCCGTGCCAGATTTACCAACGGAGAAATACCTGACGCATTTCTGGACTGTGAGCTGATCTATGTTCCGATGAGCCTGTCGGATCAGCAACTGAACGGATTGATGGATCGTGGATTTGCCGTTGCCGTCGAGATTCCGAGAGGCGCTTTCGGAATAGAGGGTACGATATACCGCAGGCTGCAGGAAGTACAGAAGCTGGGCATCAACGAGGTGCTGGCGTCAAACATAGGCGCCGTAGCCGTTGCAAAAGAACTGGATATGGATATTCACGGGGGCTTTGGACTGAATATTACCAATACCGCCGCCGCAGAAGCTGCCGAAAAACTGGGACTGATGGATTTTGAAATATCCTTTGAGCTGACACTGGAGCAGATTGCCGCCATCGGCGGAAGGCTGCCGATGGGTATTATCGCAGAAGGCAGACTTCCGCTGATGCTGTGCAGGAATTGTCCGGCGGACAATGCGCCGAAGTCTGACAGAGAGATGCTGCTGACAGACCGAAAGGGAATCGGTTTTCCGATGCAGACCATCGGCAGTGCCACGGAGATTCTGAACAGCGTGCCGCTGACGCTGTCTGACCGCCGCAGCGAAATACACGGGGTGGATTTTTGCGTATTACGGTTCAGTGTTGAAAACTCGGTGGAAACGGGGGAAATCTTTAGCGTTTTCAACAGCGAAATCAGTCGAAAACCACCGATTACTCGTGGGCTATACTATCGGGGTGTGGAATAGTTGAGAGTGTTGATAGGAACGGTTGAAATATGTTGAAAGCTCTTTTTGTATGCTTTTGAACGGAAAAGAATGAATGATATCCGGCAACAGTTTGTCAGCATTGATATCAAAAGACAGTGGATAAAGGAGTCGATCAAAATGGAAAATAAGATGCTTGTAAAAGTAAAAAAACTGAGAGAGAATGCAGTTCTTCCCAAAAGAGCAACCGAAGATTCGGCGGGGGCAGACCTGTATGCCTGCATTGACGAGCCGCTGACAATCGCCCCGGGCGAGCTTGTAAAAATTCCGACGGGGATAGCCATAGAACCTGCAGACAGAAATTGTGCAGCTTTTTTGTTTGCCAGAAGCGGTCTGGGCGTTAAGCATGGCATAACCCTTGCCAACAGCGTAGGCGTGGTGGACAGTGATTATCGTGGCGAAATCTGCGTTGGGCTTTGTAATGTTTCAAATGAACCCTATACGATCCATCCGCAGGAAAGAGTCGCACAGATGGTTTTGATGCCTGTGCTGGCGGCTGATTTTGTCGAGACAGAGGCACTTTCCGATACAGAGCGGGGAGAAGGCGGATTCGGCTCCAGCGGAAAGCTGTGAGGAGTGCCGAAGCGTGTCGTAAGTTTTCATACAAATCAACAAAAAAACACTTTATGCCCTTTGTTTTTTTAATGCTAAAGTAGAAGTCAGAAATATGACAATTTTTTTGTTGAGATTACCATTTTTTGAGGTTATAATATTCTTTGGTAACTGTATAGAGAAAAAGGAAAAAGGACGAGCTGTTTCGTCGGGTCAGATAGCTGCCCGACCTGAAACTTTGAAAGGGGCATACAGATGTTTTCAAGGGATATCGGCATTGACCTTGGTACAGCGAATACGCTGGTATATATGAAGAATAAAGGAATCGTCATGCGGGAGCCTTCCGTTGTTGCGGTAGATGTTCGCTCCGAAAGGGTTTTGGCTGTCGGAACCGAAGCGAAAGAGATGATCGGCAGAACACCCGGCTCTATCGTGGCAGTTCGTCCGCTGAAGGACGGCGTAATCGCAGATTTTGACATTACGGCTACGATGCTGAACCGCTTTATCCGCAGAGTTGTGCGTTCTTCTGCTTTCAGCAAGCCGAGAGTGGTAGTGTGTATACCGTCCGGCTGCACCGAGGTGGAAAGAAGAGCGGTAGAGGACGCTGTGCGTCAGGCAGGCTCCAAGCAGGTAGAACTGATAGAAGAGCCTATGGCAGCTGCGATCGGCGCAGGGCTTCCTGTTGAACAGCCTACGGGCAGTATGGTAGTGGATATCGGCGGAGGAACCTCTGAAGTAGCGGTAATCTCTCTGGACGATATCGTGACAGCCTGCTCTGTGCGTGTTGCAGGCGACAAGTTTGACGAATCCATCATGCAGTATGTCAAGAAGAAATATAATCTGCTGATCGGTGAGAGAACTGCCGAGGATATCAAAATCCGTATCGGATCGGCTTATCCTTATGAGGGAGAGGGTAGCCTTCAGATTAAAGGACGCAACCTGATTGACGGCTTGCCGAATGACGTGGTGATTTCTGCCGCAGAGGTGCGTGACGCTTTAGCGGATCCGCTTTCGGTCATCATCGAGGCAATCAAGACCACACTGGAACAGTCGCCGCCGGAGCTTTCGGCAGATATTATAGACAACGGCATTATGCTGACCGGAGGAGGCGCTTTGCTGAGAGGTCTGGATCTTCTGGTCGCTCAGGAAACGGGAATGCCTGTACATACTGCCGAGAGACCGCTGGACTGTGTTGTAGACGGCGCCGGCAGACGGTTGGACAGACTGGCGAAAAGCGGCAGAAAAAGAAGAGCCTGACCAATCATGACCCCTTGCGGCGCTGATGAACGCAGGGTCTGAATCAAATGATAGATATATCAGCCTGATCGTAAAGCTCTTTTTACGATGCACCCGTTACAAAGGGGACGCCCGGAAAAATGAGGGTGTCTCCTTTTTTAGCAGCAAGAAAAAAGCAGATTGATTCAGCGGCAGGACGGACAGACCGTCACCGGTTCGGCGCAGCATTCGTCAGGCAGAAAGCCTTGAAAAGCTGCCGTGCCGAAATAGGCGGTAAATAAGTGCGGAACAGCCTTGCTGAAGATAAGGCAGAGGATACAGGCGACCGTCGGTACCGGGAGAAAACAAAACCATACTGCTTCAAAAGTAAAAAGTGTCAGGAGGTGATTGAGTTGAAGAAGATATTGGCATCACGCAGCTTTAAGGTGATGATTGTATTGGTGACATTTTTTCTGATCATTGCGCTGATATCTGCCGGCAACAGCTTTGTGAATAATTTCTTGACAAGCTATCTTCTGACGCCTGTTCAGCGGCTGACAACGGCAGGAACGGATTCTGCCGGAAAAGCCCTTACGCCGCCCAAAAGCCGTGAAGAACTGGAAGAAGAAAACAGCAGGCTGATGGAAGAGAATCGTCGGCTGAATGATATGCTGGTTAATTACTATGACATACGGCGTGAGAATGAAGAACTGGAAAAGTTTTATAATATCAAAAGGGAAAACCGTGATTTCACTGTGCTGACAGCAACTGTGATCGGGCGTGACGCTAACGAAAACTTTTACGGTTTTACACTGGACAGAGGCAGCTCTGACGGTGTAAAGATGAATGATGCTGTCATGACAGAAAACGGACTGGTGGGCTGGGTTTCCGAGCTTGCTCCCAAATCCTGTAAGGTGACGACGATTTTATCGCCTGATGCGGGGATCGGCGCCCTTGACAAGCGCACCAATGAAGGCGGCATCATTACAGGCTCTGCACTGCTGGCAGACAACGGTCTGACAAGGCTGATCAATCTGTCGGCACAGCATACCATGCAAAAAGACGATATGATCGTTACGTCAGGTTACGGAGGCGTTTTCCCGAAAGATATCAAGATCGGGAAACTGAAGGAAATTACACTGGACGACTATACAGGTATGCCTACGGCTGTCATAGAGCCTTTTGAGGATATCCGGAATGTTACTGCGGCAGTGATTGTTACGGATTTTGGCAGCAAGGGAGAGATTGACGAGCAGGCAGTGAGAAAACCTACGGCGGAAGAGCTGAAAAAAGCGGAGGAAGAAAAACAGAAAAAGGCACAGCAGCAGGCAGCCGACAAAAAAGCGTCCTCAGAAAAACAAGATACCTCAGCCGAAAACTCTGCTTCAGAAAGCTCTGCTTCAGAAAGCTCTGGTTCAGACAGTTCTGCTGCAGAAGGTTTACAGCATTCGTCAGCAGCCTCATCGCAGGGTGATAACGATGAATTATCAGCTTCACCGTCCGGGTCATCTTCCGAAGAGCTGCAGCAGGACGCAGAGAACTTTCAGGGAGATAGCCTGCAGGGCGGAGAGAACTTTCAGGGAGATAGCCTGCAGGACGGAGAGAATCTATAGCTTATTGCTTTGCAAAGCGGAGAGAGTATTCCATCGTTGCTGCGCAAAGCCGAAGACATCTTTCGATGATTTGTCCGCAGGACGGAGAGAACTTTTAGACGACAAATACAGAGGACGAAGAGGCAGAGGTCTGGAGGAAACAGCGTGAATAAACGAGTGATCCGATATATACTTTTTGCGTTAGAGATTCTGATTTTATATCTGGTACAGGTAACGCCCTATCTGCTGCCTGAGGTGTTTGGCGGAAAAGCAATTCTGCTGCTTCCGGCAGCCCTGAGTATGGCAGTGTTTGAAAATGAAATACCGGCAATGGTGCTGGCGCTGGTTTGCGGTTTGTTGACAGACTGTGCCTTTAGCGGGCCTATTGGCTTTTATACGATCGTGCTGATGATCGCCTGTTATTTTATCAGTCTTCTGTATCAGAATTATGTGCGGAAAACGCTGCTGACGGTGATGCTGGTGTCGCTGACGGTCATTCCGCTGACGCTGACGCTTCAGTTTTTATTTTACTACGTATTTGCAGGATATTCTGACGGAGGATATGTATTTGTACATCATTATCTTTCCCGTATCATTTATACAGTGGCGCTGGTGCCGGTCTGCTACGGTGTGAACCGCTTGATTGCCAAAAAAACTAAAACAGTCTGACGCAGGGAGGTGAAGACAGTGGAATCTAAAAGTCACAGAAGACGGTATGTTTTTCTGCTGACAGTTGTTCTGATCGTTGTGGCATTGTTTCTGGCAAGGCTGATACAGTGGCAGATGATACAGTCCGATATGTATAACAGCATTGCAGGCTATAAAGATACGGTTACCATTACCGGAGATGCTGTCAGGGGAGAAATCTTCGACGTACACGGTGAACCGCTGGCAGTCAATCTGACAGGCTACAAAATCGTGCTGAACAAGCTGTTTATTCAAGAAAAAGATCTGAATGACGTCATTGCACGGCTGATAGATATTACAGAGCAGTGCGGAGAAAAATGGACGGACGAATTGCCGATTCTGCTGTCGGACAACGGAAAATATACGTTTGACGAAGAAAAGCAAAGTGAGATCAGTGTGTTGAAAAGCAGGGACTATTTGAACATGAATCCGTATTCTACGGCGCAGGAATGCATGGTGCGGCTGGCAGAACGATATGAATGCGAAAAATATGCGCCCGATTTACAGCGCAAGATCGTCAGCGTTCGGTATAATATGACCAAAACCGGTTATTCCCGCTCTCAGCCGTATGTGTTTGCACAGGGCATAACCGAAAAGGCGATGTCCGTTATATCCGAGAGAATGAATGACATACCGGGTGTGACCATAGACGCTGCGGCGGTGCGTACTTATCAGAACGGTACGGTAGCCCCCCATATTGTCGGCATTACAGGACTGATCTCGCAGGAGGAATATGCAGAGCTGCGCTCAAAAGGCTATTCCTATACGGACAGACTTGGCAAAAGCGGCATAGAAGCGGCTTATGAGAATGAACTCCGGGGAACGGCAGGCAGCCGCACGTATGAGATAGACGATCAGAACCATGTGGAGCTGGTCAGCACTGAGGACACGGCGCCGGGACACTCTGTATAT
Source organism: Acutalibacteraceae bacterium (assembly GCA_045221175.1). Classification (GTDB taxonomy): domain Bacteria; phylum Bacillota; class Clostridia; order Oscillospirales; family Acutalibacteraceae; genus UBA1213. Next base: position 6,305 of record JBGUWM010000275.1, on the reverse strand, counting down.
CTGACGATTGACGCAAAGCTTCAAAAGGTGGCGCAGTCTGCATTGAAGGACGCCGTAAAGGAAGCAAATGATTACGCCAAAGAGGTTGACGACAAAGAGATGGGTGCCGATTGTCACAGCGCTGCAGTGGTTGTACTGAATATTGAGGACTTTTCTGTGCTGTGTGCAGCCAACTATCCCAGTTATGATTTGTCTGAATTTTACGAGAAGTATGAAAAGCTGGCGTCAGACAAAAATATCCCGTTATTTGACAGAGCCTTTATGGGCGCATTGACGCCCGGCTCAACGTATAAACCGCTGGTAGCGTCTGCAGCCCTGCAGGAAAAAAAGATTACAACGCATACGACCATCAACTGCGGCGGGGTATATACCACAGGCGGATTAAAGCTGTGGTGTATGGGTTATCATCAGGATCAGGATCTGGATCATGCGCTGATGAACTCGTGTAACGTCTTCTTCGCCGAAACGGGCAGACTGTTGGGAATAGACAATCTGGACCGTTATGCCAGACGCTGCGGTCTGGGTGTCAAGACAGGCGTCGAAGTGACAGAAAGTGCCGGAACCCTGGCAGGTCCGGAATTCAGTGAGCTGATGGGTTCCGAATGGTATTCCAGCTTTGTATCGCCGGCAGCGATCGGACAGTCGGATAATCAGTTTACACCGCTGCAGCTTGCCACCTATGCCGCAACGCTTGCCAATGGCGGCAAACGGCTGAAGACCCATGTCGTTGACAAGGTAGTCAAATATGGCTCTGATGAAGTTGTGTTTCAGAGCGAAGCACAGCAGGTGGACGATATGGGCGTGAGCGAAGCTAATCTGAAAGCTGTGCAGCACGGTATGTATCTGGCAGCGTCTAATTACAGTCTGCTGCAGGATTATCCCATCAAAGTGGCAGGAAAAACCGGTACTGCCGAAAACAGCGGTTCTGACCATGCTAACTTTATTTGTTATGCGCCGCTTGACAATCCTAAGATTGCGATTGGCGTTATGGTGGAACACGGTGCCAAAAGTTTTACGGCGATTGGCGTGGCTAAAAAAATCATGAATGCATATTTTAATATTCCCGAAGAAACAACTGAACAAGAGTAAGTTTTCTGAAAACAGCGGATAACCAATCACCGATGTCCCCCGGGTCTCGCCTGTCGGGTGCGTGACCGCACTGGACGAGTCCGCTGTTGCTTAATGCGGATTTGCAACTTCTATTCCGCTGCAATCAGGTGCTGCACCGTCGCTGCTCTTTTCGCACACCGCCGTCGTAGCCCTCAAGGGGCTGCTTAGGGCTGTTCCCTCTGAAATCGCACATTCAGTTTACGCACTCACTTCGCCGTGCCTGCTGAAATTTGACACGCATGGAAAAACAAGATGATAAAACAAAGCAGCTTTTTGGAAGAATCTCTCCCGAAAAGCTGCTTTTGTCTGCCTTGTAAAACCTGTTAAGTGACAGAAGAAGGATACATATATAAGTTGTCCAAAGCGACTGAAAAAACCTGCACGAAATACATATCAATATAGTTTCCAAAAACAGCGGCTCCGGTGAAGTATCCCACGAAAGACGCTGTTTTGTGCCGCAAAAAAGTATGACAAAAACGGGTGCAGGGAACTGGTTCCCTGCCGAGGGGTCCAGGGGGCGAGGAGCCCCCGGTGGGTTTCAGGGCAAAGCCCTGACAGAAGGGTTTCAGGGCAAAGCCCTGACGGAAGGGTTTCAGGGCAAAGCCCTGACGGAAGGGGTGTCGTGACCGAAGTAGATGTTGTACCAGACCAGGAAGACGTAAATTGTCCAGACTTTGCGGCTGTTGTCTTCTTTGCCGTTAAAGTGGTCGTCCAGATAAGAGATAATCAGGTCGGTGTTAAAGAACTGTTTTGCGGTTTCGGACTGAAAAGCGTTTCTGACGATCTCGTAATATTTGGGGTCTTTGAGCCAGACTCTTGTAGGTACAGGAAACCCTAACTTTTCCTTTTGGGCGGTAGCCTTTGGCAGATGGCGCAGGGCGGCCTGACGGAGAGCATATTTGGTTGTGCCGTGAGCAATACGGTATTTTGTGGGAATGGTACGGGCTACCTCAAAGACCTTTTTGTCCAGAAACGGCACACGCAGCTCCAGAGAGTTTGCCATACTCATGCGGTCGGCTTTGAGCAGAATGTCGCCGACCATCCACAGGTTGATGTCAAGGTACTGCATTTTTGTCACTTCGTCATAGCCCTTGACTCTGTCGTAAAATTTCCTGCAAAGCTCCTGCGGTTTTGTGACGATGGAAGGATCTTTGAGAATGCGGCGTTTTTCTTCATCGTCATACATAAAGGCATTGCCGATGAATTTATCCTCTGTTTTGCGTGCGCCTCTGAGGATATAGCCTCTGCCTTTGATATGGGGCCACTTTTTAGCCTTGCGTGCCAGAAAATAGCGCATTTTCTGCGGAATCAGCTTCTGATAGACCTTGAAAACGTGCGGTTCGTTATAAACCGTGTAGCCGCCGAACAGTTCGTCTGCGCCTTCACCGGACAGCACCACCTTTACATATTGACTGGCAAGCTTGGAAACAAAGTACAGCGCAATACAGGAAGGGTCTGCCAGCGGCTGGTCCATGTGGTACTGCACCTTTGGCACGGCTTCCCAGAATTCCTCTGAGCCGATGAGGTGAGTATGATGCTCTACGCCGATGGTTTTGGAAAGACCTTCTGCCCAGCTTATCTCGTTATAGCGTTCGCCGAAATCAAACCCCACGGTAAAGGTTTTCTGATCGGCGAAGTAAGTGGAAACATAACTGGAATCGACGCCGCTGGATAAGAAGCAGCCGACTTCAACGTCGCTGATCTTGTGGGCATTGACAGAATCCTCGAAGGCAGCTTCAATCCTGTCAACAGCCTGCTGTTCGGTCAGCTTGTCATCAGGTGTAAAGGTAGCCTCAAAATAACGGGTAATTTTCACCTTGCCGTCACGGTACCAGAGATAGTGACCGGGGAGCAGGCAATAAATATTTTCAAAGAAGGTTTCAGGGGGGACGACGTACTGAAAAGACAGGTAGTTGTCCAGCGCCCTTGCGTTGAACTGTTTGTGATAACCGGGGTGCTGCAGAATACTTTTAATTTCCGAAGCGTAGATCAGTTCACCGTCGACCAGTGCGTAGTGCATGGGCTTAATGCCGAAAAAATCCCTTGCAATAAAGACCGAACCGTCCTGTGTATTATAAACAGCAAAGCCGAACATACCACGCAGGCGATACAGGAGTTTTTCGCCCCATTCTTCAAAGCCGTGAATCAGAACCTCAGAGTCTGTTTCGGTAGAAAAGCGGTGTCCCAGTGATAACAGCTCCTGCCGAAGCTCACGGTAGTTATAGATTTCTCCGTTAAAGGTCAGGACAAGCGTTTTGTCCTCATTATAAATCGGCTGCTGACCTTTATCGAGGTCAATGATACTCAGGCGGCGGAAGCCCATAGAGATTCTGTCGTCCTGAAAATAGCCTACGCTGTCAGGACCTCTGTGGGTAATGACCTCGGTCATTTTGCGAAGGGTATCGCTATTCTGACCGCCTTTACCTGTAAAGCCGCAAATTCCGCACATAAATACCTTCTCCTTTTTCATCGTAACGCTGCTTATGGCAAAGAAAAGAGCAAGCCATTGTCTGCGCTTGGCAGGCTGTAAAACAAGCTGTAAAACAGGCTGCAAGCAGGTTGCAAAACAGGGCGCATACTCTTATTCTTTCCGACACAAGATATTTTAGCACAATGCAGGAAAACTTGCAAGATTTTTTTAACGTCTGACACAATTCCTGCAAATTCGACGATAGCCGTTTTCTGTGCGTGAGTGCGTGACCGCACAGGACGAGTCCGTTGCCGTTCGCTGTCGCTCACTCACTTAAAACAAATTTGTCACCTCAGTTCCGCAGGCATTCGGCACGGGCAGCGGCAATCCGCCGCTGCTATTTTCGCACACCGCCGTCACAGCCCCTAAAGGGCTGCTTGTGGCTGCTTCCTCTTAAAATTGCAGGTTCATTTCACGCACTCACTTCACCGTGCCTGCTATGTGCGTGACCGTGTGCGTGACCGCACTGGACTATTCCGCTGACGTTCACTGTCGCTCACTCACATCATACTGATTCACAACTTCAGTTCCGCAGCCAACCGGCACGGGCAGCGACGAACAGTCGCTGCCTTTTTCGCATTCCGCCGTCGCAGCCCTCAAGGGGCTGCTTAGGGCTGCTCCCTCTGAAATCGCACATTCAGTTTACGCACTCACTTCACCGTGCCTACAATATGCATTGAGCATTAATGCCGCAAAAGCCTTCAATCAACGTTTTCGGGGGTGTCGGGGGGGCTTTTACGCAAAAGCACTTGCATAGAAGATGGAAGAAAAGAAAGTGATGTCGGCAAACAGAAGGTGAGATTAACACTGAATGCGTCAACAACGTTTTCGGGGGTGTCGGGGGGGCTTTTTCGCAAAAGCCCAAAAAAAGATGAAAGAAAAGAAATCGTTGACAGCAAACAGAAGGTTTGTATCCTACTGAATGCGTCATCAACGTTTTCGGGGGTGTCGGGGGGGCTTTTACGCAAAAGCCCCCCTGACTCGCTGCCCGCAGGCAGCGAAACGCTCCAACGACAGGCGCACGGCATGGGGCAGTAAATTCCAAAATCAGCGCATGACAAGCGGATTCCATGACAAAAAAGCGGCTCATGACAATCTGTCAGAAGACTGTCATGAGCCGTAATATATAGGGGGAAGTACGATTTAGTGTAAGTGCGACTTAGTGTGAGTGTGATGCAGTGTAAGTGCGACTTGATCTATGGTTGATTCAGTGACGTATTACTTAGTGACGTTAATGGTAAAGTATTTGCTGACGAACTTGCCGGTTTTGTCCTTCACGATAACCCGGATATCGTATTTTACAGCGGCTTTCGGAGTAATGGAAAGGTTTTCGCACCATTCAAAGCCACGACCTTTTGTCCAGGTGGAGGAAGAAGCTTTTTTGTAATATACGGCATAGAGATAATCGCCTTTACCGCCCTGAGCCGAGCCGGTAATATAGACCTCGTCGCCGAGGGTGATGTTCTTTGAGGATATTTCAGACAGGTTTTTCAGCGGATTATAAACAATAATCTTCATGTCTTTGACAGCGACACTGCCGTTTTGATCCTTTACCTTGACACGAACGATGTAAGTGCCGGCTTTTTTGGGGCTGAAAGAATGATAGGTTTTTGAAGTATAGTCTGAGAGGGTCTTCCAGTTTTCTTCGTTCAGCTCACGATAAAGCACCTTGTATTGTTTGGAGCCTTCGGCGCCGACGGCACGGGCATAGATGTTTGCCATATTACCAAGCTCCATTGATTTTGTGCTGATGGAAGAAGTGTTTTTGAACGGAGAAATGACTTCAACACCGGTACGCCATGCAATGTTTGCATATTCGTCATCAACGGGGATTCCGGAAAGCACGACACGGTTAGTGTTCAGGGTAACACGGAAGGAAAGAGGTTGTCCGACCGTAGCGGGAACGCATAGATCTATGGCGCTGCTTCTGGTGCCGTAAGGGGAGTAATCTCCCCATGATATGTACCCATGAGAATATTCGGAATTAACATAGATCCTGCAGCATACGCCGAACATACCGCTATTATTGCCGCTTTCCTGAATCATGTCTTTCGTGACTTTGTCAATGGTGACGGTGCCTTTCCATACGCCGTCGCCGTCGTTATCGTTCATCTCAACGGTTCCGTCAAACGAACCATAGATTTCGGGCTTGTGCGATTTCAGATAGGCAAGGACAGCCTGATTAGCGGACAACCCTTTTTTGTCGACAAATTCTACGGTATGGGAAAACTCACCTGTCCTGCCTGTTTCGTCTTTTACTTGAAAACGAATAAAATAAAAGCCTTCTTCTTTTGGATTGAATTTAAAAGTGTTTTTTGTGGAAAAAGGATAAAGGGTCTTCCAGTTGGTTTGTCCTGGTTTTTTATAAGACATGGCAAACTGCTTTACTCCGGTACCTTCATCACAATCGCATTCATAGGTTTGGGGGTCACCGAGAAAATTACCGTCCCAAATAGTATTCATCTGCCTGATAGACCCAACAGACATGTTTAATGATTCCGGATTTTTAGTAGAATGAATGTCTTTAACACCGGTGCGCCATACCATATAAGCGTCTGAATCTGTGGGGTCATAGTCATCACTCATAACCTGATTGGTATCCAGAAATACACGGAAGGAGAGAGACTCTCCTGCTGTTGCAGGGATACAGAGGTTTGTCTGGCTGTTTTCGGTTCTGTCATACATGGATTCGTAAGAAGCCCACAGGTAATTCCATTCTTCATCA
>JBGUWM010000274.1:0-2917 GCA_045221175.1 Acutalibacteraceae bacterium | reverse complement strand
CTTGACAGTGAAAAGTTACATGACTCAATTAAGCCACACCATCCCTGATGTTGCCTGATTTTCCCGTTTGCTTCTCCCGAATAAATCGAGTTACGAAGGAATCGGGGTATTTTAGAAACATCAAAAAAATGTTTCGACGCATATAACTCATGACAGTAGCTTCTGAGTCTCCGTTTTCCGGTTGTGTACGAAGATATCTGCCCCCGTGGAACCTGTTATCCGTTACCATAAGCGACAGCATTTGCAGGATTCCCATTGCGATCGATGAAAACAGGACAAATCCTTCGATGGCTTTCACAGTATCAAGGATTGCCTTCTGATCCTCTTTGTCTGCCACCCTGGCAAGAGGATCACGATTTCCCTTTTTGGCGTAATGGTTCAGCCTCGGCATGTGTTTTGTCCAGAAGTGATAACAAAAACCTCCGAGCTGCTGCTTGAACTCACGGAAGCAGCGTTCGATGTTAAAGCGGAAACCATACAATTCAGCGATACGGACCGGGTCAATTGTAAGATCCGTGCAGACAAAGATGCTTTTCATCCCGTCATATTTGACAAACACAAAACGCATCTCCTGATACAGTTTCTGTCCCCAGAGAAGATCTTCATAGAAATATGAGATCTCCTTGCGTCTCCCGTAAAGCAGTGCCTGTGCTTTCCTGTAGCGGCTGTCATCGTTCAGCAGTTCAGAGAGCTTTACGGTGTCGCCCTTCAGGCGGGGACGGCCTTTTGCGCCGGGAGCTTTTGGAGCCGGTTTTCTGTACGCAACGTAATTCGATTTTGCCTTGGTAACGATCGTAACGTGGTCAGGGCTGCCGTAAGCCGCGTTCAATTCCGCCTGTTTTCTCAATGCCGATGTTGTCAGGAAATACCGGTCCAGCAGGAGGATGGAGCGTCCGAACACGTCAGCTGTCTCAAAGGCGCTTTCAATCATCTGGATGATGTGGCTTTCCGGTGAGATACCGGAATTATCCCACAGTGAAGCGGAACGCAGGCCTTCCTGGATGTTGATCTTCAACGGCAGGCAGAAGTGGCGCTCCAGAGTTCCGGCCAGGACTCCGACCGCTCCGAACATATGCCCAAAGATGTACTGCGGTTTGGAACTGTCTTCCGATTCCTGGACCATCTTTTTGACACCGGGGATGAAATAGCCTTCCTTCGACTGCTTCACCCCGTCACCAATAAGGACAACGCGGCCATGGATCCGCAGGAGCGGGGCCTTGGAAACAAGGATGCGGTACCACTTGTCCCGTATCTTTCCGGCATCCCACGCAGTTGACCGAAAAAAATGGATCAGAGATTCATATCCCGACGGGTCCAGTGCAAGGTCCCGAATGATGGATGTTACACCAAGACGGTCAGAGCGGAGCATAAGACCGACGATGACGACAACGAACCAGCGGAAAGCGGCCCTTCTGGAAAAGCAGGGACGAAATCCATCGAGTATCTGCTCAATAAAGCGGAACATACAGTCATGTTTACTGGCTGCTGTGCCGGCATCGCTCAGTCAGACAGACACCGGCAGTATGCGGGTGTCAGGATCTGTACTGTGCAGTCAGGCGTTCGAGCATGCAGAGGATATCTTCTTTTTCCTTCTGCAGGCGGGCTACCTGCTCTTCAAGTTCAAGGATCCTTGCGTCTTTGTCCTTGTCATCCGGCTGACCATCGGGAACCGAAAGATTTCCACCTGTCCGGGAAGCTTCCTCAACAGCCTGTGGTGTATTGGAAGGACTGCGACGGTTCTGCCTGCGGGTCGGGACCACTTCGCCTGTAGCCTCATCGATCTTTCCGATGATCCTGCGGCGGGAACGGGGCTGCTGTTTTTCCTTGTCCCAGTATGATTCGGACTCAATAACGTAAGTAATTCCTGTTTTCTTATTTGTTTGTCTGATGATAGCCAAGTAAACCTCCTCCTAGTGATAATTATAACATTTCACTAGCTATTTGTAAATAGCACTAGCTAAATTTACTATGTTTTTTTTCACTAAGAAAAGTATATCATGCAAGCGGAACACTCGCTTGTATTAGCAACTAATATTCAATTTTTAAGATGTAATTGACGGTGAGAACTTTTCACTGTCCAGACATATAAAAACACATTAAGAAATTAAAAAACGCCTCAGCTGCCGGTTATGCAACGGTTGTCAGCTGAGGCGTTTTTTCTATTTAGATTCCGACCTGGTGCCGTCTTCGCTGCTGGAGGCAGCACCGGACTGCTCAGACCGTTCGGATGATTTGGAGGCTTTCTGATCCTTCACGTCCTTATCACTCTGGCTGCCTGCCCCTCTTCTGATCAGGTCCCATTCCTCCTGGTCGTTCAAAAGGGACCGGTCCGCGTAGGGGATCCTGCGGAAGCGGACAGTGATATTGCCGGCTTCATCCATGACCCGGTAACGGACCATATCTCCGTTGATGGAGGATTCTACTTTTTTGGTCAGGTCGCCGTCGCGGTCGTCGTAGGCCGCGTAGCCTTCCTCCTCGTACTGCTCTCCCGGCATGACAAAATAGTTTTTGTCCCTGGTGAGATGGATCGTGGGAGGCTCCCGGTCCGGGGGCTGGGGCTCTTCTCTGTGTCTGCGTTTTCCTGCCCTGGAGGTAAAGAACAGGGTGGCGGCGATCAGGATGGGGAGGAGGATCAGCAGAATGTTCTGAATCCGTTGCTTCCTGCGGGTCTCGTTTTCATTTTCAGAGTCGTTTTTCAATTGCTTTTACTCCTGTTTATGAGCTTCTGTCTTGCCTTGTTTTTCTGTGATTGATGCAGTACCTGCAAATGCGGCCGGTGTTTGCGTATGTACCTGCCATTGCGGCCTGGTGTTTGTGTATGTGCCTGCCATTGCGGCCCGGTGTTTGCGTATATGCCTGCAAATGCGGCCCGGTGTTTGTGTATGTGCACGCCGTTGCGGCCGGTTTTTGTATATTT
>JBGUWM010000273.1:0-3482 GCA_045221175.1 Acutalibacteraceae bacterium | reverse complement strand
AGCTACAACACCAAAACCGACGTAGACTACAAAGGCGGCATCTCCGCCGGCAAACCGTTTATGCATGTAAAACTATAGTAATATTAAGGCAACACCGCACAATTCAAGGCGTACGACTTGCCTTTTCTTATTCCGTCAGCTTGCCCAAAAAATCTCGGCAAGGCGACAGCCTTACCGAGATTTATTTATGCAACCTGACGAAAAATCTTACTGCGCAATCCCCACACCTGAATTATGCGGTATTGCCTTAAAAACAAATTTTTTCAATTTTTCGCAAACCTTTTTGTTTTTTTCGCGTCTTTTTTAATGAAGAGCAAAAAACGGAGGTATTTATTATGAAAAACAAACCTAAGTATAAAATAGACAACTCAAAGCTGACACGACTTGCGGCAAAGGCGCAGAAGGGCGACAGCAGGGCAACCGGCGAGGTTGCCGACATGATCAGCGGATACCTGTATTACTACAGCCTGACCACGCTGGGAAACGAGGAGAAGGCGCGCGACGCGGTTCAGGACATTTTGCTGACTATGCTCAAAAAGATGGACACGCTTGAAAATCCGAAATGCTTTTTGGGGTGGATCAAAGCAATAACAGCCAATTACTGCCACTCCAAAATCACCCGTGAACACGAAAGCCTGTCCTTTGACGAAGCTCTTGAAAAATGGGAGGACGACGACGTTCAGGTGTGCCCGAGCAGATACGCGGAAACCAACGAGCTTCGCGCCGCTGTGCGCAGCGCTGTCAGCGAGCTGCCGGAAAATCAGCGCGAAAGCGTGATGATGTTTTACTTTCAGCAGCTCAGCGTTAAGCAGATCGCGGAGACGCTTTCCGTAAACGAGAACACGGTAAAGAGCCGTTTGTTTTCGGCGCGTCAGTCGCTGAAAAAGAGGCTTGAGGCGTGCGCTCTCGCTTCTTTCGGCGCAGCTCCCATGAAGCTGATTTCCTACAGTCTTATCACCGAAGCGGAGTCACAGCGCAATTTGATCATTCCCTTCGCCACACCTAAGGGCAGCGTGATGGTTGCAACAGCCAACACCGCAGCAGCTTCGGGCGTTCCGCTTAAAATCGCGGCAGCGGCTTGCGCCGTTTTAGTCACGGCGGGCGCGGGAGTAAGTGCGGCAACGGCTAACTACTCAAATAAGCCTTCGCAGAAACAGTACGTTTCCGCTGCCAAGCAGAGCCGCAGCGCTGTTCAAACGGTTTCCGAGCCAAGCAGTGCCGCAGACAGCACGAAGGCGAGCTTTACCATCGCTCCTGCTTTCGACGAAGTTCAGCCTGTCGCCGAAGTGCGGCAAAACTTCGTTTCGGAGCCTAATGTTCCTGTCGTGCGGCAGAATAACACAGACAAAACTCCTCATGCGGCAACAGCACCGGCTGCCAAAGTCCGGACGGCGACCGAGCCTCCCGAGACAAAGCCGCAGGAAACAACACCCTCTCCGACCGTTCAGGCAACTACCCGGGCGGCAGAGAAAAAAATCTATGTCGATACCTCAGAGTGGGCAGATACCACCAATGTGTTCTGCCATATTTACGAGCCGGGCGGCAGCGAATTCTTTTCCTTCGGAAGCCAAAAAGAATACTGCACGGTTTACAGCGAATCAGTTTACGTGTATGATCTAAGCGCACTGAACCTTAAGGACAACACGATCTACAAGGTCATGTTTGGTTCGCAGCTCGGTTCAAACACAACAGAGCTGGAATTCACCACCGCTCATTACAGCGACGTTGTAAAAACCGAGAAAGACCCCTACAAAGCCCCTTCGGACAGCAAAAATCAAACCTATATCGCCTCGTGGAAATAACAAACACTGCTTGCGGTAAGCTTTTCATAAGGTGTGTATTAATCAGCGGTTTGCGGTTTATTTTCATTATGGGTATGTTCAAGTGTTTTTTGATTTGACAAAGCTTTTGCGTAATGATACAATTACTATAAACATGGCAATAGCAAAAAACACAAAAAGGTGGTATTGTATGTCAATTGATAAATATGTCGATAAGGACATTCAACTCAAATATGAGTATTATGATTACGGACATGCACTGGAAATACTACATGAAAGCTTTCCGGCTGAGTGGGATGAAATACAAGAGTCGTTGCGAAAGCTTGAATTGACCCCTGACGATATCTCAAAATCCGGTGGAAATGAATCACCTATTCCAAAAAAGTTTGATGATGTTTTGTATCCATATGGTTGGCGTGAGATTCGTATTTCCGGAGACTTAATTGTAAAAAAGTATCCTCGGCAAACAGCACAAAGAAGGGGACGTTTTGCAGACGAGCCGTTTGAAATTGAAACGATTACCGGGTATATAGACGGTCATAATATAGATTTCTTAAAAAATAAAGTAGCATTTGATCTTGAATGGAACAGCAAAGATCAAACCTTCGATAGAGATTTACTTGCAATGAGAACATATTTTGACTGTGGATTAATTGATGTAGGAGTCATAGTCACTCGAGCGGAAGAATTAAACGATATATTTAAAAAAATGGGCGTTATGTCAAAATACGGCGCTTCCACTACATGGATTGGAAAGCTTAAATACCGACTTGACAGTAGAAGAAACGGGGGATGTCCAATATTGGCAGTAGGAATAAAGAAAGGGTGTGTTAAAGGATATGAGTAACTTGGAACACACTATAGAGGATTTATTGGCGTTTACAAACGGGAAAAAGTATAACACAATATATGCTGATCCTCCTTGGCAGTTTCAGAATCGAACAGGTAAGGTTGCTCCGGAACACAAGCGTTTGACTCGGTATGAAACAATGAAATTAGAAGAAATTAAAGCTCTGCCTGTTTCTGAAATAGCTGATAGTAAAGCCCATCTGTATCTTTGGGTACCTAACGCATTGTTGCCGGACGGATTAGCTGTAATGGAAGCTTGGGGATTTGAATATAAAGGTAATATTGTATGGGAAAAAGTCCGAAAGGACGGATTTCCTGACGGAAGGGGAGTTGGCTTTTATTTCCGTAATGTTACAGAACTGCTTCTTTTTGGAATAAAAAAGAAAAGCCAACCAAACCGAACACTATCTCCTGCACGTTCTCAGGTCAACTTGATTCGTTCTCAAAAACGCGAACACAGCAGAAAGCCTGATGAGATAATACCTATCATCGAAGCTTGCAGCTTACCTAACAGAATTGAACTTTTTGCTCGTGGCGAGCGTGAGGGATGGGATATGTGGGGCAACCAGGCAAGTGCTGATTATGAGCCAACTTGGAACACATATAAAAATCATACAATTGCAAAAACAGGATAATTAATAGTTATTAAGACAACAATCGAGTAGGAGTTAGATTATAAATCCCACACCTGCTCGATTTTCAGTTTTATAGTAAAGCAATACATAATATAAAAGGAGTTCGCCTATGGCTTCGACAAGGGATTATTTGGACTATATTTTGGAACAGCTCGGCGGTTTGGAGGATATCACTTACCGCGCCATGATGGGCGAGTATGTTCTCTATTTCAAGGGC
>JBGUWM010000272.1:0-29018 GCA_045221175.1 Acutalibacteraceae bacterium | reverse complement strand
TTGCTGTAGACTACAAGGTCAAGGGTGATGCCGAGTGGAACAGCGCAGTGGCTCTTACCTCAGACACCGAAATGAGCTATACTCCTGAAGTCTCCGGAAAGCACTATCTCCGTCTGACCGTCAGAGACGCCAAAAATCAGAATAAATATCTATATGTGACGCTAACTGTATCATGATCTATGATATCTCTCTGTTAGCATTCAATAATCACAACAGATAGAGACTGCCCTTCTGTAACCGTTTTACAGAAGGGCAGTTTTATGCGCTTTATTTGGTGATAACTGTAGTATTTGTATGTACAATAGAGTATGATATGGGTACACGATTGATTCTGTAAGTTGTCAGTCCGTCCTGTAAGAACGTTACAATATAACAACAGTGGAATATTGCCCGCCTCTCGGCTCATAAAGTACTTCTGACTTTGACAGAATAGTCCGCCATGGTCAGCGTCCTATGAATACAGCAAGCCATTGAATCAGCGCTGATGAGACTAATGTGTTTTTTTACTTTGGTCAGATGTTGCGGTCGGATGATATAAACGACACACGCACCAAGATGTAATATCTGACGTTCTGAGTAACGATAAAATATTTTAAAAGGGAAAAAACATTACACCCAAAAACCGTTGGATGGCTAATAGCTATTTGTTCGTATAAAATATTTCTGGGATAAGCAGGCACGTCAGAGCATGAGCAGCAAATAAAAATCGGAATCATGTTGACACCAGCCGGAAAGTGCCGATGTATGCGGCACGCCGGCGGACGACAACGGTATATGACGTGCCGTCCGCCGCGTGAGTAAAAGTGTTTTGCGTGTGTTCAGAGCGAAACGTAGTGAAGCGACAGCGCGAAATCACCACCGGCGGCTCGCCGGATATTTGATGTGTATTGCGAGCAACAGTCATTTGATGTATAATGATGACAAATACAAACGAAAGAAGGATAACATCATGCTTCCCATAGGATCAACAGCCCCGGATTTTTCACTCCCCGACCAGAACGGAGATATACGTTCATTAACCGATTTCAGAGGACAAAAAGTAATACTATATTTTTATCCGAAAGATATGACCTCCGGATGCACAAAGCAGGCCTGCGCTTTCAGAGAGCTGTATCCGCAGTTTCAGGAAAAAGGTGCCGCAGTAATAGGTGTCAGCAAGGACACGGTAGCTTCTCATAAGAAATTTGAGAAAAAACACGGACTGCCCTTCCTTCTGCTTTCCGATACGGAAAAAACGGTTATTCAAAGCTATGATGTCTGGAAGGAGAAGAAAAGTGCCGGCAAGGTGTCAATGGGAGTTGTCCGGACGACCTATCTCATTGATGAAAACGGTATCATCATAAAAGCCTTTGACAAAGTAAAAGCTGCGGATAATCCCGCTCAGATGCTGGAGCTGCTGAAGGAGTGAATCAGCCTTGAGATATGAAAATGTGACTCCCGCTGTATTCATTGACAGACCTAACCGGTTTATTGCCAATGTCAGTATCAACGGAACCACAGAAACGGTCCATGTAAAGAATACCGGAAGATGCAAAGAGCTTCTTCTCCCCGGTGCGGAAGTATATCTCACCAACCCGGGTTCAAAGGGCCGAAAGACCCGTTTTGACCTTATCGCTGTTCGTAAGGATAACGGTCTGCTTATCAATATTGACAGTCAGGCGCCCAATAAGGTCGTATCCGAATGGCTGAACTCGCAAGGATTTACAAAAGTCGTTCCTGAATACACCTTCGGTAATTCAAGAATTGACTTCTATATGGAAAAAGTCAGTGATGATCTGACAGACAAATATCTGATGGAAGTCAAAGGCTGCACCTTAGAGTCTGACGGGATAGGTTATTTCCCCGATGCGCCCACACAGCGGGGAACGAAGCATCTTCATGAACTGATAAAGGCAGCTCAGGAAGGATACAAAACTTTCGCCGCCTTTGTCATCCAGATGGACGGTATCGATGAGGTCAGACCAAATACAGATACCGATCCGGCTTTTGCCGCTGCTTTTGAGGAAGCGAAATGCACGGGAGTGAATATTTTATTTCTTCCCTGTCACGTTGAGCCGGACAGTCTTAAAATAATATCTGGTATTAAAATATAACCACAAATGAGGAGTTTGTATGATATACATAGGATGTCATCTTTCGGTGACAAACGGTTACGAAGCCATGGGCAGGACCATGCTTTCTTTCGGCGGAAACACCTTTGCGTGGTTCACCAGAAACCCCCGGGGCGGGAAGTCAAAGCCTGTTGTCCCGGAGGATGCAGCAAAGCTCAATACCCTCGTTAAAGAAAACAATTTTGGTCCTTTGGTTGCTCACGGCAGCTACACAATGAATCTATGTTCCGCAAAGGAAGAAACAAGACAAAACGGGCTGGAAATGCTCAGGCAGGATATGGAACACATGGAGTTTGTTCCGGGTCACTATTACAACTTCCATCCCGGCTCTCATACAGGACTTGGAGCGGAAAAGGGGATCGAACTTATCTCGGAAGGCCTGAATACTGTTCTCCGTTCTGAAATGAATACAACTGTCCTTCTCGAAACAATGGCAGGAAAAGGTTCCGAAGTAGGAAGAAGCTTTGAAGAGCTGCAGCAGATCATCGACAGTGTGATGTACAGGGATAAGCTGGGTGTATGCTTCGATACCTGTCACGTCTGGGATGCGGGTTATGATATCGTCAGTGACCTTGATGGTGTGCTGACTCAGTTTGATAAGATCATAGGTCTGAACAGACTGAAAGCCGTCCACTTCAATGACAGCAAAAACGACTGCGGCTCTCACAAGGACCGTCATGAAAAACTTGGTGAAGGAATGATCGGCATGGAGGCATTAAAGCGTATCGCCCTGCACCCTGTTTTCGAAAACCTTCCTTTTATCCTTGAGACCCCTAATGATGATGAGGGTTACATTTCGGAAATACGCACGGTAAATGAATGGTTCTGTTAAAAGGGTACTGATTCGATTTCCTCTTCGCTCATCAGCAATGATCCATTATTGACAATGAAATAAGAATACAGGAATAAGTAATACAGCCGGCTTCTGCAAGGATGATCACCCTTTGCAGGAGCCGGCTGTCAGTTTTATTATTCTTATTGTTCTTTTCTTCAGATCCGTCAAAAGATCATATCTGTACACCGATGTCTTGCTGCAAATCTGTATTATTAAAATATTAATCCACTTTATATTTCTGAGATGCAGGATCTCCTGATGGCTCAGCTTTCATCCCCGCTGTTCATAGAAAATGTTGTATTTACAGCTGTGATATGGTAAAATTATTGTGGAAATATGTATTGAGCTGACCGCCAAAGCTCTATACATCTGATCGAAATTATTTTAGGAGGAACTATTATGAAACATCTATCCGGAAAAAAACATCATATTCTGGCCGTTCTGTTCTTTATGCTGATCACTGTCTCATTGTTTGCATTTGCGCCGAACCTTAAGGCAAATGCGATCGCTTACGATCCGGACACCTCGGCAAAGTTCAGAGTCACGGTCTATTGGGATGTGAAAAACCCAAGTACAAAAGAAGATACAAACTATATGGATCTGTATTACTATAAGCCCACATCGGTCACCTACATCAAAGACACATACAGCCAACGTGGATGTGTGACTGTCAAGAATATGGCGGATTCATCCGGCAGCCACTCAAAAACCTTTGAGCTTTCAGGACCACCAAAACAGATCTACTATTCCTGCTACGGAACGTCCTTCAACCCCTCGGAATGGTATATCACCAAGATAACCGTGGAACCTATTGATTCCGAACTCAGCAGCAAAACCATAACCTATTGGGAAGGCAAGATGGGTCTGAAGATCGCCCATGTTACGGGCCGCAGTAATACGATGTCGCTCTACTTCGAAGACAGCGAACCAACCTTTGGTGATTGGTGGCATACCGATATCGGTACAAATTTTTCTACCACAACAGTCAGCTATTTTGACGGACAGTTCAAGCCGCAGATAACTACCATTACAGAGCCTTCAGGAGAAAGTACTGCCTATGTACCCACAGACGATACCAGTAATGTCTATACCTACAAACCGGGCATGATCTACGACCAGTACGGTGCAAGATGGCCCTTCCAGCTTAACGATGTCTCTTTCTCGTGCTCAAACAGTGCGGTCACATACACCGACAATACTATCACAGTGCCCCATGATGCGAATGATAAAGACGACTACAATATCAAACTCCAATATAAGGATGTTTCAAAGTCTTATTCGTCATCCAAGACTATCTCCGTCAAGACCTTTGACTACAATGTCACCTTTACGGATGAAGACTGGGGTGTTTTGAAAACGCAGACAGTTGACCATGGTGAAAGCGCCGAACCTCCTTCGGTACCGAACTACAAGTGCAAAAACGGTATGTTCTACAAGTTTGAAGGCTGGTCGGGAGACCAATACACTGACCTGACCTCAGGTGAACTGGACCGCACCGTTAATACCGTATATGCAGCGGAACCAAGCGCTCTGAGCGGCAGCGGCACTTCTGACGATCCTTATCTCATATGTTCCAATGAAGACTGGAATCTGTTCTGCGACTACTGTAATTACGGTTATACAGACGGTAAATATTTCAAACTGAAAAACTATCTCAACGTTCAGACAATGGCAGGAACCTCCGGCAACGACTTTCAGGGTGTGTTCGACGGCAACGGCAATACTATTCAGATCGACTACACCAGCGATGGTAAATATACCGCACCTTTCAGATACGTCAAGGGCGGAACGAATGGTCCTGCCGTAATAAAGGATCTGACCGTGAAGGGACTCATCGCAGTTGCCGACAACTCACATAAATACGCAGGCGGCATAGTGGGAGGCTGCTGGGGTGACACAGAGATCATCAACTGTAAAAGCTCGGTCAACATCCACACTCATGTCACAAGCGGAGACGGCTCTCACGGGGGTCTTGTAGGCCTTCAGGACGGCACTATGACCATTTCCGGCTGTGTCTTTGACGGAAAATTCCTGGGAGTGAATACCGACTCCTGCGGCGGCTTTGCAGGCTGGAATAGCGGTACCCTTACCATCAATGATTCGGTTTTTGATCCGGCCGAAATAACCTTCCAGAACACAAACTGTGCAGCCTTTGCAAGAAACGGCGGAACATTCAACAACTGCTACTACACAAAGGATCTAAACGACGGGACCAGCTACACCGGACAGGGCAAGAAAATGCATACCATTGACGAAGGCGAAAAAACGGTAGTATATCCTGCAGGAGAATACACTTATTATCGTTCAAGTAAAATAACCGCCTATTCGACAGGCATAAAGTATAACGGACACTACTATGCCGGCAAGGACGATATAGTAGAGCTCAGTATGAGTTACGAAGGAAAAGTTGAAGAAGGCTATACCTGCGCCTTCCAGACAAGCGCAGGCACACTTGAGGGGAATACTCTTACAATGCCTGATGAGGATGTCCTGATATACGCTGTTCAGGAACCCGTCAGATACACCGTTACATGGAAAAACGGAGATAAGATACTTAAGGTCATTGAAAATGTGCTTGGTGAGATCCCAGAATATGACGGTGAAATTCCCGAAAGAGCAGCAGATGCCTTGTACAGATACAAATTTGACGGATGGGACAAGTCAGTTTCTGATTTGAACGGCAGCATTACCTTCAATGCAAGGTTTACAAAAACGGCCGTCGCACCATCTGCAAACAGCACGGTCACTCTCAGCATCGGTCAGAACGGCTCTGTAACAGCAGACGGAATAAAATATACAGGCGATGCTTCTTTTGATAAGTCTGCTGACAACGTTGTAACATACACCATAACACCGGACAGCGGTTACAGGATCGAATGCGTTCTGTATAACGGCAAAAACGTGACAGCATCTGTATCTGACGGCGTGTTTACAGCACCTGCTCTTACCGGCGATACCGTTCTGACGGTACGATTTACATCATCCGTACAGCCCGATGATTCCATCCCCAGGACCGGAGATGATTCAAACCGATTGGCGATATTGATCTCCATTATCGGACTTGCGGCTATGGGCGCTGTACTCTTTACCAGAAAAACAGCAGGCAGTCGTCACTGAGCACCTGGGCGCTTGTTACGCCGACTGCTGCGCTGACTGACTTTGTCATCTGACGATGCTTTATCGCCGGCAAACATTATCTGCAAAAAATCACGGGACAACCCAAAAACTGTCCCGTGTTTTTTATTTTTCAGTTTAATAAAAGGCAGTCATTTCCATCAGGACGATCAGCGAGGTAACTGAAAATTGAATTATCACCTCATATTGGCAAACGTAAAACAGAAGATGCACTCAACGGAAATCGGTCACCTGCAGTTCTTCCTTTATCAGTCCAAATCCGGTAATGCTTCTTGTTTCTTGATCAGGTTGCGCAGGTCTCTCCGCCCAAATATCCTACAAAACATAATGGTGATTCGCCGGGCGCAGACCCCTGATGTCCTGATTATTGTCTATGAAAAATCTGACAGCCTGTTTTTTGTTTATTCCTTCTGTTTTTTTATTCCCGGCTCCAGAGAACGCAATACGCCTGTGTTCTTGCAGCAAAGGGGTATTCCGTCAGCAGGGAGCGCACCTCTGCTTTTGTGTACCACGCCGCGTTTATTTCCTCCGCTTCGGAATCGCTCTTCTGTATCGATCCTTCCGCAGTTCCGATCACGACGCTACCCTTTTCGTTTGAAAATCCGACTGCCGAATAGCTTTCCCTCCAGAGTTCACTGATCTCTGTCAGCTTTAGACCAGTCTCCTCTCTCAGTTCCCTTGCGGCGGCTTCGGATATAGTCTCACCCTGGTCGATCAGACCTGCCGGAAAGTTAAAGACCCACTCCCCCACCGCCATACGGTATTCATGATTCAGAAGAATTTTCTCTCCGGTGCTGTCATGGATTATCATTATAACTGCATCCGGCTTTTTGACGTTCAGATCCTCAAGTTTTTGTATCTCCGGATCCCGGCTTATCATCTCATAGATCTTTTCTTTGCCGCCTTCGGTTTCATATCCGATCTTATAGTAGGTAATAAAATCGCCCTGGTACTCTTTTCTGATATTTCTGAATTTCATCTCATACACCTCTTATGGTCTCAAAGTAGATACAATCCCCGGAACAATTGCCGCCGAAAGCGCCGTCACACACGGGCATTTCACACAGCTTCTGGGAATCATCGTCATATCTTCCGATACGCTTGCGCACATAGCCGATATTCCGGAAATTGCTTTCTTTCCCTTTTTTCATTGCCGCACAGGTATTGATCCAGATAACATTGCAGTCATCGTGGGCGCAAAGGTCAAAGGACTGCCGGAAGTCATAGGAACCCGTGGAATTGGACGGAACGATGATAAGCGTAAGCTTGAAGCACCGCATAAGCTGTTCCATATATTTTGTAGCAATAAAATCCTTGCAGATAAGGATCCCTATACGCCCGATGCCTTCATAATGAAGGATATTTACCACCATATTTGTCTTTATGCTTTCCAGAAATACACCGCCGTCATGTTCCTTAAGATAGGGTTTCTGCTTGCTCTGACAGCAGACAACATTTCCAGAGCGGTCTAACACCGTGACGGTATTCATATTGTTCTCCCATACTGAGGGAAGTATTATAAGCGATGGCATTTTCTTTTGCTCACCAGATGACATCGCCCTCAGCCTCTTACTGATATTATCCGGTGTTTCGCTGTTGCCCAATATTTCCGGAAATACGATCATATCACAGTTGTTTTCAGCAGCAGTAATAATCTTTTTCCATATCTCTTCGTTATCCTCTGCCGATTTTTCACGGTCATAACTGATACGAAGATACTGTATGTCATTATTTGTATATTCTTCTTCGATATAATGCCTCTCACGGCGCAGAGGAGTCGCAGCGATCTTCAATTGCCGGTCAGCAGAAAAGTCCGGAAAGAGTTCTTCCGGCAGAAAAATATGCTTATCGATCAGTTCTCCCAGTATACTGTTTTCTATCATAAGAAAATGAAACAGAAAATTATCCAGCCGGTTATAGCTGTGGAAAAGCCGGTTACGGCGCTCCCATACACAGGAGCAGCGAGGCAGAAGCCCTATACCTGTAGTTTCACGGTTGGTGTTGAGTACTACCGAAAATTCATCCGACTGATACTCACCGATCTTTTCGAGCAGAAGTGTTTTCAATGCTTCGTCAAGAACCTGAGCTAATGCGATCATTGTAAAAAGCTCACCCTTGTTTTGAAGAGCGGAAATGTATTCATCCAATAAGGAATACAAGCGGTCATTCAGATCCTCTTTTTTTAACTGACGGATGGACAGCAGCTGACCGGGATCAAACAGCGGTCCAATGTTTTCCGAAATATCCCTCAGCATTTCATTTCTTCGGTCCAATGTCAGACAACTGTACTCTGCGAACAGGGAGTCATCCGGGCAGGAGTGTATTATCATTGAGCAAAGCTCCGCTGAAATATTGCATATTTGTATCATGTAAGCTACTCCTTTCTGAAAAACAATTTTAGCTTATCTTCGTTTATATATTATTATAATCCATACAAAGTCAAATGACAAATACTTATTACGCAGAGCCTGCGGTGCGTGACCGCGCAGGACGATTTGCGGCGGTCGCTCCGCTGCGCTGCGCTCTGGGCACGGACTGGATACTTTTACTCCCGCGGCAATCGTAAAATATACTGACACTGATAAAACATAATCGCGGCACAAAATTGACGGATGTCACTGAATCAGGGTGCGAAATCGGGAGCGCAGGCACAGTGAAACAAGTGACCTTGGGGTGCTCTGTCCCGGCACGTCATGTAACTCTAACTTCCGCCGACGTGCCGCATATAGCGTCACTTTCCGGCTGCTTTCTAATGTATTTGTAATTATCTGCGCTGTTCATAGTTTATCGTGCCTGTTTATACTTAACTCCTATTAAAAGCAGACATAGTTTGCTTTTAATGGCGCGTCAGCGCGTCGGAGTTTGCATGAGACGTTATCTGTGCGTATGCACAGATAAGCGCAGCCTCTGGCGGCGCCTTTTCCGATTAAAAGTGTCAGCTTTTAATCGGAAAAGAGTATTAATCGGAAGTTGAATTATTCGCATGTTACTTACAGATATAAATATTATTAATTATTCACCATGTCAACTCGCACTTGCTGTTTGATTTTTTTCATATATTGTTTGCTATAGATCCGTCCGTACCCACACTTTAGAAGTGCGGGATCGCGCTCTTCCAATATGTTTTCCGGCAAATAATATAACTTGATTGACACATTGTGATACTTGTTTCAGCAGTAGGAAACCCATCGACCGCTCGGGTCAAGTTGTACAACAACAATATATCAGAATTGTGCAGTCAACCAAATTTTTGCTTCAGGAGCAGAATCAGCGATATTTGTTGAAAATCTGCGGGATACAGGATGCTATAATATAACGGTCAAGAAGATTACAGCAGAACCGGATTTTCCCAAGAAAAACAAAGAAGGCTGTAATGTAATACTATACCTTAGAAAAAAATAAAAGGAGATCACTAAAATGAAGATCAGAATAATATTGGCAGGAATATGTTCGGCAGCAATTATGGCAACGGCTTTGTCAGGCTGCGGCAGCTCAGGGACAAAGACTGATACGTCAGCAAACAGCGAAACGGTCTCAACGGTCGGTTCGCCAGTAAACAACGAAGCAGTCTCAGAAGTCGAATCAGCTGTAAGCAGCGCGGTGGTCTCAGAGGTTGAATCGGCTGTAAACAGTGCGGCGGTGTCAGAGGTCGAATCATCGGCAGCCGGCGAGTCTGCCCCTCAGACCGCAAAGTTTACCACACCAAGAGAGCGTCTGGGACAGGAACCTAAGGATTCCCCCGAATGGGTAACGAAAATGGATGCGGACAAGAATGCACAACAGCTTTTTGTTGTGGCCGGATATGAGAAATCAACGGCATGGATCTCCATGCACGAAAAGGACGCAGACGGAAACTGGAAAATGATCATGTCCACTCCAGGATTTATCGGCAAAGAGGGTCTTGGTAAGACCAAAGAGGGCGATGGAAAAACGCCGGTGGGCACATTCGGATTCAACAAGGCATTTGGTATTGCTGACGATCCCGGCTGTGCCATAGCCTATACAAAGGTTGACAACGATACATACTGGTCAGGCGACAACGATATTCAGTACAATCAGATGGTCAGCATCAAAGATCATTCCGATCTTAAAACAGACGACAGCGAGCATATCGAAGATTATCCGTATGAATATCAATACTGCCTGAATATCAGCTATAACGAGGAAGGAAAAGCCGGTAAAGGTTCCGCCATCTTTCTTCACTGTCTCGGAGACAGGAAACCCCGTACAGGCGGCTGTGTGGCCATCCCCGAAGAGCAGATGTATTTTGTGATGCAGCACGTCGATCCCGGATGTGTTGTCGTGATCGATTCTATGGATAACTTGGGCGCTGAATTCTGATACCGGTACCAGTATGCTAACCGGCATTGCCGGTCAGGATCTTTCTAAGCAATGAATAAACAGACCTTTCGCTATGATTATTCCGTAGCAGAAGGTCTGTTTTCCTTAATAAAAACGGGATAGGATATCGTTTGGATCGTTTTCTGTTTACTCTGCCGGAGAAAACATTCTGTATGAGGAGTTGTGTACGGAATGAGATGATACGCAGAGCGGAAACCAAGGGAATAACAGCACAAATATAGCTTCCGCTGTACAAATTCCCCAAAAAGACAGTTATCCGTTATATTATTTCCGTTTCTGTAATCAGAATATAGAAAGTTGTTTTAGTTTATTTTTATATAAAGAGGCAAATTAACGAAAATTTCACCAAAAGAATTAAAACATAACGATAAGGTTTATAATAGTAAATGTTTAAAATCTAATAATTGCGTCCAGAAAAAGAAAGGAAGATAGTTTATGATCACAAAACCCGTCAAACGATTGCTTGCCGTTATACTGGCAAGTACAGTCATCGGTTCAGCCACCTTGGTGTCTTTCGGTACTGCGGCCGTTTCCTCGCAACTGACCGTATCTGCCGCAGCCGCTGAAACTACCCCTCTCATCGACCGGATCGCTGCTCTGCCCCAGCCTGTCAAGAAAACCACTTATAAATACGTTTTCTGTCAGGACAGTGTCATCGGACCCGGCGATTATCTTATCGTCAATCCCAATACAGCCACGGTGATGCCCGGTACGGATAAAAAAGGCTCCATCTACACCCTGAAACCCCGCTTCGGAAATGATTTCACAGTCATTGATGAATCCGAAATCACAGACGACTGTATCTATTCCATCCAGAACGCCCCTAATCATAAGTATTATATAAAAAACCGCAGCGGTAAGTATCTTTCTTTCGTGGATTATGTTAAGCTTGCGTTCACCGACCGGCCGGAGACCTATTCAACTTTTTCTATCGATCATGCAAAAGTCAAGAAGACCGTAGACGGTAAGGATGTCTATGAAAACACACCGGAAAACTATCTTGTCATCCATACAACGGATTCAAAAGGAACCAAACGGTCTCTGGGAATGTATAAATCCGCACTGTTCAGCGTTTACGATCATGCCCAGAATCTGGATGATTCCAGAAGATTCATGTTCCTCTACAAAAAGGTTAAGGTCAAAAATAATCTTTTTAATACCTCCGGACTTTACGATGCCCTGACAAAGGCAAAAGAACAGCTGTACGTAACCGACAAAGTCAAGGCAGACAAGGCATTTACATCTCTGGCAGAAGACGCGGTCACCAACTATCAGCTGGCCTGCGCATATATGAATGCAGGTAGTCAGCCGGGATCTGATGTTGTAAATGCCCTTCAGAAAAAAATCAACAAGAACACTTCCGATCTGCTTTCCATGATAGATAATCGAAACAAGCAGACCATCACTGTCAACAAAAAGACAAAAAAAATCAGTGCTTATCTTGATGAGAAAAGGACCGAACTGGAGAATAATATCGTCAATCTGTTTGCTGAATCGGATTACTCCGGATACCCTCTGACTGGCACCGCTAACAAAACAGTGATCGATAACCTCTCTGAGGAAGCAGGCTATTTGTCCGTATCCGAAAAAGGCAGAACTCTTCTTGAAAAAGCACAGAAGCTGATAACCAACAAGATCAAAAAAGACACCGCAAGAGAATTCAAACCGGAGCGGAATGGTGACATGAGAGCCTATGCCGATACTGTGCTGAAAGCCAACAGTATGGGTACCAACAAACAGGTCACAGGCATCTGGGCTTCTGCCTATGACACACTGAACGTCTATGTAAGCGGAGATAAAGAGGAGATCAAAAAGTATCCTCCCAAGCTCTATTTTACTCAGAACATCTCCTATGAATTGGACTACGAGTATCCCCTGGAGCCGGGTCTGAACACCATAAAAGTACCCCTGCTGAAGAAGCTGACTACAAAAGACGATTACGAAAACGGCGGAATGGTGTATATCCTGAATCCGTATACAAAAGAACAGCAGAAATCACAGGTCAGCATCTATATTGAAGGCGGCAATAAGGTCCCGCTGTACAAGAAGGGCAAGTCCTCCGCCAACTTTCTGACCTCTCTTAACAATTATGCAGCACACCTGAAAAACAACGAAAAGGGATATCACGATATTGTGGAACTGTGTTCGGATTATTCCTTCATGACCTTCACCATCACAGATATTCTTGACACTGTCAACAGCAAGGTCACCTGTCGCGTCAAGGACAAGAAAACCGGCAAATATGTTCCGAAAGAAATGGATTTGAATTTCAATACCGCCGTATCCACCTGGGACGAACTCGTCAAAGATTTCTTCAAATTTGGCGGCATTTCCAACGAAGCGGATTACAAGAACGTCAAGATCCAGATCAGGACCAAAAGCATGCCCGAAAATTACGGTGCCTATGCAATCCCTGAAAGCATCAATATCAAAGCCCCGGATGCCAATAAAGTGTTGAAGGGTGAATTCAACTGGGGACTTCCCCATGAGCTCGGCCATTGTGTTGATAATCCTGAAAGAAAGCACAGTGAAGTAACCAATAATATGTGGGCCATGATGAATGTTCTTAACAATGGTCTGTATGAACATATCGCAATCTCAAAGAATAATACTCACTATAACATAAACAGAGTCGCCGCGGATGAAGT
The DNA here is from genome assembly GCA_045221175.1 of Acutalibacteraceae bacterium. Taxonomy (GTDB): domain Bacteria; phylum Bacillota; class Clostridia; order Oscillospirales; family Acutalibacteraceae; genus UBA1213. The sequence goes on along the minus strand of JBGUWM010000272.1, from coordinate 15,927 downwards.
CGCTGAAAAAGACCGTTTATGGAAAGTCAAAAACGACTACTGCTGGGGACTGTTCATTTTCTGGGATCTGGAGGTATATAGCAGCGGCTACTGGCCGGCATTCAACAAAATGTATCTGAACGGTACTTCCGGCAACACTACAGTAGACAAGCTGTTTGCTTCAGCAGCAGAAAGTGCTACTACCAGTGAAGAAAAAGAAACTCTCAAGAACGAAAAGATCGCTGTTTACTCTTCTATTGCCACAAAGAAAGACCTGACCAGATACTTTACCAGATACGGATTCATCTCCGAACAGCCCTCTGCCACCTATACCAATGCCATGAAGGAGCTCAAGCTGACCCCGCTTGACAAGCCCATCTGGTACTACAGTACCACCGCCTATGCGGATATAAAGAACTCATCCAGAAACAGCAACAAATCAGTAAGCGGCAAGTTCTCTTTCAATATGGACAAAAACAACACCCTGTATTTCAATTTGTCCGGACGTTATCCTGATGCTCATATGGGTTATGAGATCCTCAGAAACGGCAAAATCATTGGTTTCACCTGGGACAATTCTTTTAAACTGAATTCTTCTGCCGCCTCAGGCACTATCACCGTCAAGGCTTATGACAGAATGTTGAACGTTTATGCCACCAGTTCTGCAGAATACAGCGCACTGAAAACATCCAAGAAGCTTTCTCCCTCTTTGTCTGTTACACCGGAGGGCGCTGATTTCAGCATTTACAGCATGAATCTGGGCAGAACAGTTACCCTGCGCGCTTCCGCCTCAAACGGTATCGGTAACTACACCTACAAGTTTGAAACCATAAACAAGTCCAAGGGTAATCAGACTGTCACAGTCTGCGATTTCAGCACTAAGTCCTCTGTTAACTGGAAACCTGAGGTTTACGGCGATTACACCGTCAGAGTCACTGTCAAGGATAAAACCGGCGCCACTTCCATTACTACATTCCCCTTTACTTTCACTCCCAACCGGGGCGATATAAACGGAAACGGTTCAATTGACATCTATGATGCTACGCTGGTCAGACAATATGTTACAAAAAAGACAACTCTGGATAAGTATCAGCTGACTGCCGCTGATGTAGACTTTGACGGCAAGGTCACATCGAAAGATGCAGATCATATTCAGGAATACGCCGTTTCACTGATTTCCGCTTTTAACGGTCTTTCCACCTACAGTGTGCAGCTTCCCGCAATTGAGCAGACCACCGAGATCAAGCTTAAAACACCGGTAGCCAAAGACAAGTTCTCTGTCAAAGTGAACATCTCCAATTCCTCCTACGATTGGCTTATAGCTGCTCCCAAATATGACGCAAGCAACGAAAAGGTAGTCGGATTTACACTTCACAACTATTTCAACACAACCAACGCAAGAACTGCCACCGTCACAGTCAAAATCGAAGGCGGAACATACACCGTTAACGTATCACAGAAAAAATATATACTGAGCAGCCGGACAACCATCATCAGCAGCAACATTACATTGGGCGACACAATTACCATAAAGCCTGACACCCTGGCTGATTATGGTCCCTGTGAGTACAAGATCATTTACAAAAAGACCGGAACAACCGGAACCAAAACCCTTTGCAATTACAGTTCCAAGCCCGCAACCACCTTTAAGCCCGTATCCTACGGCGAATATAAACTGTGTGTTTACAGCAAGGACACCAACAACAAAACCACATCCAAGACCTTCACAATCAAGGTTAATCTGAAAAAAGGCGACGTTGACGGAAACGGAGTCGTCGACATCCGTGACGCAACCGCCATGCAGCGTGCGCTGGCGGAAATCATCGAATTGGATGAATACCAGAAAACCGCAGCCGATGTCAACAATGACGGATACTTCAGCATTTCCGACGTCTCCGCTTTGCAGAAAAAACTCGCCGAACTGTAATCTTCCGTGGATTCCTGAAAGAAAACGGTACCCGCCGAATACACCATATCACCACAATGATCGATGTGATACAAAAAGCGAAACTCCCATGGCACAAACCATGGGAGTTTTTTAACGCTATATTTCGGGCAGTGCCGCACAAAGACCGCCCTGATCCTCGTCAATATTCAGGTCAATTGCCAATGAATGGATAAACGTTTTTACAAGCTCTTTTTTTCCTTCCCAAATTCTGATCGCTTCCTGAGTTACCATAGGATCTTCGTCAAGAATCCGGCAGGAAAATCTGCATAAATGTTCATAAGCAGCTTCGTAACTATCCGGATGACACGCGCCTGTGGACATACAGTCAAATAATATCGACAAAGCCCCTGATTCGTCCAGGAGGTCCGCTTCCATAAGCAATATAAGCTCAATAGGTATGTCGTCTTGATTTATCAGGCTTTTCTCCGAATGTAATGAAATTATATCCGATATTTCCTGTTTAAATGATACATCATATTTACTGCAGTAATCCTTAAACAGTTTTGCACTTGCTTCGGCGTGAGTAAGAGCGGGTTCGTCATTTATGATCGCATAACCAACATCATGAAAAATTGCAGAGACAAATAAGACATATTCATTAACTGGACCGCTGTATGCCCGGCTCAATCTTTCACACCAATTCAAAACACGTTTTGTATGGCCGAATCGGCTGCGAAAAGACTGATATTCCTTATTATTTATATCATTTCCGCTATTGTAAAGGGTTTCCTTTACATAGTTCAACATATGGCTGTAATCCGTGATCATTGTAAACCTCCATATTCACTTTGCATCCACAGGCAGTTTTATACTGCCAATAATGTTTACATACGGTTTTCCGTCCACACAGCAGCAAGGTTTTCTAATACCTGATAAACATTTCCGGTATGTGTTCAATTACTCTTTGTTCTGAAATGCGACCATACCGCCGTCTCAATAATTCAAATGTTATTATCTTCATTATAACATAAACCGGAAGACAGTTCAACATGACGATCAATATTATCCCATCGTCATTGGCGTCACTGGCAAGATGTGATATTGTTGTTTTACCGGATACCTCAGTTTCCCGGACAACAGGTACATTATTATTTTTCGCAAAGAGCGCTTCTGATAACATAATAAGACTTTGAAGTTTTCTCACCAAAGATTATTTTCAGCGAAAAAAATTCCAAAAAAACTTGATTTAGTAGCTGATTTGCAGTATCATTAATACTGTCGGTGCCTGACGGCGCTTGTAAATATCCCCTTCAGAATACAGGAGATGAAGACTTGACTAATCTGACCAAAGATCTGATAAAGAAGACCTTTCTTTCCCTGCTTGAACGTATGCCTCTCACCCAGATATCCGTTAAGCTGATAGTTGAAGAATGCGGCATCAACCGCAATTCCTTCTATTATCATTACCATGACCTTCCGGCCCTGATAGAAGAGATCATACAGGAGGAAGCAGACAGGATAATCGCAGATTATCCAACTATTGAATCTGCAGAGACCGCTCTGCTCGCAGTGACCGATTTCGGATCCAAAAACAAAAAAGCCATACTGCATATATACAACTCCATCAACCGCAGTATCTTTGAACAGTATCTCTGGAAGGTCTGTGATTATATCGTGGATTCATACGGACGTGCCCTGCTGAAGGGACGAAAGATCGACGAATTTGACAAGGAGGTCATCGGACGTATCTGTAAGTGCGAATGCTTCGGAATCGTGATAAACTGGCTTGACCAGAAAATGGAGACGGATTCACAGAAATTCATCTCACGCTCTTGCGAGCTGCTTCACGGAATGATCGAAGAGCTGATAAACCGCAGCTTAAACGGAAAATCAATAATTTGATAGACATTTTTAGTCCCGTGTCTGAAAAACAGACACGGGCTTTTTGCTGACCGTTTTCATTTTTCCCTCTCATGAATACAATATAAAATCGAAGGAGATGAGAAAATGAAAATGCGTTCGACAGTTCCCATGCTTGTAGCAAAGGCCGGATATATCGTCATGTCGGCGGTATTCTGTCTTGCAGGTCTGATGTTTATGATCTGGCCTGATATCTCAAAGGTATCCCTGGGATATCTGCTGGGAGCTTACATGATCGTATTCGGAATAATAAAGATCATCGGATATTTTTCAAAGGATCTGTTTCGTCTTGCATTCCAGTATGATCTTGAATTCGGGATAATACTTATAGTTCTCGGGTCCATCGTTTTTGCCAGGGCGCCTGACGCAATAAACTATACCATTATTGCCGCAGGCATTGCAATACTCGCGGACTCCCTGTTCAAAATACGGATAGCCCAGGATGCAAAAAGCTTCGGGATACACTCATGGCGGGTCATTCTGGTACTTGCCGCACTAACCTGTATGCTTGGATCGCTGCTCTCGGTTTTCCCCTGGGAAAGAACAAGGCTTCTGACGGCACTCAGCGGAGCGGCGCTGCTCTCGGAAGGGATACTTCATCTTTGCGTAGCTCTCAGTACGGTCAAGATCATCAAAAACCAATATCCCGACAACATTGACACATATCATTCTGAAACGGAGGCTGTTAACAAGTGAAGCTTGCAAAAGCGGTTGTAAAATACCGCATACCCATACTTATCATCACCGTTCTGCTGATGATACCGGCGGTGTTTGGTTTTGTATTAACAAGAGTCAATTACGATATGCTGGATTATCTGCCTGAGGATATGGACACTGTCATAGGTCAGAAGGAACTTATGAATGAATTCGGCAAGGGTGCATTCTCCTTTATCATTGTTGAGAATATGCCGGCAAAGGATGTGTCCGAACTCAAATCAAAGATCGAGAAGGTGGACCATGTTGAAACGGTCGTCTGGTATGACAGTATTGCCGATATCTCCGTACCCATGGAAATGCTCCCCGAAAAGGTCTATAAAGCATTCAATACGGACCATTCCACAATGATGGCCGTCTTTTTTGACAGTGCGACCTCAGCGGACATTACTATGGATGCCATCAGAGAGATACGTTCAATTGCCGGTGAGCAATGCTTTGTTTCGGGAATGTCCGCTCTGGTCACCGACCTGAAGGACCTCTGCGAAAGCGAAGAACCCATCTATGTTGCAATAGCGGTGCTGCTTGCAACCGCTGCAATGCTGCTGTTTCTTGACTCATGGATCGCACCCTTTATTTTTCTGCTCTCAATCGGCATGATGATACTGCTGAATCTCGGTTCAAACTTTTTTCTCGGCGAAATATCATATATCACAAAGGCGCTGTCGGCGGTGCTGCAGCTTGCCGTTACAATGGATTATTCCATCTTCCTGTGGCACAGCTATAACGAACAGCTCAAACTCCACGAGGATCATAAGGAAGCTATGGCAGTCGCCGTTCACAACACCTTCACAAGTGTGCTGGGAAGCTCCATAACGACCATTGCCGGATTCATAGCCCTGTGCTTTATGTCCTTCACAATGGGACGAGATCTGGGCATCGTTATGGCAAAGGGAGTTCTTCTTGGAGTGATCGGCTGTGTTACAGTGCTTCCTGCGCTGATACTTCTGTTTGACAAGCCCCTGCAGAAAACAAAGCACAGAGCGCTGATCCCCGACATGGGCAAATTCTCAAAAGGCGTAACGAAGGTTTTTCCGATCTTCCTCGTGATATTCGCCCTGATCGCCGCACCTGCATACTACGGCTACAGCAAGACAAACAACGAAGTATACTATGACCTGGGCAAATGTTTGCCGGACGATATCGGATATGTTATCGCCAACAGCAAGCTTCAGGAGGATTTTGACGTTGCGTCCACCCATATGCTTTTAGTGAATTCAAGTCTTTCGCCCAAAACTATCCGGGCTATGACAAAGGAAATGGAAAAGGTTGACGGAGTAAAATACGTTCTCGGACTTGAGTCAGTGATAGGCTCCCGTGTGCCTGAGGAGATACTGCCGGATTCAGTCAAGTCAGTTCTAAAGAGCGATAAATGGGAGCTGATCCTCATAAGCTCCAAATACAGGGTGACCAGCGATGAGGTCAACAATCAAGTGGGTGAGCTGAATACGATACTCAAAAAGTACGACAGCAGCGGCCTGCTGATAGGAGAAGCGCCCTGCATGAAGGATATGATCGAAACAACGGATCACGATTTCAGGGTAGTCACTCTGATCTCGATACTTGCAATATTCATCATCATTGCTTTTGTAGAAAAAAGCATCTCCCTGCCCTTCATACTGATATCCGTGATAGAGATGGCAATATTCATCAATCTCGGTCTGCCCCACTATTTCGGACAGAATCTGCCGTTTATTGCGCCTATCTGTATCAGTACCATACAGCTGGGAGCTACGGTGGATTATGCGATACTGATGACCACACGGTACAAAAAGGAGCGTATCGACGGCGCAGACAAATGCACCTCGATCATCACCGCGCTTAAGACATCCATCCCGTCCATAATCGTATCCGGTATGGGACTGTTTGCGGCGACATTCGGAGTGGCTCTGTATTCAAAGTTGGATATTGTCAGCTCCTTGTGTATGCTTCTTGCAAGAGGCGCAGTTATCAGTATGATAATGGTCGTTCTGGTACTGCCGGCGCTGTTTATGCTTTGTGACAAGCTGATATGCAAAACGACCCTCGGCATGATGCATATAAACACGAAAAAAACCAAAGCGGAGGTCATTACCGATGAAAAATAATATTTTAAAAGTTCTTTCCCTCAGCCTGTGTACCGTTTTAGCGGCAGGCGCAGTAGGCGGCGCAGTGCTTGCGCTGGATGATAACGATAAAAAAGAAGAACAGACTGCCGCTGCAGCCGCTTCCGAAACCAAAGAGGAGTCCAAAGAGGTATCAAAGGATGAGACGGTATATGTTATCGCAGGAGCTGACGGTTCAGTCAAAAAGATAATCGTCAGCGACTGGCTGAAAAACTCTCTCGGTGAAAAGACCATCGGCGACAGCACAGCCCTCACCGACGTGGTCAACGTCAGAGGAAATGAGACCTTTACCGATAACGGCGGCAGCAGAGTATGGGATGCGGAAGGAAACGATATTTACTATCAGGGAAATATCGACAAAGAACTTCCCGTTGCATTGAAGGTAAGCTATACCCTGGGCGGACAAAGCATCTCCCCTGATGAGCTAAAGGGCAAGAGCGGAAGGGTGACTATCCGCTACGACTTTGAAAACAAGCAGTATGAAACGGTAAAGATAAACGGCAAGGATGAAAAAATATATGTCCCCTTTGCTATGATAACCGGAATGATCCTGGATAACGATACCTTCAGCAATATTGAGGTATCAAACGGAAAACTTATAAATGACGGCTCACGCACCATAATAGCCGGACTTGCCTTCCCCGGTCTTCAGGAGGATCTGGGCATAGACAAGGAAACCTTCGAGATACCCGATCATATAGAGATCACTGCCGATGCGGAGAATTTCTCTCTGGGCATGACCGTGACGGTTGCCGCTAATGAGCTGTTCAGTCAACTTGACCCTGACAAGCTGACCGACCTCGGCGATATAAACGGATCTCTCGGAGAGCTTTCCGACGGTATGAAGCAGCTTATGGACGGCTCCTCAAAGCTTTATGACGGACTTTGCACTCTCCTTAAAAAGTCGGGTGAGCTTGCAGACGGCATTGACCAGCTTGCCTCAGGCGCAAAGTCACTTAAGGATGGAGCCGCAGAGCTTGACGGAGGAGCGGGTCAGCTTAAGGAAGGCACAGAGAAGCTTTCAGACGGACTTGACACATTAGCCTCAAACAATGACAACCTTAACGGCGGAGCAAAACAGGTGTTTGAATCCCTCCTTTCCACCGTGAAGACACAGCTTACGGAAGCCGGGCTGAACGTGCCTGACATGACGCCGGACAATTATGCCGCTGTACTTGATGAGATCATAGATTCCCTTGACGACGAAAAAGTATATGCCAAGGCGCTGAAAACCGTGACCGATGCTGTAGAAGCAAAACGGGGCTATATCACCGAACAGGTCACATCAGCCGTAAAAGCCCAGGTCGAATCCGGTGTGAAGGACGCGGTAAAGACAGAGGTAGAAAAGAAGGTCACAGCTGCTGTCCGCGCAGAGGTAGAAACAAAGGTAACTGCTGCAGTCCGTGAAGAGGTGGAAGCTAAGGTCACCGAAGCCGTAAAAACAGAAGTTACATCCAAAGTCACGGAGACCGTAAGGAGCAGCGTCGCCGAAAAGGTCATTATGGCATCAGCAGGTATGGACAAGGCTACTTACGATCAGGCTGTAAACGCCGGACTTGTGGATGAAGCGACCCAGGCTGCTGTAAACGGAGCGATCGATGCTCAGATGCAGACTGACGAGGTAAAGCAGGCCGTCACACAGAATGCTGCGGCACAGATGGATTCGGACACCGTAAAGTCAACCATAAAAGCACAGACCGATGCGCAGATGCAGACCGATACCGTAAAACAGGCCGTTTCACATAACACCGAAGCGCAGATGAGTTCCGATACCGTAAAGGCGCTTATTTCATCAAAGACCGACGAACAGATGAAGACCAAAGAGGTCAAGGAGATAATCTCTCAGAAAACCTCAGAAAAAATGAAGGCCGATGATATCAAAGGGATCATCACACAAAAGACTGAAGAGCAGGTAAAGAAAGCTATCTCCGACGCCATGGCGGGTGAAGAGGTGCAGGCAAAGCTTGCCGGAGCATCCGAAGGTGCAAAAAAAGTCATAGCCCTCAAAACCTCCCTTGACAGCTATAACGCTTTCTATCTCGGACTGCAGAGCTATACCGGAGGCGTCGCTCAGGCAGCAGAAGGCGCAAAGGAGCTGAAAAACGGCACGAGCAAGCTCAAGGACGGCAGTTCGGCATTGTCCGAGGGCGCAGGCAAGCTCTATGATGGCATCATCACAATAAAGAACGGCATACCCGCTCTTACAGAAGGCGTTACTCAGCTTCGTGACGGTTCCCTGTCCCTTTCTGACGGATTAAAGGAATTCAACGAAAAGGGCATACAGAAGATAATAGACGCTGTTGACGGGGATCTTTCCGGTCTTGTTGACCGTGTGAAGGCCACCATTGACGTATCAAAAAAATACCGTAATTTCTCCGGTATCTCCGAAGGAATGGACGGACAGGTGAAATTCATTTATCGTACCGATGGGATAGAGTAATAATTTCCCATAGCTCGACCCAACAAAAGGAGCTGTCGCACTGCGTTTTTTCACGCTTGTGCGGCAGCTCCTTTGCTCTTGCAAATAGTCTGTTTTGCGCAGGATTATTACGTTATGGAGCTCACCTGCTCTGACGGCGGGGCGGGCGAAGCAGGTCAACTCAGTGCTCTGATAATTGACGGCGCTGTCCAGCTGCCGTCCAGTACAGAATCCTCCGGACGGTATATTCTAAGAAACAGATGGAAGCCGTCACCGGAAACGGGAAGCCAGTTCGCCCTATGCCCTTCCGGCTCATCTTTTTGAATATAGATATCCACTGATCCGTCTTCGTTCTTTTCAAAGTCCGTCCTGTCGCCTAAAGAATAACGGTCGATGGGATTCTCAATCAGAAAGTCCTCATCATTGTAAGCCGTCACGGACCAGAACCCCTTCTCTTTGAAGGGCGGCATCCCTCCTGCCTCAATATGCATAACGTATCTGTTTTTGCCGTTCAGGACCGCCCCGGTATCGTCAGTACCGGATTTCATATAAACCGCCGTGTCAACCGGATTTGCTCCGAAGCCTCCTATAGCTATAAGACATCTGTATTCATATTCCGTCCCGAATCTGCTTATGGGAGCGCCGAAAAACCGGAACGACTTGTTTTCAACCATAAATTTCTGATTCTTTGAGAGAAGCCCATTTGCCAGTCCTCCCACCATACGCTTCCAGTTTTCTGCGGCATCTTTTCCAAGAATACCGGGATCAAAGGTCAATCCGGGTCCCACTCCGATCTGAGCGATCTCCTCCAGTATCGGCGCATCCTCAGCATAAGGCGGATTATCGATCATCAGCCTGTTGACACGATCAAAGTATTCTGCCGGTCCCATGGAAAACACCATGCGGATAGGAGTACCCTCATTATCCGGATCATATTTTCCCTTTGGCAGTTCACCGCCAGACTTCCATACGGACAGAGGTTTTGCGTCCATCTGCTCCTGTATCTTATATATGTTGGTCATATCATCCGGACCATAACATATCACCCTGCCGAGAAGCCATGCGGCACTCGTCGGGATCCTGACCCGGGTCGTTCCGGAAGGTACTTCCCCGCTAAAGCTCGGGCCCGTCAGAAGATACGTGCGTTCATCATCGGTATCTCCGCCGGTCCCCAGCACGGAAATCGTATCCGACCATGCGTCCATGATCTGAAACATAACATAACGGGATACCGCCGGCTTATGCAGAACCAGCGCATCCTTACTCAGATCAATAAAGATCTGGGAATAAATAGTGTCGACATTAGGAGTGACCACCTGTCTGAAGGATGCGGTTGCAAGCTCCTTTGCATGCATCCATCTGTTAGCCGGAGCTTTTCCCGGACCGCCGGGTTCTTCCGTATTGGTGCTTACTCTCATGGTAGCGTCCATGATCATCAGCGGAAACGAAAAAATATAGGCCTTATAAACCTTCTCCCATAACTCGTTCATATTATCCTCCCGGTTTATTATATGATTATTAAAAAATCTCACAGCCGCCTGTCGTCGGGCGGAGTTTTCCTGTTCACATATATAATAACACATTCTTTTGCAGATTTCTATTATGAAAAGGAATAAAACCGTCCAAAAAGGTTAATGTTCACGGATCAAGACTCCGAGTCCTCTTACCCCGGATTTCATGTAACCATTCAATGCGTCAGGAAGAAGACCGTTCCTTTAAAGCACACTTTGCTCAGTTTGCCGGGTCTGCTGTTATATACAGTGCACAAAATAATAATTAATAATAACTCCATTCACCAATAGGTGTTCTTTTACTATTTCACTCATGATGAACCATATGAAAAATGTATTCTTTAGGGCCCCCCTTCCCACAATACCTTCCGCAAAAGCTTTCATTGAAAAAATAATAATTCATCCGCTTGACACACCTGTAAAAAGAATGTAAAATTATTACATATTATTGATGCTGTACACAGCAAAGAAAAGGAGGTCAGCTTGATGAGAAAGCATTGTGTAATTAAATCGGCAATCTGTGCGATCATACTTTGTATGGTTTTTTCTCTTTGCGGGTGCGGCAATACGGCAGTAGACGATTCTTCCGGACAGAAAAGCAAAGAGGAATACACTCTCGGTACAATCGTTGCAAGCGGCGCCTGCGGCGGGAGCGCCACACGGGAGCTTGATGAAAAAGGTCTGCTCGTTATAAGCGGAAGCGGAATCGTAACATCGGATAATGAAGCTTCGTGGAAGGATAATAAACAAAAGATAAATACCGTTGTCATCAAGAGCGGAGTGACAGGCATAGGAGAGGAAGCCTTCAAGGACTGTCAGGAGCTGACGATAATAAAGATACCCGACAGCGTGACAAACATTGAGGGCAGAGCTTTCTTCGGATGCAAAAAGCTATCAGATATATCTATGCCGGACAGCATTACAAGCATAGGATACAGTGCATTCGATAACTGTTCATGTCTGACTGATATCACCTTGCCTGCCGGAATAACAACCATATTAAGCGATATGTTTTCGGACTGCACAGGTCTTACACGCATAACGGTACCTGAGGGCGTGACGAGTATCGGATGGAGGGCGTTCAATAATTGCAGCAGCCTCACCGACGTCACTATCCCGAACAGTGTAACAAACATCGACGGCCGCGTATTCTATGGCTGCACAAGCCTCAAAAACATCACGATACCCGAAAGCGTAACAAGCATTGATAAGACCGCATTTGAGAACTGTACGAATCTCACAATACAGGGCAAAAGCGGATCCTTCGCTGAAACATACGCAAAGGATAATAACATTCCGTTCAAAGCGGTATAGTGGTGTACACCTCACCCGAATTACTCCCTCCCGCCATAACAAACAGCACAAAGGACACCCCTGTCACAAGACAGCAGGTGTCCTTTTCTGTTTAGGATCATCCGATAATGTCTACAGTCGGATTCAGTATTACACGAGAAAAACATTTACTCATATCTTTTTTCACCATATCCGGAATCTGAATTATATCCTCATGTGGTTCGGTGATGTGACGCAGCAGATATAAAAGCTTCTCACCAGCTTTTATCACATCCGTTATGTAAAGCCCTTTCTTTTCTCGTGTCTGCACTAACAAAGAGATATCCCATGCATATATTCATTTCAGAACACAAGCTTTATCTCTGCTATAACCGAAGGATCAACCAATCGTCTGAATTTCTCCCCATCCTCCGGCTTCCCTGCCACACTGCCGTAGTGTGTCGGGATAGCGGCTTTCGGTCTGATGTGGTTTATCAGTTCGGCGGCCTTTCCTGCATCCATTGTGAACGTGCCTCCGATGGGGACCATCGCAATGTCACACTTTACAGACTTCGCTTCTTTGGTCGCATCCGTGTCTCCGGCTATATACACCCTGTTTCCGTCTATTGTCAGGATATATCCGCACCAGCCGTTTTTCTTCGGATGAAAGGGCTTGAACAGATTATAAGACGCAACCGTTTCAAAGGCAATATCCTTGACAATATATGATTCCCCGGGACGGACTGCTTTTTCTTCCCATTCACCAAAATCGGCAGACACTGCTTTTTCCATCTTTTCCGGTACGATAAAAACGGTATCCTTCCCTATCACTTTTCTGATGTCCTCAGGGGAATAATGGTCATAATGGTCATGGGTGACAAAAATATAGTCAGCATCATTGAACATTTCTCTAACCTGATAAGGGTCAATGTAGATCGTTCCGTATGTACATATAATACGAATGCTGCTATGGGTCAGGACTTCAATATTATCTGTCATTACAGGCTTTTTCATCACTTAATCTCCTTTACTTTGATAATTCAGATTTGTATTCTTTAAAAAATGCATCCCGTATATGCAGGAAACTCGCCTTCAGCGGCTTCCGGTTCATCTTCTGAAACTGAGTCGCCTGATGTTCCATATTCCCTGCTGTTGTATGTTAAACACCCCGGGCAGGAATACAGTCGAGACCTGTCTGGTACCTTGACGATTCCGGCATACAAAGATATACTTTTCCACTGTAATATGGCGTTTCAATATCAGGGAATCAAATTCGTACACTTCATGCATTGGAAATCACTCGGATCTTTGCTTTCAATTCAATTATCAAACGTTTGAACATAGAACGAAAGGTACATATTGATAAACCGATCATGATAAGTGCAATTTCCAAGTCACCAAAATAAATACATCATTATCATCTTTTATTCTATAGCAGGAGTTCATCATCTTTGACAGTAATTTTTCCTCTGCCCAGAACTATCACCCCTTCACGTTCCATGCGTTTGAGAATACGTGAAACAACCTCCCGTGAGGAATTGATCTCACCGGCAAGCTGTTCATGGGTGACAGTGATCTCGGAGCCTTCGCAATGCGTAAGATGCTCCTTTATCACACCCGAAAGACGGACTTCTACCGGAGTAAACAGTATCTTCTGCATCTGACCCATAACATCGGAGAAACGTTCTCCCAATTTCTCAAAAATGAAGCAGCGCACATAAAGGTTGTTATCTTTGAGAGTTGAAAGACAAACAGCCGGAACGATCAGTATCTCACAATCACTGTCAGCAACCATCTGAGTTTCAAAGGTGATCTGGTTTACCACACATGAAGCGGAAAGGACGTCGGTATCTCCGGCTTTCAGACGGTAAAGCACTACCTCTCTGCCTTCTTCAGACAGCATGAATGTGCGTATATCGCCCCTTAGTACCCTTATCAGACCAAGACACTCCTGGTCGTGAGAATAGATCATTTCATATTTTTTATAACGGCGGATCTGAGCGCAGTTCGCCACAATCTCTCGCTCCGACAGAAACAGATCCTGCCAGAACGGAAGTGTTTTTAATTCAGATAAAGAGATTGACATCGCTTTCCTCCGCATCGCCTAAATAGGTCCCTACACCGCCGATCTCCACACCGTCGATCAGTTCTTCCGGGCGGATGCCCATAACATCCATACTCATGGAGCAGGCAATGATCTTCACACCGTTTTCCATCGCCTTTTTCATCATATCCTCAAGAGAATCGATATTTTTATCCTTCATGATCTTCTTCATCATTTTCGTACCCATGCCGCCCATGTTCATTTTGGAAAGCTTGAGCTTCTTTGAACCTCTCGGCAGCATTGCGCCGAACATCTTCTCCATGAATTTCTTTTTCAGTCTGACCTTTTTCTCACGGCGAAGGGCGGTAAGTCCCCAGAAGGTGAAGAACATTGTAACAGGTCTGCCCATTGCAAGAGCGCCGTTTGCGATAACAAAGCTTGCCAGCACCTTATCCATATCGCCGTCAAATACAATGATAGTCTTTCCTTTTTTATCTGATGACTGCTGAACAGACTGTACAGCGGCATTTGTCCCCCGCTGAATAACGGCAGTATATTCGCCGTTTTTTGTTTCGTTGGAAACGAGGGTATTGCCGGTCCTGCGGCACCAGGAAACAACATCCTTTGCAAATCCCGGATCAGAGGCAGTGACCTCCAGCAGTTCCCCGTCTTTCATAGTTTTAACATTTTTGAAAACCTCCATGATCGGTCCGGGACACTGCATTCCGCAGCAGTCCACTTTGATCTTCTTTACATTTCCGGACGCCGGCATATTCTTCTTCACCTCTGCTGTTTTGTTTCCAGTGACAGTATTCTCCTGTTCCGCCGGATGGTTTGCTTCATAGAAACGCACTCCGCCGGGATAGATCTTTACATTCTTAAAGCCGTTCTGTGAAAGTATCCTTGCGCCGTTATAGGCACGGACACCAATTGCACATAAGACAATTATTTTCCTGCTTTTGTCAAGCTTCAAAAGATTATCACGCAGCTTTCCAAGAGGAATATTGACAGCGCCGGGAACGGAATACGCCATTGTTTCCGCTTCCTCACGGACATCCAGCAGAATGACGTTTTCATCCTCCGTTTCGTCAACCTCTGCGATACTGACAAGTCCGGTTCGGATATTTTCGGCCACAAAACCTGCCATATTCACAGGGTCCTTTGCGGAAGAATAGGGCGGCGCGTATGCAAATTCCAGATGCTTAAGATCATCAGTAGTTGCGCCGAAGCGAAGTGCCACGCCGAGGGTATCGATCCTCTTGTCAACACCTTCACGGCCGACTATTTGTGCGCCAAGAATTCTTCCGCTGTCTGTTTCAAAGATAAGCTTTATTGTTAGCGGCGTTGCGCCGGGATAATAACCCGCATGGGAATTCTGATTGATGATGAGAGTTTCGTAATCCTTATGTTTTTTCAGACCTCGCATGTTGAGTGTCTTTTCGTTGACGCCTGTGGATGCAGCCGTCAGCTCAAAAACCTTTGCAACTGATGAACCCTGTGTTCCCGTGTAAACGGCTTTTCTTCCGACTAAAACATCCGCCGCAATTCTGCCCTGTTTATTTGCAGGTCCGGCAAGAGGAACCATGGTGCGCTCCTTGCTGACAAAATCCTCTACCTCTATCACATCACCCACGGCAAAAATATGTTCATCGGAGGTACGCATATTATCATCGACAACGATACCGCCTCTGCCGTTCAGCGTCAGTCCTGCAGCCTTTGCAAGACCGCTGTTCGGACGCACACCGATGGAAAGGATCACCATATCGGCCGATATGGTCCTGCCGCTTCTGAGCTTCACCGTAACCGTATCCCCCGCATCTTTAAAAGCTGAAACCCCGTCACCAAGATACAGCTTCACGCCGCTTTCACGGATATGCTGATGAAGAAGCTGCGCCATCTCATGATCGAGGGGTGCCATGACCTGATCGGCAGCTTCTACAACACTTACTTTAATTCCTGCATAACGAAGATTTTCCGCCATTTCAAGTCCAATAAATCCGCCGCCGATAACAGCAGCGCTTTTGACTTTACCGCTCTGCACCATAGAACGTATCTCATCGGTATCCGGAACTGTC
>JBGUWM010000271.1:0-1728 GCA_045221175.1 Acutalibacteraceae bacterium | reverse complement strand
GCGGGTGTCCAGTGGACACCTCTGCGAAGCAGAAGCACCGACCGAGCCGGCAGGCGAGACCCGGGGGACATCGGTGATTGGTTATATACGAATGACTGATTGCTGTCATGATAACCGAATTCTTTTCTTTTTCTTGCAAAAAGCCTTACACGATGGTATAATATTTCCGTAATGATTAAATCTGACACCATTTTTGAAGAATGATGTCTGATACAGGAGGTTTTTTTATGCAGGGAAATGTAAGACCGGCCGAAATGGATCGAATTACCACTGAGGCTCTTGCCAATGCTTTTATTGACAAACAGATTGCCGAACTCAGACAGCAGATCGGCAATAAAAAGGTACTGCTCGCTCTGTCGGGCGGTGTAGACAGCTCTGTCGTTGCTGCTTTGCTGATTAAAGCAGTCGGTCAGCAGCTCGTTTGTGTGCACGTCAACCACGGATTGCTCCGTAAGGGTGAGCCTGAACAGGTTATCGAGGTTTTTCGTCATCAGATGAATGCCAATCTCGTTTATGTTGACGCAGTTGATCGTTTTCTGGATAAGCTCGCAGGCGTTGCTGAACCTGAAAAGAAAAGAAAAATCATCGGCGCTGAGTTTATTCGTGTCTTTGAAGAAGAAGCCCGTAAGCAGGACGGTATCGAGTTTTTGGCCCAGGGTACTATTTATCCCGATATTCTTGAAAGTGACGGCGTTAAAGCTCACCACAATGTCGGCGGTCTTCCGGAGGATCTGCAGTTTGAACTGGTTGAGCCGCTGAAGCTGCTCTTTAAGGACGAAGTGCGGGTTGTCGGCAAAGCGCTCGGCTTGCCTGACAACATGGTGTATCGTCAGCCTTTCCCCGGCCCCGGTCTCGGTGTTCGTTGTCTTGGTGCCATTACACGAGATCGTCTTGAGGCTGTCAGAGAATCTGACGCTATTCTGCGTGAGGAATTTGCCAAGAACGGTCTCGAAGGAAAAGTCTGGCAGTATTTTACTGCTGTGCCGGATTTCCGCTCTGTCGGCGTTAAGGACGGTAAGCGTACTTTTGCATATCCGGTTATTATTCGTGCCGTCAATACCACGGACGCTATGACTGCAACAGTAGAAAACGTTCCTTTTGAATTGCTGCAGCATATTACTGCCCGTATCACTGCAGAGGTAGAAAACGTCAACCGTGTTCTTTTCGACCTGACACCCAAGCCCAGCGCTACCATTGAGTGGGAGTGATATGTAAAACGCTGAAAGACCAGTGCTTATGCGGGTTTATAAGCCTTTTACATTGCTTTTGATAACAATTTGATAACAGTCGCTATTACCGCAATTATTCTGTGTATCAGGTGGTTGTAGAGTAAAGGAATAATTGTTCTTTGGCTTGAGACTGTAAAAATCCATATGATGAAGCCCTTAGCTGTGTGCAAATGCAGCTAAGGGCTTTTTGTTATGATTTTTTAAACACATCAGAATTTTTTCTTTCTAAAACGAACCGTGCAAATTAAAAATCCCCGTCCATTTCGACAAATATTATAACTACGTTTGGTCTATCAGTTAAAAGCGAATCACTTATTTACACTGCCAATGTATTTCATAAACAAGAATAAAGCTATATAAACAACCACAAATATCGGTATAGTAATTGCTACTGTTTTTAATACATTTATTTTTCCGTTTTCAACATATGAATATATTAACCGAGTAGCGATTGTTATAGTAAAACAAACTGCTATATGTAAAGGATATTTGATTTTAG
>JBGUWM010000270.1:0-9913 GCA_045221175.1 Acutalibacteraceae bacterium | reverse complement strand
GGGGTTTCAGTGGGGGATTATAACCCCCACTGAAAGTCCGAATGGCACCCGCCGCCTAAGAGGCGGGGGACATCGGTGATTGGTTATCATCATAAACAAAAAACAAAAGCCAACCGCCTCCGGACAATCCGGAGGCGGTTGGCTTTTGTATACAGATGAATAATCATCAGACACCGATAGAGGATACGGGCTTATCCTCATAAATTCTCTCGATAGCCTCTGCGAATACAGGGGCAACAGGCAGTGTTGTAAACTTGTCAAGACGCTTGTCTTCGGGAATGTTAATGGTATCCAGAAGAATAACCTCTTTGATCACGCTGTTTTTAATGCGCTCGATGGCAGGACCGGACAGAACCGCATGAGTAGCGCCGGCATAAACCTCGGTAGCGCCGCCTCTTTCAACAACAGCCTGTGCAGCATTGCAAAGTGTACCGGCAGTGTCGATCATATCGTCTACAAGAACAACCTTCTTGCCCTTTACGTCACCGATAATGTTCATAACCTCAGACACGTTAGCTCTCTGACGGCGTTTGTCGATAATGGCGATAGGACAGCCCAGACGGGTAGCAAAGTTTCTTGCTCTTGTAACGGAACCCAGGTCGGGAGACACAACAACATAATCATCAGGATTGTCACCGATCATTTTTTTGAAATGATTAGCAAGGATAGGCGCACCCACAAGGTGATCTACAGGAATATTGAAGAAGCCCTGAATCTGTGCCGCATGAAGATCCATCGTCAGCACACGGTCAGCGCCGGCGGAGGTGATGAGATCAGCTACCAGCTTGGCAGAGATCGGATCTCTTGCCTTGGCTTTTCTGTCCTGACGGGCATAGCCGAGATACGGAATAACCGCTGTGATGCTTGCGGCAGAAGCACGCTTCATCGCATCAATCATAATCAAAAGCTCCATCAGGTTGTCATTGACAGGCGCACAGGTAGACTGTACTATAAAGCACTCGGAGCCTCTGACAGATTCATGCAGTGAAACGGAAATTTCACCGTCGCTGAAACAGGTAACCTCGGATTTGCCTACAGGAATTCCCAGACAGGCAGCGATCTGCTGTGCTACAGGTCTGTTGGAATTACAGGTAAAGATTTTAATATCCTTGCCATGAAAATTCATTCTAACTCGTCTCCCTTTTTAGTTTTGCTGACTTGAGCAGCCAGATTATCTGAGATAGACTTCTCTTCGTCTGATAGTTTTATTTTAATACTTATTTGTCGAAAAATCAAGTTGATAAGTGTGAAACTGACGACAACGCGGAATAATTGTATCTTTTATTGAAAAAAATCTGATATTGAGGAATTTATAATCAAAAATGCACAAAGTCCTGTCTGCCTCAACAGAGCACCTGCAAGAAGGATTTCTTCGTGCAGCAAGAGTATCGAAAGGAATCAGCAAAGCCTGAAGCCTCTCCTTACAACGCACAATGAACCGTATTCATGCCGGAAAGGAACACCGATTGAAAGAGCCGTTACTCCCTGCATAACAGAAGCTGCGAGTGCAGGCTCTGTACTTTGTCATGAAAATCAGTTTTGAAAGAAGAAAGAAGTGAGCCTATCCATTTATTTATCATAGCTTTTCCGTTCATAGATTTATGCAACGGTTTTAGGAAAGGGGTGCGAGTTGTCCGGTGAACACTTCTGCCGCAGGCAGAAACGCAGACCGAGCCATAAGACGAAACAGGGAAACCTCTTTCCACGCCGGATAAGTGATTCCCCGGCATGACAATTCCGATAAAACACCTTTCACGGAACTCCACGGAACGACTGTGCGCCATGAACTCTACGGAACGACTGCGCCGGTACTTGCAAAACGCATGGAAATGTATTATAATGGTAATACTCTTCAAAGAAGCCGCATAAGACTTTTTGTTGCTTTGCGACAGGCGGCTTTTTTATTATCATGAAAGGACTGTTTGATTATGGCACAGATTACTAAAGACACGATTATCGGAGATATCCTGGATATTGACGAAACCACCGCCCCCATCTTTCTCTCTATCGGAATGCACTGCCTGGGCTGTCCGGCTTCCAGAGGCGAAACAGTAGAGCAGGCTTGTATGGTACACGGCGTGGACGCAGACGAACTGGTTAAAAAAGTCAACGAGCATATCAAAGACAAATAAAAACTGCAAAACAGATAAAAGGGTGTGTATGGAAGTGTTAAAAAAGCAACAGCTTCCTCTCGACAACCGACTGGCGCTGTGCGCCTCTTTTGTGCGTGAGGGAACTGCTCTTGCAGACATAGGCACCGACCACGCTTATCTGCCCATTATGCTTGCTTGTGAAGGAAAAATCCGCTCTGCTGTGGCAAGCGATATCCGCACAGGACCATTGCAAAACGCCGAGAGCAATATTCTTCGGTTTGGTGTACAGGATAAGATCCGAACCGTTCTTTCGGACGGTCTGGACAACGTGCCAGCCGAAGAAGCCGAGGATATTGTCATGGCAGGCATGGGCGGCGAGCTGATTGCAGCAATTATCAAGCGAACACCGTGGCTTTACGACAGCAGCAGACGGCTGATTTTACAGCCGATGACGAGAGCGTATCAGCTGCGGTTGTTTTTATATGCCGAGGGTTTTGCAATCGCAGAGGAAAAAGCGTGTCTGTCGGGCAAAAAATGTTACAGCGTCATGCGCTGCGAATATGACGGAATTGTCAGAGAATGCAGCCGAGGCTACGCCTATATCGGCAGTCTGTCAGAAGATGATTCTGAGGCTGCAGGACAATATATTCATACCGTCATCATGAAACTGAAAAGAAAGATCAACGGTCTTCGCCGGTCGGGAGATGCGGCAAAGGCAGAAGAATATGAAACGGTGCTTCGGGAAATTGCCGATGCCGCCCCAAACATTGCGAGGTACAGTGAATGATTACAGCAGGCGAACTTTATACCTATCTCAACGGCTTTGCGCCGTTTGAAACCGCTATGGATTTTGACAATGCGGGACTTCTGATCGGCAGCGAACAGCAGCAGTCAGACGCAGTGCTTGCCGCACTTGATGCGACAGCCGCCGTACTGCAGGAAGCGCACGAAAAGAATATCCGTATCGTTCTGACGCACCACCCGGTTATTTTCCGCCCGATCAAAAACCTTCTTTCGGACAGTATCCCCTATCTGGCGGCTTCCCTGGGCATCACCGTCATCTCCGCTCATACCAATCTGGACATTGCACCGGGCGGTGTGAATGATACGCTGGCGGAATGTATCGGTATTCGGGAAGAAGAACGCTTCGATACGGACTGTGCGCTCATCGGTTGCTGCCGGCAGCCCCTTTCCTGCAAAGACATGGCTCTGCATATCAAATCCGCTCTGTCGGTACAAGGGCTGCGTTATACCGATAACGGCAGAATGCTCCACCGTATTATGGTGTCCTGCGGTGCAGGCGGCAGCAGCGTCGGTCTTGCCAAAAGCTGCGGTGCAGACGCTCTGATTACCGGAGAAATCAAGCATCACGAAATACTTTTTGCCAACAACCACGGCATTGCTGTGTTTGATCTGGGACATTTCAATTCCGAAGACATGATTATTCCAAAGCTGTGCGGCACACTGAGCAAGCAATTTCCGGACACTGCATTTATTCAGGCTGACGCCGACACCGACGGTGTTCACTATATCTGACCGCTAAAGGGTCTGATCCTTTCCGGATAACACGCCGAAAAATGCGGCAGCCTGATACATGATCGCATCTCTTTTTCTCTGCTGCGCAAGTACGCAAGAAGTGGCATTCACTTAACGAAACAAATAACCTGACAGGTTTTCGTCTGCCGCAGCGCAGCTATCCCTTTTTCTGCGGCAGGTTTATATTATCATTATCGCATCTTTTTTCTTGATTCCGAAAGGCAAGGTGATTCCATGGCACTGGACGGCGTTATTTTAAGACATATCAAAAAAGAACTGGAAGAATCCATTATCAACACAAAAGTAGATAAGGTTTATCAGCCCTCAAGAGATGAGCTGGTGTTCTCCATGCGCTCAAGAGAGGGCATGAAAAAACTGCTGATCAGCGCCAGAGCCGGCAGCGCCCGTATCGGGCTGACAACGATTACTCCCGAAAACCCGAAAACACCGCCGATGTTCTGTATGCTGCTGAGAAAACGGCTGACAGGTGCCAGACTCCGGTCGATTCGTCAGCCGGAGCTGGAGCGTGTATTATTGCTGGATTTTGAAGGCGTCAACGAGCTGGGGGACCTATGTCAGATGTCGATTGCCGTTGAGATTATGGGACAGTACAGCAACATCGTTTTTATGGACGGCGAAGGTGTCATCATCGACGCTGTCCGCAGAGTAGACGCTTCTATGTCGTCGCAGCGGCTGGTGCTTCCCGGCATCCGATACGACGTGCCGCCCAAGCAAAACAAGCTCTGCGTACTCGATCAGGATGCTGACGAAATTATCCGGGCAATTCAGACACTGCCCAACAATATGCCGCTGTCAAAGGCACTGCTGTCGGTAGTACAGGGCGTATCTCCGATTCTGTGCCGTGAATGGGAACACCTGACAGGCAGGGGGCGTGACGTATTTTCAAAAGAGCTGAACGAGGAACTGGTCACACGGCTGAGGTTTTTCTTAAAGCGTTCCATTGCCATCATCAGAGAAACCTCCGGCGAACCCTATATAATCATTGACCCTGCCAAAAAGCCCATTGATTTTACTTTCGAACCGATTCTTCAATACGGCAGCGGACGGTCTTTTCACGAAACAGAAACCTTCTGCGAGCTGTTGGACCGCTACTACGCACGCCGTGATGCAATAGAAACCATGCGGCGCAGGTCTGAAGACCTGAACCGTCTGATGAACACGACTGCCGCCAGACTGATCAAAAAAATCTATATTCAGAAAGATGAGCTGGAAGCCTGTGCCAAAAGAGAACAGTTCCGCATCTGCGGCGATATTATACAGGCGAATCTGTATCGGATTCCAAAGGGCGCTTCAGAGCTGCGTGCGGAAAACTTCTACGACGAAAACCTGACGGAAATCACAATACCGCTGGATCCTTCCCTGTCTGCTGCGGCAAACTCCCAGCGCTATTACAAAAGCTATCAGAAGGCAAAAACCGCCGAACAGATTCTGCAGGTGCAGATTACCGCCGCAGAAGAAGAGCTGGACTATGTTTCTTCTGTACTGGACAGCCTTTCCCGTGCAAAAACAATCCGTGAGCTGAACGAGATTCGTCAGGAACTGACAGAACAGGGGTATATCAAGAGCAAGGGCAAAAAGCAAAAGGCAGAAAGCGCTCTGCCGCCGCTGGAGTATCAGTCCGACAGCGGATTTACCATTCTGGTTGGCAGAAACAACCGTCAGAATGACCGCCTCACCTTAAAGCAGGCAGGCAAAAACGATCTTTGGTTTCATGCCAAAGACATTCCCGGATCTCACACAGTGATTCTGACACAGGGGCAGGATCCAGATGAAGCAACGATTCTTTATGCCGCTTCACTGGCAGCCGCTCACAGCAAGGCACGGGACGCCGGCAAGGTGCCTGTTGACTATACAAAAATCCGTTACGTCAGCAAACCCCAGGGCGCAAAACCGGGCATGGTGATCTATGTTAATCAAAAGACCTTATTCGTAGAGCCGTTACGGGAAAAAGATGAAGTATGATTACAGCATGATTTTAAGAAATACTTACCACTACCTGTTGATGGAAATCAGATTTTAAAAACTGACAGGCGCTGTCATATCCGCTCAATCTTCTGAGCGTGTATGTTCACAAGCGTATTCAGCGGTTTCAGAAAATGAATATGGAAATTCACCCTTTTTCCTGCCGGAAAAAGGGATTTTCTATGTAACCGCCCCGGTGAAACTGATTTTCGTGCTTTCTTCATACTTTTTTCATGCTCTTTGTTTTTCCGCTATTGCAAAAGCTATGATTTTGTGATAGTATAAAACCAATCAATCATTCATCAAAAAGAAAGGACGTATCAGTATGCCTAAAAAAAAATCTTTTATTGCCCTGATTGCCGCTTTTGCGATTCTCGGAATCGGTTTGATTCTGGGTATTGTCTTTTGCTGCATAGTAGCAGGACAAATGAACAACACTGCCCGATACTATTATTATGATATTCCGAAAACCGCCCCTCTTTCAACATTCTGCATCTATGCCTACGTTGGATTAGTGCTGTCTGCACCGTTTTTTTCTATTTCCTGTCTGACGGCGGCACACGACGTTAAAAATAAAATCCTGTATTGCAAATTCAATAACGCTGATCCGCATCCTTATATAAAAAGATACGGCATCGTCAGCATAATTGAAATGTTTTTTATCTTTATGCTCGGCATGATACTGAGTCTTTTTATTCCTGCCATTAACGGCTGGAATCATTATAGCTGGAACAGTTTTATATACCTGTCTCTCACGATGGTTGTTATCGCTGCGTTCATGCTGGCACTCAGCGCCCTGACTTTTTCGGCTGATCAGACCAACAATCTTCTGGTATACGGAAAATCAAACTTGATGAATATGTTTGCCGTACCGCCGATGCCGCCCCAGCCGAATCCTTATTATCCTGCTCAGCCTGCGCTTTACCCGCAGCAGCCTGCTTCACCTTATCAGCAGATATACCAGACTCCCAACTATCCGCAGCAATTTCAGACTTCCAACTATCCGCAGCAATTTCAGACTCCACGGCAGGCTGATGACTTGAACAGAAACTTTGCACCATCTGATAACAACACACAACAGTAATCCGTCTTTTGAATACGCAAACAAAAAGCGCTCTCCTGATGATATGGTCAGGAGAGCGTTTCATTTTCAGTGCTTGTGCGTACGGGTTTTTTCGAAACAGTCTGCGGCAGTTCCTCTGAAACGAGTGACATACTCTCGCCGCCTACGCTAACGCTTAGAGGCGGAGGCTTCTCGCTCAAGTACGGTAACCCGTACAGTATTAAAAGCATTCTGTGTAAAACTCACGCCTTGTTGCCGGCTTTGTTTTCGCATATTTTGCCGTTTCTCTGATTCCGCATATTCATATAGTCAAAAACACTCCATGATGTTGTTGTATGAAGCTTACACTGCACGTTCGTTTCTACGATTGTTGACGCTTGGTTAGTATTTTTTTACTTTACCAGCATCCGATACTGCTCCGGTCTTCTGTCACGGAACAATCCCCAACTCATCCGGAGTTCATACGCCTCGTCAAGATCCAGCTCGGCGCTGATAACGCCTTCACTTTCACGATCGGCAGAAGTCAGCACCTCACCCGTAGCGTCAGTAATAAACGATGACCCATAAAACGTAAGAGATGATTTTTGAAAATTATTCTCCTCACAGGGAATGACCGATTCCGTTCCCACACGGTTTGCCGCAATGACAGGAATCACGTTGCAGGCAGCGTGTCCCTGCATACAGCGTCTCCAGTGAGGCATACTGTCCACGTCAAGAATCGGCTCAGAACCGATAGCAGTAGGATACAGCAGCAGATCTGCCCCCATCAGCGCCATGCATCTTGCCGCCTCAGGAAACCACTGATCCCAGCAGATGCCCACGCCGATATTGCCGAATTTTGTCTTCCAGACCTGAAAGCCTGTGTCACCGGGGGTAAAATAAAACTTTTCCTGATAAAACTGGTCGTCCGGAATGTGTGTTTTCCGGTACACGCCAAGCACGGAACCGTCCGCGTCTATCATTGCCACGGAATTGTAGGTATTATTCCTGTCACGCTCAAAAAAGCTAACAGGAATGACAACACCAAGGCTTTTGGCTACCTGCGAAAAACGGCGGACAGCAGGATTCTCCTCCGGCGGCAGTGCCAGTTTATAATACCCATAGTTTCTCTCCTGACAAAAATATTTTGTTTCAAACAGTTCCGGCAGCAAAATGACATTGGCACCCTCTCCGGCTGCCCTTCTGACCAGCGTTTCGGCTGTAAAAATATTGTCCTCTACATTGCAGTGCATCGCCATCTGTACGGCTGCCACTTTGATTTTTCTCATCATTCTTCCTCCCCTTGATCATTTATCTGCTAATATTGTCTACATTCACGAAACGCCTCCGGCATCTGCGCTACTGCATTCCTTTCACCGTCAGATCGTCCGATTGCTTCCGATTCAAGCACTTTTGCGACCGGCTTTGTTTCTGTCGGCTAACATTGCTATCAGGCTCTGCAAGCCTTGCCGCCGCTTCTGATTCCTGCTCATTTCCGACCGGCTTTGTTTCTGTCGGCTAACATTGCTATCAGGCTCTGCAAGCCTTGCCGCCGCTTCTGATTGATTCGCTTATGCGTTGGCTTTTGGTATCTGCTGCGTAATACAGTGAATATTTCCTCCGCCAATCAGAATATCACGGGCATATACCCCCACTGCCTTTCTGGTGGGAAACAGCTCTTGAAGAATCTTCAGTGCCGTATTGTCATGCTCGTCCCCGAACTGCGGTACGATGACATGACGATTGGAAATGTAAAAATTGACATACGATGCCGCAAGTCTTTCTCCAGCCACTCTGGTCGGCTCACCATTCATGTCATCAAGTCCTTCGCACTCCTCCTGTGTGATGGTAACAGGCTTTGGCAGCGGCAGCTTATGTATTCTGAAGTGTCTTCCTGCAGCATCACATTCCTGCTGCAGCACCTGCAGCGTTCTGATGCACATTTCATACTGCGGATCGTCCTGATCGTCCGTCCATGCCATCACAACCTCTCCCGGAGCGGTAAAAGCACACATATTGTCTATATGCTCATTCGTTTCGTCCTGATAAATACCGTTCGGCAGCCAGATGATTTTTTCGGCGCCAAGGCAGTCTTTCAGCTTATTTTCAATTTCTTCCTTTGACATAAGCGGATTTCGTCCCTTGCTCAGCAGACACGCCTCCGTTGTCATAATCGTACCCTCGCCGTCGGAATGAATCGAACCGCCCTCCAGAATAAAGCTGCGGCAGTCATAACTGTCCTTGTCCAGAACGTCACACAGCTTTCGTGCCATTTTATTATCCTTGTCCCACGGAAAATACAGTCCGTCTGTCAGTCCTCCCCATGCGTTAAAGCCCCAGTCGATGCCGCGGATCTCTTTTCCGTTGGTGACAAAAGTGGGTGCTACATCTCTTGCCCACGAATCGTCCGATTCCATCTCTATAACACGAACTCTTTCCGGCAGCATGAATCGTGCCGCATCATAGTCCTCATATCTGGCACACACGGTCACCTTTTCGCTCTGACTGATAATGTTGATTACCTCGGCAAAGGCTTTCCGTGCAGCATAGGCACCGTTTTGCCAAGAGTCCCTTCTGTGCGGAAAAATCAGGATACAGCCCTCGTGCTGCGCAAACTCTGCCGGCATATAATATCCGTCTTCCTTTGGTATCGTATGCAGTATTCTCAATTGCTTCACCTTCCTGTTGTCACTGCATTGTATTATACCACATTTCCTGACAATAATCCACCCGTATTTCCTGCTTTGCCTGTAGAAAAACACCTTCAGACCCACTCATATTCGCCGCATCGTTTCCTGCATTTATTTGAAGCAGCTTATGTTATTCATTTCTTATATTTCATCTTCACCGTCTTTTCCTGTTTCAGACGCACTTTCGACATTTTCATAAGTCTTTGAATCATTTCTGCAAGCGTTTTCACTCTTTCATCCACGCTTTTTCACGCTTTTTCAATTTTTCTCTTGACCTTCCCTTGTTTTTGTAGTATAATACATATTGTTGCTGGAATAACTCAGTTGGTAGAGTACCTCACTCGTAATGAGGAAGTCGAGGGTTCAAGTCCCTTTTCCAGCTTTTGGATATTGGCAAAAGACTCGTGGTTATTCTTCGGGTCTTTTACTGATATCTTGATTATCCTCCGATAGACACACAAAAAATTATGTACCTATCAGAAGATAATCTCCGTTAAAGATCATCTTCTCAAGCACCACAAGACTATTTTATCCTTTACTAAGGTTCAGCGATAACCAGCCCACGCAAT
>JBGUWM010000269.1:0-24251 GCA_045221175.1 Acutalibacteraceae bacterium | reverse complement strand
AAAGAATTGCTTACGGTTACAGCAATTTTCGCAGATTCAGAAATCGTATTCTGCATATCTTTTCTTAGCTAATGATCTCTTGACGCTAAACAAGCGACAGCTTCTTTGCTATCGCTTGTTCCATTCTTCTTTTCTGTTTTAATTCGGATTTACCCCAACTATTGACAAAGAGCCGTTTTTATTTGCTATTCAGCAGCATTACTGATCGGCAGAAACAACAGAAGATGCTTCTGTATTCTGCTGATCTTCCGGCATCAGCCTTTTTCGCACCTCTGTCAGAATTTTCGTATCATTGTCATGGCTGCACAGCTTCATTGCGTCATCAATGGACGCCCAAAGATAGTAGTCAATCTCACTTTGCTGCATACTCACAGCAGATGCATTCGCTCTGGCAAGAAAAAAAACTACATATTTTTTGATCTTGCCGAAAGGTCGGTACAAACTTGTCTGGCGGAAATTCGGTTCGATGACAACACTCAGTCCCGTTTCTTCCTTAATCTCTCGAAGAGCTGTCTGTGTTTCGGATTCGTTAAGCTCTACATGACCCTTCGGAAAAGTCCAGCACTTACCATTGTGATTCTTCACCAGCAGAATCTTGGTGCCGTCACGGGGTGTCGTTCGGTAAACTACGGCACCGCAGGACTTTTCATACATACAGATCAGCTTATCAAAACGGGCGGAAACCTTTTCCAGGCGGCTGCGAATTTCCGGCTCATAGAATATCTCCGTCAAGGGAGCTGCAATCAGTCTGGTCTGCAGCCGATTCTGCGAAGAAGCGATGGCAATAATCGTGCAATCTATCATGCCGCTCAGGGAGCCGCTGTTGGTCATCACATAGACAGAGCGGGTATCCGTATGGGAACGATTGGTAATAAAACCTGAATACAGGCAGTTTTCCACCAATGTGCCGAAAATTTCTATTCTGACGTTTTTGCCAAGCATACAGCTCACCTCCCTGACTTGTTGATTATTTGATAACAGACTGAATGTCCTTGATGCGGAATTCCGTATTGGCATTCATCACGCTGTTGATTACCAGTACATCTGTAAACTTGTTTTTCTTGATATAGTCAATGACATTACCGTCGTAGTAACTCGGATCTACAATGTAAATTTCATCAAAATTAGCCACTGTAAACGGAGCAATCGCACAGCCGTAGCTGTCTTTGATGATACACAGTTTTTTACCCGTTTTCTGTGTTGTCTTGACCTTCATATATGGGTTGTTGCCCCAGATAAAGGCACTGTATGCGTTGGAGCCTTCAGCAAAGCCGGCAATCAGCGAAACCTCCTGCTCCTGCGTTTTGCCGTTCTCCATCAGAATACAGCTTTCAACACCGGGCATATTATAGTAAACCACCGTGTCCGGATTGGCTGAAAGCTCTTTGTTGCCGTCGGGCTTTTCTTCTGTTTTGGTCGCTACAAACAGCGAGCCCTTAAAACCTGTAATATTGCCCTTTGTCAGTGAATTGATATCAACGGCATTGGTTTTCATCGCTTTGCACAATTCCTGATAGGCATAATAAGCGCCGAGGCCTGTCCAGTTATGATCCGTCTTGAAGTAGATATATTCCGCCTTGTGTTTTTCTTCAGCCGCATAAACACTGACAGGAATGACGTCTTCGCTGTAGGATTTGTAGATGGTTTCAATATTTGCCTTTTCGTCATTCATGGTGTCAAGGTATTTTTTCGGCAGTCCGAAAGCAGCATGATTCGGCACGACCATATTATAGACGTTCACCTTGCTGCCCACCAGCTTTTTGATCTCGGACACTGCCGCAGCATATTTCGCCGCAGATTCATCTGTTCCGTAGAACATCTCATATCCTTGTCTGTCGTACATAAAGACATTGCCGTCATGATACCCCTCAATATCCGGTTCCTTTGAAGACTCTTCCTTGGAGCTTTCGGATTTTGACGGTTCTTTCACGGCAGAAGCCTCACTGACAACAGACGCCGCAGAGCTTTCTGTTGCCGGCGCTTCCTGAGATTTGGTGTCGGCAGGCCTTTCTCTGAGGAAAAAATACCAAACGCCAAAGGCAGCCGCCGCGAGAATCAGGATTACCAGTAATATAATAATAACGGTTTTGGCTTTATTATGTCGGTTACGCCTGCCACGATAACCTCCCGAACGATAGGAACGGGAGCCGTAGGAGCTGTAACCGAAGGAAGATCTTCTGCTCATTTAAGTCCCTCTTTCAATACAGTTACATATATATAGCTATTATATAAGTATAAATTATTTTTTCCGAAAAAACAACATCATAAAAGTAGAATCTTACACCAGAATACAGAAAATATTTATAGGTATTTTCAATACGAATGAATTTGAAGATGTCAGTATGACAAGATTGGCAACAAAATGAGATTCTATTGCCGAAAGATGACTGAAACTCGTTTTTTCAGATCAAAAAAATCATTTATCCCCTGATAACGCTTGATTCCTTTAGAAAAATTCGCTATAATAAATCGTAAACGATTGAAAAGAGTTTTTTGAAAATCGGAACGAATCATTATGGAGGTCATATGATATGGGAATGACAATGTCACAAAAAATACTTGCCGCTCACGCAGGACTGGACAGCGTCAAGGCAGGTCAACTGATTGAAGCGAAACTGGATATGGTGCTGGGCAACGACATCACCTCACCTGTTGCCATCAACGTATTCAACGACGGCAAGGCTTCCGGTGTGTTTGACAAAACAAAAATTGCCATGGTAATGGATCACTTTACACCGAATAAAGATATCAAGGCAGCCGAACAGTGCAAACAGGTCCGGCAATTTGCCAATCAATACGATATCGTCAATTTCTTTGACGTTGGTCAGATGGGCATTGAGCATTCCCTTCTGCCGGAAAAAGGACTGGTAGGTCCCGGTACGCTGTGCATCGGCGCTGATTCACACACCTGCACCTACGGCGCTCTCGGCGCTTTTTCTACCGGCGTCGGTTCCACTGATATGGCTGCCGGTATGATCAGCGGCAAAACATGGTTCAAAGTACCCTCTGCCATCAGATTCAATCTGATTAACAAGCCCGCTCCGTTTATCAGCGGCAAGGATATTATTCTGCATATCATCGGCATGATCGGCGTTGACGGCGCTCTGTACCGCTCTATGGAATTTGCCGGTGACGGACTGCAGTATCTCAGCATTGACGACAGACTCTGCATTGCCAATATGGCAATAGAGGCAGGTGCTAAAAACGGTATTTTCCCTGTTGACGACGTCACAAGAGAATACATCAAAGACCGCTTCAAGGGTGAAGCAGTGGAATACACAGCCGACGACGATGCAGAATATGATGAGGAATACACCATTGACCTGTCTGCTCTTCGTCCGACAGTAGCTTTCCCTCATCTTCCCGAAAACGCCCGTACCGTTGACGAGATCGGCGAAACAGAGGTAAAAATTGATCAGGCAGTTATCGGCTCCTGCACCAACGGCAGAATTTCCGATCTTCGTGCCGCAGCAGAAGTGCTCAGAGGCAAAAAGGTTGCCAAGGGTGTGCGCTGCATCATCATTCCCAGTACGCAGAGCGTTTATCTGCAGGCAATGCACGAAGGTCTTTTCGACATCTTCATCGAGGCAGGCGCTGTTGTTTCCACACCGACCTGCGGTCCGTGTCTGGGCGGACACATGGGCATACTTGCTCAGGGCGAAAAAGCCATTTCCACTACCAACCGTAATTTTGTCGGCAGAATGGGTCACGTAGAATCCGAGGTATACCTTGCAAGTCCTGCCGTTGCTGCGGCAAGCGCCGTAACAGGTTATATCACCGATCCTGCTAAGGTGGCTTCGTTATGAGTATCATACAGCATCGCCGCAAGGAAGATGATTGTTTCGACATAGGCTCTGCCTTTATTCCGTTATTCAACAGCGAAATTGACGTCTGGATAGAGAATTCTGTAAGCCCTGAATATGCCGAAAGCTGTGCAAAGCACCTTGCAGAATTAAGCGCTGAATTGACAGACCGGATCTGTGAACGGGCTGTTGCCTATCTTCGCTTTATGAAAGAAGAATGGAAGGATTTTGAATCGGTCAGCGGCGGAATCCTTGACACCATCAATTCAACCATTCCCGAAACGGTACACGGCCGGGAGATTCTGCAGTATATCACTTCACCCGAGATGTTTATTTTATCGCCGTCAAACAGCAGCATCGGCTATGCAATAAACTGTAACTGTATCTGGGAGCCTGAGCATGGTATGGATATCATTATCCGTGATGACCGCCTGCTGTATGTGGGGCCTTCAGAAGGGTTCACTGCTTGGGAAGACGACGATCTTTATGAAACAGACTATTAAAAATAACTTTTTTACGGAGGGTTTTTCAATGAAAGCACAAGGCATTGTACATAAATACGGGGATAATGTCGACACCGACGTTATCATTCCTGCAAGATATCTGAACACCAGTTCTCACAAAGAACTCGCTTCCCACTGTATGGAGGATATTGACATCGACTTTACAAAAAAAGTCAGAGAAGGCGACATTATGGTTGCCGAAAAGAATTTCGGCTGCGGATCATCTCGTGAGCACGCTCCCATCGCCATAAAAGCATCCGGCATAAGCTGTGTTATTGCTTCTACCTTTGCAAGAATCTTCTACAGAAACGCCATCAATATCGGTTTGCCGATTTTGGAATGTGAAGCGGCTTCCAAAGAGATCAAAAGCGGTGATGAGGTTGCTGTTGATTTTGATACAGGCATCATCACCGACATCACAACAGGCAAAACCTATCAGGCAGAGCCCTTTCCTCCCTTTATTCAGGAAATCATTGCAGACGGCGGTCTGATCCGTCACGTCACCAAAAACTGAAGAAGCAGAACGGTTTGGTAAAACCAAACCAAAAGCCCGCCGCCGTATCCTGTCAGAACGGATACGGCGGCGGGCTTTTGTATTTTAAAAGGGGTGTCTTGTAAGCGTAAGCATTATTTCAGTATATCTTTATCATTGTAGTATTCGTAATCAGATGCATCCAGGTGCTTGTCTTTTTCCAGATTATTGTCGCTTTCTTTGAAAAGATTACTGCCCATGGTATAACTGTGTTTCGCATATCGGAGTCCCAATAACACAACTACCACAATCACCACCAAAAGAATCATCCAACCCATCGTCTTCCTCCTTTTTCATCGCAGCCAAGGCTGCTATTCGGTTCCTGTCCGGCTTTCGCTGTCAGTACCGCTTTGTCAATATGCTTCTGTCTGTTTTGCACTATTCGTTATGATTCATACACAGTCACAACTGTATTCTTCGGTCTTTTATCCCATTACGTCTTTACTGTTGTAGTAATCATAATCCGATACGTCAAGATGAGCTTCTTTTTCAAGATTAGCTTCACTTTTCTTAAACAATCCGCTGCCCATCGTATATCCGTGATTGGCAGACTGAACGCCCACCTGCATGCCGTCTCCTTTGTAGGTTTTACAGCCCATGGTATGACCATTCTTTGCTGCACGCACACCTATTACTACTACGAGCACCACTGCTCCTAAAAACAATACCAGTCCCATAATCTGATCTCCATTCATATCGCAGCCACGGCTGCTATTCTGTTCCTGTACGGCTTTCGCTGTCAGTACCGCTTTGTCAATATATGTGTATCTATTATCTTTAAGCTGACAGGCATTTCATCACCGTTAGCAGAATCATCAAGCATCTTGTCGTCATCTACTGTATTTTCGTCCCGGTTTCCGCATCATGAAGTTTCTTCATGGCGTTTCTTCTTCAGCAAGGCTTATCTCAGAGCTTACCATTAAACTCGCTCACTCACATTTTCTGCTGTCTATCAGAAAGAAAACCTCTAAACGCTGTCAATGTCACATAGTCGTGTGTCAGTGACGGCAGGTTCCTTTGATTTTTCATCATCAGTGAAAATAACCCTTGCTGCAGAAACGGAGAAAAGCTCAGAAGAAGTATGATTGCCGGAACAAGCCGCAGATAACGCAGCAGCTTAACCGATAATGATCAAAGCGGCTGATGATTGATTAAATCGCGTTGTACCCATCTTTTTCCACTCCTTTTCCTGATTGATGTTTTGCTCTGAGAATGATTATATTATACTCCGGATTGACGAAAATATAGTAGTCAATTTCCGATTTTTTGAATTGAGATGATTATCTTTACCCTATTAATGATGCCGATAAGTCAAAGAAGAAAACAACTTCAAAACTTTTGCGTTTTATCTATTGAAGAATCCGCATTGGTTGTGCTAAAATAAAATAGTATATAGATAGAAAAAGAACTCAATGGAACATTATGAAAGGGGTTTGTTAGTATGCGGCTTGAAAAACTGCTGGCAAGAGTCAATTATCTGGAAGTAACCGGTAATACAGATATCAGTATTACCGATGTCATATATGATTCAAGAAAAGTTACAAAAGGCTGTGTGTTTGTGTGTCTTGTAGGATCCAATACCGACGGTCATGCGTATGCACAGTCTGCCATTGACGCAGGCGCTGCGGCAGTTGTGATCAGTAAGGAAATCCCCCTTACCGGCGCTGCTGCGGTGATCAGGGTTTCTGATACACGAAAGGCGCTGGCATTTCTCAGCGCAGAATATTTCGGCAATCCTGCCGATACGCTGAAAACCATCGGCATTACCGGTACAAAAGGAAAAACCACCACCGCCTGCATGATCCGCTCTATTCTGGAAAAAGGCGGCATCAAAACAGGCGTCATCGGCACTCTTGGCATTATCATAGGCGACAAACTCATTAAAACGCCGAATACGACGCCGGAATCCTATGAAATTCAGAAGGCGATGCGTCAGATGATCGACGAGGGCTGCAAATGCGTCGTGATGGAAGCGTCTTCTCTGGGGCTGAAATGGCACAGAACCGACGGATTCTTCTTTGACTACGGTCTTTTTACCAACTTTTCACATGACCATATCGGCGGCGCTGAACACGCCGATATGGAAGAATATGCCCGCTGCAAGGCAATGCTGTTTCGTCAGTGCAGCACCGGTATTGTCAATACAGACGATGAAAACTGGCAGAAAATTCTTGAAAATCATACCTGTCGTGTAGAAACTTACGGATTCTCCCCTGAAGCAGAGCTCAGAGCCTCGGACAGTCACCTGATTTCCCGTGCCGGTTATCTGGGCGTCAGCTTTTCTATCAGCGGAAAGCTGAATATGACAGCCGATGTGGCAATCCCCGGAAATTTCAATGCCTATAACGCTCTTGGCGCCATTGCCGTGTGCCGCCATTTTCCTGTGA
Organism: Acutalibacteraceae bacterium; assembly: GCA_045221175.1. GTDB lineage: Bacteria > Bacillota > Clostridia > Oscillospirales > Acutalibacteraceae > UBA1213. The sequence goes on along the minus strand of JBGUWM010000269.1, from coordinate 17,026 downwards.
CTGAGCAGAACATCTATGACGGTCTGAATGAAGTCCATGTAAAAGGCAGAGTAGAGCCTGTGAGAGTTCCCGGTGATTTCACCCTGCTGATTGACTATGCCCATAATGCACTGAGTATGGAAAACATTCTCACTACGTTGCGGGAATATGACCCGAAAAGACTGATCGTTCTCTTTGGTGCAGGCGGCAACCGTCCCCGTGACAGAAGATTTGAAATGGGCGAAATTGCCGGCAAATTAGCGGATCTTTCCGTTGTAACCGAAGACAATTCCCGTTTTGAAAAAGTCGAGGACATTATAGAGGATATCAAAACAGGTCTGCACAAGACAAACGGCAAATACATTGTCATTCCGGACAGAACAGAGGCTATCCGCTGGTGTCTGCAAAACGCACAGTCCGGTGATATCATTGTTTTAGCCGGAAAGGGTCACGAAGATTATCAGGACAAAAACGGCGTTAAAACACATTATGATGAACGGGAAGTTATCGCCGGTATTCTCAGAGAGCAATCATAAAACACCTGATCTGTCCGAAAAAACTGCTCAGACAGTTTTTTCGGCAGAATGCTTTCCCTTCATGATATTGTAAAGATAGGAGCTTGTTGAATGATGAGAAGCTTTACAGCAGCAGAGGTTGCACACCTGACACGCGGCAGACTGCTCTGCGGCAATTCAGATACACTGATTGACAATATACAGTATGACAGCCGACAGGCAGGAAATGGGTCGCTGTTTGTACCCATCAAAGGGGAAAAAGTAGACGCCCACCGATTTATCGAAGCCTGCTTCAGACAGGGCGCAGCCGCCACATTGACCGAGCAGGAACCACCGCAGAATGCAAAAGAGCCGTATATTCTGGTTGATAATACCAAAGCCGCCCTGCAGCGTCTGGCAGCAGCTTACCGGCAGGAAATGAAAGTACGGCTGATCGGCGTTACCGGCAGCGTAGGCAAAACAAGTACCAAAGAAATGATTGCGGCGGCTCTTTCAAAGGGACTTACTGTAATGAAAACAAAAGGCAACCGCAACAGTCAGATCGGTCTGCCGCTGACAATGTTTGATATCGAACCGCAGCATGAAGCAGCCGTCATCGAGATGGGAATGAGTGAGTTCGGTGAAATGGACCGGCTGTGCGATATCGCCCGGCCCGAAATGGCTGTCATGACCAATATCGGCAAGGCGCATATCGAAAACCTGCATTCACAGGAGAATATCTTAAAAGAAAAGTTCCGTATTACCAAGCATTTCACCAAAGACAGCACACTCTTTCTGAACGGTGATGATCCGCTGCTGAAAACGCTGAAGGGAAAGCAGCCCTTTCATACTGTCACCTTCGGCATGAGTCCGGAAAACGATTACTATGCTGATGATATAATCGTCAGCGGCTTCTCAACGGAGTTTACCGTCCATTATCATAACCATGCTTTCCGCCTGCAGATTCCGGCTTTGGGGCAGCACAATATTACCAATGCGCTGGCAGCCTTTGCCGTCGGCATTGCCTGCGGATTGTCCGAACAGACAATTGCCCAAGGACTGCTGACCTATCAGAATGCACCGATGCGTCAGCAAATTTACCGGTGCAGCGACTTTGTACTGATCGACGACAGCTACAATGCAAGCCCCGAAGCTACCAAGGCTTCACTTGACGTGCTGAAGAGCATTGCAAAAGGAAAAACTATCGCCGTTCTGGCGGATATGCTGGAATTGGGAGAGGCGGCTGCGTCTGAACACGAGGGTGTGGGCAGTCATCTTGCCGCAATAGGTATTGATCAGCTCATCGCTGTGGGAGAACTGTCCCGTTTTACTGCGAAAGGCGCTGAACAGAACGGCTGTCCCCTTGTTTTAACCGCAGACAGCAACGACAAAGCCTATCAGCTATTGAAAGCGGCAATTTGCTCCGGCTGCACGATCCTTATTAAAGGCTCCAGAGGAATGCATACAGACGAAATCGTCAAAAAACTGCTCGCTGATCAATCCGTTACCTAAAATCAGCAAGAAAGAGGTCTTGATATGGAGGAAAACAATCATCAGCCTTCCGAAAACTACGATCCCGAAAAAGACGGCTATAACCCCGACAGAATCTACGACGCACCCCCGAAAAATTCGCAGAAGCACTCCTGCAGCTTTCAGGAGAACACCGGATACGGCGTTTCTCCCTTCAAGCGTTATCCGGGCTTTATTATTTCTGTGGTGTCTGTCATTCTCGCACTCATCAGTGCAGGATTGACGCTCGCCGCTTATATCTTCGCTTTCAGCGGCAGAATGGGACTGATTATCAATATCGGCGCCTTTTTACTGGCTGTCATCAGTACCTCTCTGGGCTTCGCAGGCGGAAAAATGAACCTTCGTCAGGGATTGCCCTGGGGTAAGGCAGGCGCCTTCGCCGTTAGTCTGTCGTTAATGGCTTTATTGTTCAGCAGCAGCGGCTTCTTCTTCACTTCATGCACCGCTTGTATCGACTGCTCCTGCTCAATCTTCGGGTAAAAACTTTTTTCAATAAAATTTGACAGTTCTTTCATACTGTAATTGACAGATCTTTCACACTGTGATATGATAAATTATCATCAGCTTCACGCTATGTCCTGATGTTAAATATGAAAGGAGTTGTAAACAGCATGAACAATCAGAATCCTTATCAGCCGAATCTCCAGAAGCAGCCACCCCAGCCCCCGCAGCCCCCGATGCCCTATCCCCAGCCCTATATGCAGCCGCCGATGCAGCCTGCCCGCCCGAAGTTTTTTGACAGAGAAATGGTCGAAATTCTGGGCTGTGCCTGCAGCGCCATTGGTCTGTGTCTGGCAATTGTATCTTCTATTGTTGGAGGAAACGCAACCTATGTATACGGTCTTATCATGGTCATCGTTTCACTGATCTTCTCAGTGGCAGGTTTTATCATTTCCTTTGTCACCGCTAACAAGAATGTCAGATCCGGAAAACCCAGAGGTACCTTTGCTTCATGGGGTATGGTGATGGGCCTTGTAGGTATCGTACTCTTCATCTTCCTGATTTTCTTCTCAGGCTGTATGACCTGCTACTACAGCAAACGAGGCGGCATTCAGTGGTAATGCAGTTTTCTGCATAATGACTTCTTTTGCACGAGAGAGATGTCCTTCACGGGCATCTCTTTTTCTGTGCTTCTGAGTTGTTAACGTCACCGTAACAAACCCCCTCTTTCATGCCATTTAATGCTGAACAGCCTCCTTCCCAAAAACCTGACACTGCTATCATATAAAAAGAAGACCTTATCTTAAAGATTTGCCAGCCTTTTCATAGGCTGCGGTTTCCGGTTTTTATGCTTAGTGGTTTATTGTATCTTTCATCAAACTTCGTTTTCTGGGGTGTCGGAGGCTTTGCCCCTGACTTTCATTGCTTCATATTAAAGTTCTGTCCGTTATTAATTTGAGAATAGTATGACTCTCCCGGTACGGTTATTCAACGATACGGCTTCACAAAAGGCTGCCTTTGCTCTGCAAGCATCTGGCGTCAGCGGCAATTATCTCCTTTCCTCATCTGCCGCTTCACAAAAGCGGCTCCTGCTCTTTTTTCTCCCTTGAAGGTAAACGCAGCTTCTCAATGGCATTACTGCGCTTTTTTCCTATCACGCCACAAGCCGTACTATGATAATAATTCCACACTGCTCACGCCTGTCACCGCCGTAACCGGCGTTAGTAATACCGAATGGACTGCTGCTTGATGAAAGCTGACAGCAGACTCAAAAAATGATATGCGGTTTTTTCATATATCTGAATAAAAATGTATGGACTTTTTCAAATCTTTGTTGTATAATAACTGTTGTATGCAATAATCAGAATCTGAAGGGATGTTTATATTATGAAAAATATACTTAAATCTGCTGCAGCAGTAACCTGTGCGGCTGCACTGCTGTGCGCCACAGGCTGCAGTGACACTAAATGGAGCTTTAAAACCGATCACAAGGCTCTTTCCAGCGGTGTCTGGATCAACTATACCTTTGAGGGCGTCAGCGATGCCCTGACCAAAATGCAGGAAACCAATAAAGACGCTACGCTTGATTCCCTCGATTTTGAAAAAGACAAGATCGACGATATGCTCCTCAAAGACTGGGCTTATGCCGAGGCAAAGAAAAAAGAACTGCGCTATCTGACACTGGACAAGCTGGCTGCACAGTTTGATGTAGAAGTATCTGACGATACCTACAATTCCGCTAAAAACCTTTACTCCAACATCTATAAGAGCTATTACTCGGAAATGTTTGAAAAGCTGGGCGTGTCCGAAGACAGCTATTGTCAGGCTTCCGTTATGCCGAATCTGCTCTCTGATGAAATCTTCAACAAGCTTTACGGAAAGGGCGGCTCAAAAGAGGTTGCCGATAAGGATCTGCAGGCTTATTTTGTCGATAATTATGCTTCTTACTACTATGTAAGCTGCGACCTCACTGTTGCGGAAACAACGACCTCCACCGATACGGAAGCTTCTCAGACAGAAACGACAGAAACGACAGAAGCGGCTGCTGCAAAGCGTGTGGATGACAAAACTCTCGCCACTTACACCGAAAACTTTACAAAGTATGCCAATATGCTGAACAACGGCGGTAAAACAACGGCTGACGTTGCAGAAGAATATAAAAAGGATTTTGGTGTTGAAACTGTTCCGGAAACCTCCGAAACCGTTGCCAAAGATACACTGAGCACCGAAAACAAACTGCAAAAAGCAATTCTTGACGCAAAGGAAGGCAAAGCCGTTACGCAGGAAATTGACGACAAGCTCTATCTGATCTACCGCTTTGATATCAAAACAAAAACAGACAAGATCAAGGCTGCCGATGACAACACCGACGAAAACGAAACCGAAATTATTTCCAGAGAAGATATTCTCAAGAAAATGAAAAGCGAAGAGTTTGAAAAGTATCTTGATGATGAACAGGATAAATTAGATTATGTCAGAAACGACGCCTGCATTCACAAGTACGATGTCATGAGAACCGTCGGCATTCTGAAGAGCAACACAAACGGCTGAACACCTTGATTGTTTTTCATCATATTAACAGAACAACATCTGTCAATCCCCTCCGGTGTGAGGGGATTGTTATTTTTAGTGCCGGATCGCCGGTTATGCTCCCCGCACAGCGATTTTTGCAGTCACAATAAAACAGTTTCCGAAAGTTGATCACAGCAACGCTGCCGTTTTTCAACGATAACTGCCCACAGGACTTGTGTTGTATAACCAATCACCGATGTCCCCCTGTGTCTGCCCGATAGGACAGATTTCCGTGGTTATTTTTATCTATGAGTTGACACAAAGACTAACTATGGGGTACAATAGATAATATATGTAATATTTACGCATTGAAAGAAAGGCGTTTTTTATGAAAAGCTATCTGAGAAGAACATGGGCGGAAGTGGATATTGACGCCCTCAAACATAACTTTGATATCATCAGAGCCAAGGCAGATCCGAAAGCCAGAATTATCTGCGTCATCAAAGCAGATGCTTACGGTCACGGCGCTGTTTTTTTGGGGAAACTTTACGAAAAAATGGGTGCGGACGGTTTTGCCGTATCCAACATAGAAGAGGCAATGCAGCTTCGTGAAAACGGTATTCACCTGCCTGTGCTGATTCTTGGCTTTACACCCGCCACTCTCGCCGCTGAACTGGCAGAAAACAATATCAGTCAGGCTGTTTTTTCTCCGGAATATGCCCGTGAGCTTTCAGAACAAGCCGTTCTTCAAAATGTCAGTGTCAAAATTCATATCAAACTGGACACCGGAATGAGCCGAATCGGCTTTATGTATCAGAATACAAGCCGTGACAGCTCTTCCCTTCAACAGATTGAAGCTGCCTGCCGCCTGCCGAATCTGATCCCCGAAGGTATTTTCACACACTTTGCCGTGGCAGATGAAGCAGAAAACGGAAAACAGGCGACGGAACATCAGATTGACTGTTTTTGCAGTGCGGTGGAACAACTGAAACAGGACGGCATTAGTTTTGCACTGACGCACTGCTCCAACAGCGGCGCCATTATCGACTATCCTCAGGCGCATCTTAATGCTGTGCGTGCCGGTATCATTCTGTACGGTCTTTCCCCCTCTGACAAACTCTGCGGAAAGCTGGACCTGCGCCCTGTTATGAAAATCAAAAGCGTTATTGCTCAGGTCAAAACCGTAGAACCGGGTACACCTGTCAGCTACGGCGGCACTTTTGTGACAGACAAGCAGCTCAAAATCGCCACTGTACCGATCGGTTACGCTGACGGATATACCAGAAGTCTAGGCAACCGTGCCTATATGACGGTTAAAGGTCAGAAAGCCCCCATCATCGGCAGAGTTTGTATGGATCAACTCATGCTTGACGTCAGCGGCATAGCAGACGTACAGTCCGGCGACGAGGTCACCGTCATCGGCGACGGCAGCGACGGCAGTCTGACCTTTGACGACATCGCTGCCATGACAGGCACTATCAATTATGAAGTTGTTTGTCTTGTCGGAAAGCGTGTCCCCCGTGTCTATCTGCACCACGGCAAAAATGTCGGTATTATGGATAATCTCAGACCACAGACCGTATGATGAATAGAATAATGATTCAATTCCGGTAAACCATGTCAATATGATAAAGGAGTGAAACCATGAAGCTGTTAGTGATTGACGGCAACAGTATTCTGAACCGTGCCTTTTTCGGCATAAAATTGCTGACCACCAAGGACGGACAATACACCAACGCTATTTACGGGTTTTTGACAACACTGCTGAAGCTGCTCAGCGAAAGCGAACCTGATGCCGTAGCAGTAGCCTTTGATCTGAAAGCGCCCACCTTCCGGCACAAAGCGTATGACGGCTATAAAGCCAACCGTAAGGGGATGCCTCAGGAGCTTGCCTCTCAATTGCAGCCGCTGAAAGATCTGCTGCAGCTTTTGGGCTATCATATTATCACCTGTGAGGGATTTGAAGCCGATGATATTCTGGGCACGCTGGCAGGAGAATGTACAAAGCAAAACTGCGAATGCATCATCGCTACCGGTGACCGTGACAGCCTGCAGCTTGTTTCTCCGTCCGTCAGCGTCAGAATCGCTTCCACCAAGTTCGGAAAACCGGAAGTTACGTTATATGATGAAGCAAAAATCAAAGAAGTATATGACGTCACACCCCGTCAGCTAATTGATATCAAGGCAATTCAGGGAGATACCTCGGACTGTATACCGGGCGTTGCCGGAATCGGTCCCAAAGGAGCAGGCGAGCTGATTGTAAAATTTGGGTCACTGGACGGCGTCTATCAGAATATTGACTCACCTGAGATAAAGCCGGCTATGAAAAAAAAGCTCCTGGAAAGCAAGGAGAACGCCTATCTGAGTTTGATGCTGGGCACAATCCGCACAGACGCTCCCATCAACACCAATCTTTCGGATTATATCACTGCAGCCTGCAACAAAAGTGCCGCTGCTCAGATGATGGCAAGGCTGGAGCTTTTCTCGCTGATCAAGAAATTTGATCTGGATGGCGCACCTTTGCCCTTAACCGCCGAAGAACCTGTCGTCAAAACCGAAACGCCTGCTTTAGGTTATCATCATACGGTCAATTTATCAGAGCTGTATGAGCATCTAAAAGGAAAAAACGTTGATATACTGGCAGACATTGATAACGGCAGTATCAGCGCTTTGGAACTGACAGACGGCAAAGACATCTGGAGTGCAAACGCCTTTACAGAAGGCTTTGCCGATTTTTGCGACAGGCTTTTGTCAGACGAAAGTATCCCGAAACGAACAGATGATGCAAAATCACTGTATTCTGCCGCTCTCTGCCGTTCCATCGTTTTTGATACGGGTCTTGCTGCTTATCTGCTTAATCCGAACGCTTCAGATTATACAACAGAGATGCTGTCGCAGGAATACGGCATTACAGCCTATCCCTGCGAAATAGAATCTCCTCTGTGCGCCTTTATCCCCTTGGCTGACAAGCTTGAAAAAGAGCTGGAAAACAACGGGCAGGTAAAACTGCTCAAAGAAATTGAGCTTCCGCTGGCAGAGGTTCTGGCAGATATGGAAAAAACCGGATTTCAGGCTGACAAACAGGGCATCGCCGACTATGGCAGGGCTTTGCAGCAGGACATTGACCGTTTGCAGACCGATATTTACGCTCACGCAGGCACACAGTTCAATATCAATTCACCAAAACAGTTAGCTTCGGTATTGTTCGAAAATCTGAATCTGCCTGCCAAGAAAAAAACAAAAAGCGGTTATTCCACCAACGCCGAAGTTCTGGAAGAGCTGCGTGCGTATCACCCGATTATCGGAGAAATACTGGAATACAGAGCACTGACAAAGCTGAAATCCACTTACTGCGACGGGCTGCTGAAGGTGATCGGTCCTGACGGCAGAATCCATTCCAGCTTCAATCAGAAAGAAACCCGTACAGGCAGAATCAGCTCAACAGAGCCTAACTTACAAAATATTCCCGTACGCACCCCCCGTGGAAAGGAAATGCGCCGGTTTTTTACCGCAAAGGAAGGCTGTCTTTTGGTAGACGCCGACTATTCTCAGATTGAACTGCGGGTATTGGCGCATATTGCAGGCGACAAAAATATGCTGGAAGCCTTTCAGAACGGTCGGGATATTCATACTGCTACGGCAGCCAAGGTTTTCGGGCTGACAGAAGATATGGTAACGCCGCTGCTCAGAAGCCGTGCAAAAGCTGTCAATTTCGGTATCGTGTATGGTATCAGCGCCTTTTCTCTTTCAAAAGATATCGGGGTCAGTGTAAAGGAAGCCGACAATTATATCAAAGGCTATCTGTCGCTGTATGACGGCATTGACCGCTACATGAAAAGTATTGTGGAACAGGCTAAAAAAGACGGTTTTGTGTCAACCATGTTCGGCAGACGCCGTTATCTGCCGGAATTGGCTTCTTCCAATAAGAATTTGCGCTCCTTCGGGGAGCGTGTGGCACGCAATATGCCGATTCAGGGTACTGCTGCCGACATTATCAAAATAGCAATGATCCGTGTGTATCAACGGCTGAAAAAAGAAAACTTAAAGTCCCGTCTGATTCTTCAGGTGCATGACGAGCTGATTGTAGAAGCGCCTGAAAATGAAGCGCAAAAGGTATCTGTGCTGCTCAGTGAAGAAATGGAAAATGCCGTTTCTCTCTCTTTACGGCTGACGGCTGACGCAGGCATCGGTAAAACCTGGTACGATGCAAAAGGATAATATGATACAAAAAAGCATTATTGGGAGTGATGGTTATGCTTCACGTTCTGTTTGTCTGTTCGGGCAATACCTGCCGCAGCCCTATGGCAATGGCAATTTACGAAAAAATATCAAGAGAAATGGGTATCAGCAGTATTTTCAGCAGCGCTGCTCTTGGTTTTTATACAGAAAATAAAGTTTCGGATAATGCGGCTCTGGTCTGTAATGAGATCGGGCTCGACATCAGTCACCACCGTCCCCGTCCGATTCGTGAGCGGGACCTCAGAGTAGCGGATATTTTTGTTGCCATGACGGAACAGCACGCAGAAATCCTGATGCTTGTCGGTGTGCCGAAAGAAAAAATATATATTCTCGGAAACGGTATTCCCGACCCTTACGGTTCGGATATCGCTACCTATCGTGAATGCCGGAACTATATTGAAAAATCTGTTCGTGAGTTCTGTACGATTCTGAAGAAAAAAATAGATAACGGAACTCTGCCTGACAGCAGCGATAAGAAAAGAGCTGACGATAATGATTAATCTGACGATTGCACAAATGCAGCAGGAACACGTTCAGTCAATTGCCGATCTGGAACAGATGTGTTTTTCCACACCGTGGAGCTATGAACAAATTGCCGAAGAGCTGACAAATGATACGGCTTTTTTCTTCGTTGCGCTGGACGAGGACGAAGATGTCATCGGTTATATCGGCGTATCCGTAGTAGCAGACAGCTGCTTTGTCAACAATATTGCCGTTTATCCCGGCTGTCGGCGGCAGGGAGTCGGCACAGCGCTGATGAAGATTGCCATCATGACCGCTGACGCCCGTGGTACGGACTTCATTTCTTTGGAAGTGCGTGAATCCAATTATGCCGCTATCGCCCTGTATGAATCTCTGGGCTTTGAGGTTATGGGAAAAAGAAAGAATTTTTACCGCCGTCCTCAGGAGGACGCACTCATTATGACTAAGATATTTGCAAGGAAGGCCTGAAAAAAACTATGAAAATACTGTCCATCGAAAGCTCCTGCGACGAAACCGCCTCGGCTGTTGTGGAAAACGGCAGAACCGTTCTGTCTTCTGTTGTCGCTTCGCAGGTTGAAGAACATAAGCTGTACGGCGGTGTTGTGCCGGAAATCGCATCACGCCGTCATTGCGAAGCCATCACCGGAATTATCAGAGAAACACTGCAGCAGGCTTCGCTCTCCTTTAACGAGCTTGACGCCATCGCCGTTACTTATGCTCCGGGACTGATCGGCGCTCTGCTGGTAGGCGTCAACTTTGCCAAGGGCCTGTCTATGGCAACCGGGCTGCCTTTGATACCGGTTCATCACCTGCGTTCTCACATAGCCGCCAACTATATTGCACATCCGGATCTGAAACCGCCCTTTTTATGTCTTGTCGTATCCGGCGGACACAGTCATATTGTAGAAGTCAGAGATTACACCGAAATGAAAATCATCGGCAAAACCCGTGACGACGCTGCCGGTGAAGCCTTTGACAAGGCTGCCCGTACGATGGGTATGCCCTATCCCGGCGGTATCCATCTGGATAAAATTGCCGAGCAAGGCGATCCGCTTGCCTTTAAGCTCCCGCACCCGAAGGTAGACGGCGCTCCCTATGATTTCAGCTTTTCCGGACTGAAAACAGCCGTCATCAACCTGATACATAACGCTTCACAAAAAGGCAGCTCACTGCCTGTGGCAGACCTGTCCGCTTCCTTCCGAAAGGCTGTTGTAGACAGCCTGACAGATAACTTTATCCGTGCCGCCGAAGCGCTGGGGTACTCAAAACTGGTATTGGCAGGCGGTGTATCGGCAAATTCCTTGCTTCGCCGACGAATGACAGAGGAATGCGGTAAGCGCTCATGGAAATGTTACTATCCTCCCCTGTCTCTTTGCGGTGACAACGGCGCAATGGTCGGCGCACAGGCATATTACGAATACCTTTCCGGCAATATTGCCGACGCCGCACTGAATGCCAGAGCTACCATGAGTATTGAATAAACTTCTCACCACTCCCTCTCCTGTCAGCAAAACCTGACAGGAGAGTTTTTTGACGATCGGAAAAGATATAATACATTAAACAAACCGTCATTAACATACCGCCTGCGCTTCAACAAAGTTTCACACAAGGCAAAATAAATATTGACATTTTTTATTACAAGACTTATGATGGTACTAAGATTCAGTGAAAAGATTATACTTTGCTGCAAATATATGAAAGTCCCAAAACTAAGAAAATAATTGATAAAAGTAAAGAACTAAAAGAAGTAATCAGCGACTTATCTTTACTTGATCCCCGTAATCCTGAAACAAAAACAGACCGAACAGTTCTGAGGGACTATAACCGTTTATTTACTAAAAGAAAGGATGGCGCTGACATGATATCTTCTGCTTCCGGTGAGATCACCCTTACGAATAACACTGTAAACAACATCGAAGAAAATAGTACAGAAGAAGCTCACGGTGGATTAGAACCTGTTACCTTTCTTCCCGACGATCAGGAGGTATTCATAGAAAAACCGACAACAAAAGGCGGAAAAATTGATACTTGGTATGTGCTGGAAAAGAGCTATGTTAGTTTAAAAGCAGATTCTGCTGAGTATGCAGCCATTCACAGATTAGGCAATACAGAATTATATAACTGTAAGGGTAATTATATGCTCAATTTGATGATAGATTCTTCAAGACCTACCATTAAATGGAATGATGTTTATGTCTATGGACAAAACACCGATTGTGCTGCCATTGCATCATCGAACAATGGTAATATTTTCCGTAGTGTAAATATGAACGATATCAGCGTAATGGCAAGAAGTATTCAAAACTATAAAACTGAATATAAAGCCACCTTCTCCACCGGCTATAACAGCGTGAATATCAGGGAGATGGACGAGGATACGCTGGGAATTTACATTGACCGTGACGGAGACGGCGACTATGAAACACCGATAGCCGACAGCAACAGCACATATTACGGCAGATTTGACAAAGAACAGGAAAGCAGCTCTGACGCATCTGAAAGCAGTCAGGAACAAAAAAAGACCGATGAAAGCGCCGCTGACGAGCATTCCTCGGACACTTCTCATACCACCGACGCAAACGATACAGAAAGCACCGTTAGTGAAACGAGCTATACCGCCCAAAGCGAAAGCTCACAGCTTAACAGCAACATACAGGAACAGTCCTATCAGAACAGCCTGCAAGCCAACAACACCGGTGACGACACCTTTTCAACAGGTGCTGCCGCTGCGTTGATGATAGCTGCTATACTGACTGCTGCAATCACGATACTACGCAAAAAGCTGTCCCGTCAGAAGCACTAAGGGTTCTGTACATACAAGCAAAAGCATTCATGCACAAAACACTTATTCTGTTCCATACTGGAATTATTTGATAAAATAGAGTTCTTTTGACCATTCAGATGCTTTATACACAAAAAAGCCTCTGCAGACTCGGACATACAACCGAGCCGGCAGGGGCTTTTTCCGTGAATGGATGCTGTTCTGACGTGATAAGAAACGCTTATCATACATCCTTATCAAAAAGGAAATGATAGAAATCCTTGTAATCGGTACGCTTATCCTGTGTAAACTGGATAGCGTCACGGGGATGCATATTCAGACGGCCTGTCAAAAGATAGGGGATATCATATCCCCAGAGCAGTCCCTCCTCTCTCAGCGGAACAATATGCTTTTCTATAAAAGTCAGCAGCGGGCTGATGTGATACTTCGGGTTTTTCAAAAAGCCCAACAACAGCTCTGTCGGACAGTTTCCGGCACCTCTGCCAAGGCTGCATACGGTGGAATCCAGATAGCTGACGCCCATGGTCAGTGTTTCGATGGTATTGGCAAAGGCAAGCTGCTGATTATTGTGTGCATGAATGCCGATTTGCTTGTTATATTTTTCGGCAATATTGAGATATTTTTCGGCAAGTCTTCTCATCTGCTCGGGGTAGAGCGAGCCGTAGCTGTCTACAATATAGACCGTATCCACACAGCTTCTGCCGATGAGTTCCAGCGCATCGTCCAGATCCATGTCGTTGGATTTGGACACCGCCATAATATTAATGGTCGTTTCATAGCCCTTTTTATTGGCATATTCCACGATTTCCAGTGCGGAAGGAATCGTATTGATATAGGTTGCCACACGAATCATGTCAATGGGGCTATTCGCTTTGTCACAGATGTCCTGCCGGAAGTTCGTTCTGCCTACATCAGCCATGACGGATATTTTCAGGTCGGTTTCATTATCCCCGACGATTGCATAGATATCGTCATCATTGCAGAATTTCCATTTGCCGAACTTGTCGGTGTCAAACTGCTCTTTAGAAGCTTTGTATCCAAATTCCATATAATCAATGCCGGACTTTATGTTGCACTTATAAAGATCCCGCACAAAATCATCAGAAAAATAAAAACCGTTTACAAGACCGCCGTCTCTGAGCGTACAGTCAACCACCTTAATATCCGGTCGGAAAGATACCAGTTCACCTTTTTTTAGCATAAAAATGCCTCCTTTTTCCTGTTTTTCCATATCAGAACAAAATCATTATACACCTTACAGGAGCGGTTGACAATACTTTTTTTCCTGAACACTCAGACGGTTTGATTTATCAGACTTCAATGCAGCTCCTCCCCGCCTTTGAACGCACCTGCTGCCGCCGCAATACAATCTGCACATTGTTTGCTTTCACTCATTCCGTCCGGTTGACGGTTTCCCCTTTATCTCTCGTTTTGCCTCACACAACACCTTTTTCAGCGGAAATACGAACACCTGCCATACAATACCTGTCCCTTCCACGTTCGTTTCCGCTTTCCATCTGTATGCAACCTGTATTTTCCCCGTACTCTCCCGGTTCCGCCTGATACACACCGTTTTTTCACACCTGCTGCCGCAGAGCCTGAGTTTTTTCGCCTGAAGCACCTCTCTTTCTATCTCTTCCTGACAGGTTTTATCTGCTGTCCATCACGAGAGCTTGTCTGATAGCTTTCCGTATCATTTAAAAGGTCTTCAAGAACACAAAGTTCCTCTCTTCTGCTTTTGTTTGTAACAGCGCAAAGCAACACAGAGATATCTGTACGCAAAGAAATCTGATGATTGAGGTTGCAAGAAAGAAAGAATTATGCTACAATAAGATGTAAAATTTTAAGAAAAAGGAAGTTGTTTGGAATGGACTATATCTTATCTGACAGAGTTCAGACCCTGAAGCCCTCCGCTATCAGAGAAATCTTCAAATATGCTGCCGATCCCACAGTTGTATCGCTTTCGGCAGGCAATCCGGCTCCCGAAGCATTCCCTGTGAAAGAAATTGCTGAAATTTCCAACAAAATCATGACAGAAAATCCCATTGCCGCACTGCAGTACAGCGTCACGGAGGGTTATGCTCCTCTGCGTAAGGCGGTAGGCGACTTTATGAAAGATGAGTATAATGTCGGCAGAGATTTTGATGAACTGATCATCACCTCCGGCGCACAGCAGGTTATGGATCTGATCACAAAATCCATGGTCAACGAAGGCGATACCGTCATCTGTGAGGCTCCCAGCTTTATCGGCTCTCTTAACTCCTTCCGTTCATATAACGCACGCCTTTGCGGTATTCCGCTGGAACATGACGGAATGAATCTTGATGCGCTTGAAAAAGCGCTGAAAACAGAAAAAAATGTCCGTTTTATCTACATCATCTGCAATTTTCAGAATCCCTCAGGCGTTACGACATCTCTCGAGAAAAGAAAAGCTATTTACGAACTGGCAAAGAAATACAACGTGATGATTCTGGAAGACAACCCTTACGGCGAGCTGCGAATCAGCGGAGAGAACGTTCCATCCATCAAGTCATTTGACGAAGACGGCATCGTCGCTTATGCAGGTTCTTTCTCCAAGGTGCTTTCACCCGGAATGCGTCTTGGCTATGTGATCGCTCCCAAGCCGCTCGTTCAGAAAATGATCGTCTGCAAGCAGGGTGAAGACGTCCACACCAACGTATGGGCGCAGATGGTTGCACATCAGTTTATGACAGAATATGATTTTAAGGGTCACCTCAGGAACCTGCGTGAAATATACCGCAAGAAAGCTGACTTCTGCATGAAGCTGTTAGATGAACATCTGGTTCCCAACAAGATCAGCTACCAGCCCATTGAAGGTGGACTGTTCATCTGGTGCAAGCTGCCCGATGGTACAGATATGCTCGATTTCTGCAAACAAGCCGTCCTTCGTAAGGTATGTGTTGTTCCCGGCAATGCTTTTCTGACAGACGAAAAGGAACAGTGCAGTTCTTTCCGCATCAATTTCTCAACCCCCACAGACGAACAGCTTGAAAAGGGTATTCGTATTCTCGGAGAGCTTGCAAAGGAGATTTTATAATATGTCTGAAACAGTTACCGAAAAAAAGAAGGTTATCTTCAGTGCTATTCAGCCAAGCGGTACCATCACTCTGGGAAACTATCTGGGTGCTTTGCAAAACTGGGTGAAGCTGCAGGACGATTACAACTGCATTTTCGCTGTTGCTGACCTTCATGCCATTACCGTCCGCCAGGAGCCGAAGGCTTTTCGCCGTAATATTATGGAAGCATACGCTCTTCTGCTTGCCTGCGGAATAGCCCCCGAAAAAAGCCCCTTCTTTATTCAGAGTCATGTACACACCCACGCCGAACTGGCATGGATTCTCAACTGCTACACACAGTTTGGTGAATTGTCACGCATGACGCAGTTTAAGGACAAATCCCAGAAGCACGCCGATAACGTCAATGCCGGGCTCTTCACCTATCCTTCTCTGATGGCAGCCGATATCCTGCTCTATCAGGCAGATCTGGTACCGGTAGGCATTGATCAGAAGCAGCACCTTGAGCTGACAAGAAACATTGCGGAACGCTTTAACGGCATTTACGGCAATACCTTCAAGGTACCCGATCCGTATATCGCCCCCGTCGGCGCCAAGGTGATGTCCTTACAGGATCCCACAAAGAAAATGTCAAAGTCCGACGAAAATGTCAACGCATGGGTGGCTGTACTGGATAATCCTGACGTCATTATGAAAAAATTCAAGCGTGCCGTTACGGATTCGGAAGCAAAGGTATGCGTCGGAGAAGGCAAAGACGGCATTAACAATCTGATCGGCATTATGAGTGCCGTAACAGGAAAAACCGCTGATGAGATTACCGCCGAATTTGAAGGCAAGGGTTACGGCGACTTTAAAGTAGCCGTAGCAGAAGCCGTAATTGAAAAATTGCGTCCCATACAGCAGCGCTTTGATGAATTTATCAATAACAAGGATTACCTCACCGAACAATATCGCAAGAGTGCGGAATTTGCACTCAGTCTTTCACAGCGTACGCTGGATAAAGTGATGAAGAAAATTGGCTACGTTGCCAGATAATTTCACACGGAAGATCAAAAAAAGCAGATACCCTTCTGTCAACTGACAGAGGTATCTGCTTTTTGATGTTATAAAGCCAACCGGCAATGCACCGCACTCTGCTCATGCTGTTTTGAAACTGCACAACAGTGATTATGGGCAAATGAACCAGGAACCATTCTGAAGCAGTGCTATAACCAATCACCGATGTCCCCCGGGTCTCGCCTTCCGGGTGCGTGACCGCACCAGACGAATATGTTCCGGTAACGATCTTTACATAGTCGCTTAATATGCTTCAAAAACGAAATCGACAGTGGAAGCACTCCGCCGGTGCTTCTGCTTCGCAGAGGTGTCCACCGGACACCCGCCCCTCTTAGGCGGCGGGTGCCATTCGGACTTTCAGTGGGGTTATAATCCCCCACTGAAACCCCGGGGAGCTAAAGCTCCTGCGGTGAGGTTGGATCAATGCAGCCGATGTTAAGCGAGCTTACATCGGGCTTTGCTCCGAGTTAAAAGCA
>JBGUWM010000268.1:0-2963 GCA_045221175.1 Acutalibacteraceae bacterium | reverse complement strand
ATGTCAGCACTCACAGCGTCAAGCAGCAAGCCGATAAGTGACAGTCTCTCGTCAAATTTCGCATTTTTTGCGCGGCTTTTAATGCTCTCGTCCACCGTGCCGTCAAGTATCTTATCCACCTGATAGTCACTGCGGTATTTATTGAACAAATCGTAATACACTGCAAAATCCTTGGCGATCTTTTTGTTTTGCAGGTACTGACGGATGAGCTTTTCATCTACCTTTTCGCTGATATCCTCGCAAAGCCGTATCATATCGCTCAGGTCAGACCAGCCTCTTGCGGTGACAAAGGTCTTGCCGTCAACGGTGCTTTCGATCTTGTAAAAGTCGCCCTTTTTTATATCCAGGTAAGTCGTGATTGCTGGGTGCGTCACACGGGCATAGGCATATTCCTTCCAGACGGTGTAGTCGGGTTCAACGTCAATGCGTTTGAGTCTGTCCCATGTGACGATATCAAATTCACGGACAGAATTGTTGTACTCGGGCGGATTGCCTGCTGTCACCACAAGCCAGCCCTCCGGCACACGGTGACGGCCGAAAACCTTGTATTGCAAGAATTGCAGCATTGACGGCGCAAGCGTCTCAGACACGCAGTTGACTTCATCGAGGAAAAGAATACCCTCTTTCAGTCCTGTTTCCTCTATTTTTTCATACACCGATGCTATGATCTCGCTCATTGTATATTCGCTGACGGCGTACTCTTTCCCGTTATAGACTTTATGCTCAATAAACGGCAGACCGAGCGCACTCTGCCTTGTGTGGTGGGTCATGGAATAGCTGACAAGCCCCACGCCCAGTTCCTGCGCCACCTGTTCCATAATGGCGGTCTTTCCGATACCGGGAGGTCCCATCAGAAAAATCGGACGCTGTTTTTCTATCGGTATACGGTAATTTCCGTACTCATCCTTTGCAAAATACGCTTTTATTGTAATTCTGATTTGTTCTTTGGCTTCCTTTATGTTCATCTTATATCCTCGCTTTCAAGCACCAATTTTATCGCCCAGACAGGCACCTCAGGGTTTTCGTAGCCGTCATTGATATAGACAAAGGCGGTCTGATACTGCGGCTGCCGTTCCGGGAATACCCCGAAACCGTCCGTGAAATAGATCAGCCCTTTCAGGTTCGTGAACTCTTTCTGTTCGATCAGCTTATCCACATACTGAAAAACCGGACGGAAATCCGTTCCCCCCAAGCCGTGTATCTTCATGCTTTTCAGATATTCGTCAAATTCGTCCTGACTGGTGATCTTCACATCCTGCTGAATATCCGCATCGCACTGTATGATATGCAGATTGATCTTCGAGAAAAAGCTCTCCGTGCTTTTAAGAATGTTGTAGGTCTTTTGCACGAACTTCTGTACTAACTCTCCTTCAACAGAACCTGATGTATCAATGGCGATCACAAACTCCCGAATACGCTTGACATCCTTGTATTCCAGCGGCTCTATGAGAGGCATATTGCGGTACAGCTCCAGACCGTAGGTGTAGTAGATGTAGTCGAACTCGTCGTCGTTGATCTTCATTGCCTCGCCCATAACGGCGAACTTTTTGAGAAATGCCGTATAATCGTAGCGCTCACGGTTGACCTCTTTCAGGTTCTGCGTCAGACCCCCGGCTTTATCGCCCCGCTGATGCTCCAGCGTTTCAAGGGCAGTCTGAACATACTCGGAAACATCCTTACACATATTTTCAAGCGCTTTGCGATCGGATATGATACGCTCCATTTCTGCATCTGTCAAAGCTGTTGTAGTGATGCTATCCGAATTTCCGTTTGTGTTATTCTGTGTTCCTGCTTTTCCTGCAAGAGCTGCCTGCTGTTCGGGAGGCAAATACCATATAAAATGCTCGTCCAGTGAAAACAGCTTTTCAAGTCGGCTGAGAGTGGCTTCATCGGGTCGGTGGTCGAGATAATATCGGTAGAGCATCTCGGCGGTGATGTACTTTACCTTGCCCGACAGCCCTTTCAGCACATCCTCCTGCTTTGCCGCCTTTTCAATCATCACGGCATCCAGCCCGAGACCGTTAATAGAGTGCTCCACCGCCATATCGCAGGCAAGATTCCACAGGCGGTTATCCTTCAAAGTGCCTATAAACATGTGCCGGTAAATGCAGTGAAAAACCGTGTGCAGATAGCGGCGTATAGGCAACTCACGGGCTTTTTTGTAGCTTCGCAGGATATGCACAGGGTCGTAGTAATAATTCTCGCCGTCCGTTGCGGTGCGTTCTGTCACGCCCTCCGTCAGCGTAAGACGGCTGATGGCGCTGTCCATAAAGCGCAGATTGATAACAAGGCAGTTGCGGCTGAGGTTCAGCACATCCAGCGCGATCTTTTGTATCTTCTTTTGTTGTTCCTCGTTTGGCATGGCTGCGCCTCCTGATTAAAATATGATACTATCATAAGGGTCTTTATAAGTATAGTTGTCGTTCTTATAATTCATCAGTAGCAACTGTATCTGTATATTACCGCCGTTTTGAGTGTGTTCAATGGCAAGGTCAATGAACTTCGTGACATTCCGCTTTGTTACAAACTTACCAGATTCAAGCAGGTCCTTTACAGTGGCATAATCATCAATGTCGATAAAATAGGGCAGTATCTTAGTAATGTTTTTCTTTATGTAAGCTTCGGCTTCGGGCTGGTGGTCTTTCAGGAATACATGTGCGACAAACTGGAATTTTGTTGGGTAATCCATTCTTACGGAGTAGTCTTTATTTTTTAGCATTGAATAAACATTTGAGGGCTGTACATTTTTCCAATTCCATTGTGTTGCATCAATTCGATGACCAAAAATCGTTAATTCTTTTAATTTATTGCAACAAAAAATGCACAATCACCATTCATCCAGATCAGACAACAGATCATCTACCAAAACAGACTCCGGTGCGGTGTCGTATTCTTTCAGTTTCAGAAATACCCTTGCCGTTGTAATGGCATCCGCCAAGGCACGATGTGCGCGGGGGTTCTCA
>JBGUWM010000267.1:0-3475 GCA_045221175.1 Acutalibacteraceae bacterium | reverse complement strand
CGCACCCTCTTAGGCGGCGGGGGACATTCGGACTTTCAGTGGGGGTTATAATCCCCCACTGAAACCCCGAGGAGCTAAAGCTCCTGCGGTTAGGTTGGATCAATGCAGCCGATGTTAAGCGAGCTTACATCGGGCTTTGCTCCGAGTTAAAATCTTTGTAAGCGGCTTCCGTGTCTTCACGCTGATCGTCCGGCTTGTCTGTTCCGGCTCATCAAAGCAGCAAAACGATTGCGAGCCTTGTAGGACACAATTATCTGTTATATTACTCACGAATTTCTAATACTGTTATCATATAACCAATCACCGATGTCCCCCGCCTCTTAGGCGGGGGACATTCGGACTTTCAGTGGGGGTTATAATCCCCCACTGAAATCCCGAGGAGCTAAAGCTCCTACGGTGAGGTTGCCTCATCGCAGCCGATGTTAAGCGAGCTTACATCGGGCTTTGCTACGAGTTAAAATAGAAGATCCTGACTAAGCATTTCGACAGCCGATGCAAAGGCTGCGGCTTCCACTTCTATGCTTAGCAGTTGGTTGTATCCTTTATCAAGCTTTGTTTTCCGGAGTATCGGTGGCTTTGCCCTGCCTTTCATTGCTTCATGTGAAAATGTCCGTTACTGATTTGAGAATCGTATGAGCCCCGACGCTATGTCGGGGTTTTCTATTAAAAAAGGCACACTCCCGCCCATATCGGTTCAGGAGTGTGCCTGCTTGTTATTGCATTTTACCTGTCAGCATCTCGGAATCATTATGTAGCCGTTACCGTAAAGTCCTTGTTTTCTACCGTACCGACAGAATCCTTGACCTTTACACGAAGTGTATACTTGCCTTTGTCAGACAATGTAATACTTCTGGTGGCAGATGTACCATAGGCGCTTGCCAGCGTATAGGCGCTCTTGCCCGGCTTCATGTAATACACACAATATTCGTAGGACCCTACACCGCCGCTGCCTGCACAGTTGACAGTTACAGCTTTTCCGGCTGCTACAGAGGTTGTGTTGACACTGGATTTGTTAAACAGCTCTACCCTTGTGACAACCGTATAGAAATCCTTGTTAATGATTTTGCCGCCTGCATCCTTAACTTTTACTCTGAAATAAAACTTGCCGGAAGCTGTTGGCTTAAAGGTAACTGACGTTGTAGAGGAATAATCCTTGATTTTTGAAAAATTCGTCTGATTCTGCGGTCTGTACCAGTATGCATACTGATACGGTGCCGAACCGCCCGATGCCACGCCTTTCAGTGTGATCGTCTGACCGAGTGTAATGGAAGACGATGAAATCGTGGACTGGTTTACCATTGTCGTATTCACATTCAGGTCAAAGTATTTTTTCTGAACGGCAGTTCCTGCGTCCTTGACCTTGATGCAGATATTATACTTTGTGGCAACCGTCGGTTTGAGCGTAGCGGTTGTGGACAATGAATAGTCCTTGATGGTATGCCATGTATTGGTGCTTGCCTTTTTATAGTAGTAAGCATAGGTATAAGGCGTTGCTCCTCCGCTGCCGGAACCGTTCAGGGTAATGGAATCGCCCAGATCGATGCTGGTAGCAGAAACACCGGACTTGTTCACCAGATTGGAAGTAATCACCTTCACGTTCAGATACTGTTTAGAAATATCTCCTGCCTTTGTTTTGCATTTGACACAGAACTGATAGGTGCCTGCTGCTGCCGGATGATAATTGGCAGTGGTTTCTGAACCGTAGCTTTTAATCGTCTTCCATGCTGAAGAAGAAGGCGGCATGACTAAGAATGCATACTGCAGAGGTCTTGCACCGCCCGTTGCCGATGTGGACAGTGTAATGGTACCGCCGACGGCAGGCTTTTCCGGTGAAGCGCTTGCCTTGAAGCTAAGAGGATTGCTTGCCGTAATGGAAGCGGTCTGTGAAGAAGTAAGACCATTGGCGTCTACAGCGCTTACCTTTACGCTGTACATCTTGGCGGCTGTGGGCTTGAAATAGCACGAAGCATTAGACGAGTTTGATGCAAGTGTTACCCAGTTTGAGCTGCCATATTCAGTATAAGCGAAGGAATATTTGATCGGTGCCGTACCTCCGCTGATCAGAGCCGTCATCTTAATGGTATCGCCTACAGTCGGATATGCGTTGGACGCTTTGGCGGTTACCTTGATATACTTTGTCGAATCACCGCCGCCGTTAACGATATTAAAATAGAGTCTGACATTCTGAAGCTCATAATAACCCTTACCATGAATCGTGACGGACGCTCTGCCGACGTTGACGTTATTGGCATACTCCACCGTATAGTCTTTCCCTTTAATAAGCAGCGTACCGGATGAATCTTTTACAGTGACATCGGGACAGATTGCACTGCCGGTATAAATCTGATCGGGAATATCCGAAAACTTACAGTCTAACAAAGATTTACCGGTGGCGATCACCTTGCAGGCAACGGAATATAAGCTGGAATTAGCGTATGTAATCCTCATCGTACATTCGCCCGGACTGATCGCCGTAATTGTTTGATCTTGTGCGCTGTAACGGAACACACTGGTGTCCGAAAGGGATACTGTTGCATTATCAGGTGAAATATTGACCGATACAGTGGGGTACAGCTTATTGGTCACCCTGGTATAGACGGGTATGGCACCTCCGCAGAGAATGCTTGCATTGTTCGGATAGGGCGCCGCCATATTTGACAGAATGTCAAGTTTTGTTTCAATCTCCTGATTGATGCTGACCGTCGTCTGGGCAAGCACCGTATCCGCTACCGGGGTGGGGTTTTTGGTAGAGACCAGTACACACACAAACTTATAGCCGTTGACCGAAATAATGCCGATACCGGCTGACTTATAATTGCTGTTCAGTATCAGGCTGTTGGAGATAGCATTCTGCTGAAAGTCATTCAGCACTGCCAGCATACTGCGAACGTCATAACCGATAATCTGTCCGCCGTCGGAAGCTCCCTTGATATATTCCGTACCGTTCTTTCCGTTAGGAGAGTAAGAGGAAGCATACAGTGAAAGCTCTGCCGCTCTGATCATTGCGCCCTCCAGATAGGCTGTATCCATCGCCAGTGCGTTCTTTCCGTTCTCGGCACGGTATGAATTGATCATATCCAGAAAGCTCTTAGCCTCCGCATAGCGTCTTGTAACAGACAGAATCTTTACGTTAATCGTCGTTGTGGCTGCGTTCGCAATGACACCTCCTGCCGCTGACATACCAAAGATGAGCAGCAAGGTCAGTAATATACTGATAATCCGATGTGTTCTCGTTTTTGTTTTCGTGTTCATCTTAACACACTCCTTTCCTACTTTATATTTTATCACAACAATTCTGCTTTTTCAATATTTTAGCTACTAAATTTATACATTTTATGGAATTATTGTAACTTCCGACAGTTTTTCCCGCTCTTTTTTCTCTTTTATCTCTATAACCAATCACCGATGTCCCCCGCCTCTTAGGCGGCGGGTGCCATTCGGACTTTCAGTGGGGGTTATAATCCCCCACTGAAAC
>JBGUWM010000266.1:0-1817 GCA_045221175.1 Acutalibacteraceae bacterium | reverse complement strand
GATAATATTTGTACTTGTACCTGCCTTGCTCCAGCTGCTTTTCCTGTTCGATCAAAGCACGGAGTCGAGGCACTTTGTTTTCAATGCGCCCGCAGATAATAAGCTGCTTGCGCAAGGGTGTTAGCTTCTTTGTGATTTCTCTGCATTGTTCTTTAAGAGAATTATCCTCTTCGGGCGATTTTGCTCTGCGGATTCGGTTGCGGATGTGCTGACGCTCGGTTTCATAAGCCTTGATTTGCTCGGTGATTTCCTTTCGGCAAGATACGAAATCCTCTGCGCATTCCACATTGTGGTCACGGAGGAAATGGTATTCCGCCAGCGTTCGGTCGAGATTCTGTATTTCCAATCTCAATTCGGGAGATACGGGACGATAATCTCGCTTTTGGACGTTGTTACCCGTGATGAGCTTTGCGATAGTGATGATAAGCTCAAACAGCGCCGTAATAACATCGGGCTCTGTTCTTTTTTCAAAATCTCTGATTCTCACTATCAGCGGTTGACGCTGATAATACGATTTCGGTGTATAGAAATCCACAAAGTATTTATCCTCACGCTGAGATTGCAGCCGTCTGAGTATCGCTTCTCTGGAGTAGTCCTTGCCGAGACTGCTTAACCTGACAGGTTTCAGCCAGTCGGGAGCGATCACGGAAGGATGCTGATATTTGAAAGTTCGCACAAACTGATAGCCGTGTGAGCGAAGATATAATTCAAAATCAAACGGCTTGATCGTACAGGCTAAGGCTTCATCAACATCGTGCCGCAGCATATCCTTGTGTGGTATTCGTCCGCTTTTGCGTACCCAATACGCCTTGTCACCACCGTAGAATGGAGCGTTTTCAATCACGGATTTTCCGTGCTCACGGCAGACCTCATCGGAAATCTCACGCAGCTTGTAATGGTCGGAAATATGATTTTC
This sequence comes from Acutalibacteraceae bacterium, assembly GCA_045221175.1. GTDB lineage: Bacteria > Bacillota > Clostridia > Oscillospirales > Acutalibacteraceae > UBA1213. Next base: position 901 of record JBGUWM010000266.1, on the reverse strand, counting down.
AAACTTCCGTCCGGTGCGGAAGGACACACTATTCACGACAATATGATTGTGTAGGTTTGCTGTATTTAGATGTGTCGTCACGACAATCTCATAATCATCGCCCCACATCCGCTTGGCGGTTTCAATGCCGATACGGTGCGCTTCTTCCGGTGTGACTTCTCCGGTTTGAAAACTTTGATAACCGTGATACGCTACGTTGCCACCAAGTTTACCGAAACGCCGCTTGGTGGTCATCATCTGCTCATAGGCTCGCTTCTTCGGACAGTTGATTCCGCTGACATACATTGTCTGATCTGTCTTGTCGCTATTCTCAACGTAATTGAGGGTAGCGGCTAAGTCATCATCAAGATATTTGCGCTCGATAGTTTTATCGGGATTCTGAGCGTAATTGATAACATCCTTTAACCGTCCTTTGACGGGCCAGAAGCCGGTGGTTGCCACGTCGTTACCTCCTTACAGATTTGCTTGGCGGTAGATTTTTCAGGCAAAAGTAACTGTCGTTGAATTTCGTCTACGACTTCAAACAGACTTTGCTCAGTATCCGGAGATACCTTATCGGCAACCTCGTCACATAAGTGGCAGAGCATTTGATAGAATTGAAAAAAGACATCAGGCAGCACCTTTCTCGGTGAATAGCCTAATGCCCTTTGTCTGACATATTCGGACTGAGATAAGCCACAGCTCTCTGCGAGCTTGGCTATCTTCTTTTTCTCGGACTGCGTGACACGCAGCTCGATTCTTGCTTTTTTATCGTTCAATAATATACCTTCTTTCTTCGGGTGTTAGGGCGTCCCTAAAGATTTTCAACAGCTATGGGGCTGTTGTATTTGGAATTTGCCGTACAAATTCCCTGCTTGCTACAGTATAAGACACAGCCACGGAGTGTTAATTCCAAACCGTT
>JBGUWM010000265.1:0-2142 GCA_045221175.1 Acutalibacteraceae bacterium | reverse complement strand
CCGGGTTTAGGTCCCGGTCCTTCGGGGTGCAGGTTCAATTCCTGTCGGGCGCACCATTTTCCCGAACCTATATATATGGGTTCGGGTGATTTATTAAGAAGGTTTATTGCTATGAAATTGATGAATTCAAATCTTATATGCAGTTCCCGGAGTATTGCGCACACGGCAAACGTGACATGTCATTTCTCGGGCGGTTTACCTTTGATATGATGATAAAGCAAATCGGGCTTCACAGAGTTTTGACAACAGTTGCGCGCGGATATATGTTTGAATCGGAAACGCCTGATATTGACCGTGCAAAAGGAGCATTGCAGGCGTGGTGCAGCCTACCGACAGAAAAGAAAGACGATTGGAAAGCAAACACAAATTTCAGCGAGGTTCATACGCTCCATGAAAATTTGATAATACTGATATAACCGAAAGTGCAGCAGAGCTAACCTGCTGCACTTTCTTTGCTCTCTGAATAGCGCTCACAATCGCCCGCAAACCGCATGTGCCGGCTTTGTTCGGCTTGGTCGGGTACGACTGCGAGCTTTTTATTCGCGCGACACAGGGCAAAATTTTCGCGTTAAGTTTTGTCGCTCATAGAATCAATCATCAGCCTGACAGCCAACGAAAAACCTCGGCAAAACGCGTCGCGTTCGCCGAGGCTCATTAACTTTGTGTGGTTGTCTTTGATTTTTTCAAGTATTATTTTCTGTTGTTCTCTCAATGTTGCGGACAACTCCTGTTCATGACGGATAGGGTTATCGGGAGATTTGATATATCCATATGATAAAGACAGAGCTTTCTTTTTACAGCAGTTCAAAAAATGTGATGAAGTCACATGCCTGTCGGATAAGCAGAGCGATTCCTTTCAATCCAATCGCAAAACCTTTGTGATAGAAAAAGAATCAGCACGAAATATCACTGACTATATCAACGCTAAAGGTATATCTGCCTTTATGCTGTTCACGGCGGCTTTGGCAACCTATATCAACCGCGTAAAGATGAACACAGAAAGGTTTTATATCAGTACAGCGGTTTTGAATCGTTCTTCATTTGCCGAAAAGAACACGATTCCTCGGCTACGACAAAGGCCCTGACGGCAGGATGGTGGTAAACCCTGCGGAGGCGGAAACGATAAAGAAAATCTCCCCACCTTTTCCTTGAGGGCATGACGCCCTACGGCATCAGCCGCCAGCTTGAGTCGGACGGCGACCTCAGTCCCTCCCGCAAGCCGAAATGGAACGCCACCACGGTCAAGCGTATACTTTCCAACGAAAAATACAAAGGCGACGCCCTTTTGCAGAAAACCTATACCGTGGACTACCTTACGAAAAAGACGAAAGTCTGGCACAGCACGGACCAGTACCGCAAGGTCATCTGGCGGTGCAACCACAAGTACGGCGGCGAAAAATGCTCCACACCACACCTGACCGAGGACGAGATAAAGGTGGCGTTCATCACGGCGGCGAACAAGGCTCTCGCCGACAAGGACACGGTTATCGAGACCTTTCGCCTTCTTTGACACCTCCGCTCTTGAACAGGAGAAAGCGGAACTGACCGATGAGCTGAACATTGTCGCAGGACTGATTCAGGACGGCATCTACCAAAACGCACATGTGGCGCAGAACCAGACAGACTACAACAGGGAATACGAGAGCCTGACCTCACGGTACGAAAAGGCAAAGGGCCGCCTTGACGAGGTGGAGGCTGAAATCCACGACAAGCATTCCCGCCGCAAGTCCATCGAGCATTACCTCGAAATCCTGCAGGAAAGCAAAGAAGCTGTCACGGAATACGACGCTACCCTCTGGCACGGCATGGTGGAATTCGTGACGGTCTACAGCAAGAATGACATCCGCTTCACCATGAAGGACGGGACGGAAATAAGGGCATAAAGAAAACTCCTCAACACGGATTTTACATCGCGTGATGGGGAGTTTTCTCTCCTTACAGTTCGCCAAGTCTGCTTCTTCTACGATACTCCAGGGGTGTGACACCAAAGCACTCCTTAAATGCCGCTCCAAATTTGGCTTGCGTTGCGAACCCCACAGCCTGTCCTATTTCAGCTACTTTGTCTTCTGTGTCTTCAAGAAGTCTTGCAGCTTTCTTCATACGGGCTATCTGCTGATGTTCCGCATAACCACATCCATATAC
>JBGUWM010000264.1:0-4639 GCA_045221175.1 Acutalibacteraceae bacterium | reverse complement strand
CAGACTATCCGCAGCATGATGCAGAAGCAGAGCAGCAGCGCATCAGTGGGGCTGAAACTCGACATCGAGCTGGAACGGACTACCGTGATAGACAACAGGGCACCGGATGGTGTCAGGAGCGTCATACTGCCCCGTTTCACCCATAAGGTCAGCTCAGTCATACAGATGAAAACAGAGGAAAAAGGAAAGACGGAGGGCGCTTATGAGCTGTCATGGGACGACCTGCGTCAGGAATACACCATGCTGCCTATTGGCAACGAACAGATAACTTTTGAACAGTACGGAGGATAATATGAAAACCAGCAAGATAAAAATACGCTCCCTGTTCGGCATCTCAGAGCAGGAACTGAGCGGAAAAAGTGTAGAGATAACCGGTCAGAAGGGTGCCGGAAAAACGTCGGTTCTTGATGCCATACGCTACGCGCTGACCAATTCATCCCGGCGTGACTGGATCATCAAAAACGGCGAGGACGAGGGCGAAATCATCATAGAGACCGATGATTGTCTGACCATCGACCGGAAGGCCAGGACCGGCAAGACTGACACTGTTTCGGTGCGCAACGGTACCGACAGAGTGATGAAGCCGGAAACGTTTTTGAAGACCATTATTACCCCGCTGCAGCTTGATCCGGTGGCTTTTACACAGATGACCAAGAACGAACAGAACCGGACAATACTCGACCTGATACAATTCGACTGGGATCTGAACTGGATCAGAGAGCAGTTCGGAGAGATCCCGCCCGGTGTTGACTACAGTCAGAACATCCTGCAGGTACTCAATGACATCCAGAGCGATAAAGGTACATACTTCATGTCTCGACAGGATATTAACCGGGACATCCGCAACAAACAGGCATTCATCGAGGATATTGCAAAGAGTATCCCGGAAAGCTATCAGGCGGAAAAGTGGCGCAGTTATGACCTGACCGAGAAATACTCCGACCTGATGAGACGGAAGGATACCAATAGCAAGATCGACCGTGCCAGGGCGTTCAAGGAGAGCTATTCTAACAAGCTCAGAGGTCTGCAGGCGGAACGTGAGATGTCTGCATCGGCTGCCGGCAGTGCAGTCAACGCAGAGCGTGATCAGCTCCATGCAGCCATTGCCAGACTGACAGCGGAGATCAATGCAGCCAAGGAAAAGCTGACAACTCTTGACGGTAAACTCCGTGACAAGATAGCCGTTATAGATGCCGATTTTGAAGCCAGGAAAGCAAAGCTCGATAAGGATGTGGGAGTAGCTGAAACCTATATCACAATGGAAAAACAGCCGACGGAGCAGCTTCAGGCGGAGATTGAGGAAGCCAAAGCCATGATACGTCATCTTAACGAGTACGACCGCATGGTGACTATGCAGCGGGAACTTGAGGGGCTTCGGGCAGACTCTGAGGAGTACACAAGAAAGATCGAACTTGCCCGTACACTTCCCGGAAAAATTCTTGAAAGCGCAACACTGCCTGTGGAGGGTCTGACAGTGGAAAACGGGATCCCGCTCATCCACGGACTTCCGGTATCGAACCGGTCCGACGGCGAGCTGCTTGAACTGTGTGTAGACATTGCCATAAGCAATCCCAACGGACTGCAGATCATCCTGATCGACGGAACCGAAAAGCTGGATGATGAAAGCCGTCAGAGACTGTATCAGAAATGCCGTGACAAGGGTGTCCAGTTCATCGCCACCAGAACGACGAACGACAATGAGCTGATGGTGACGGAGCTGTGAGGTGACATATATGAAAACACATTGGAAAAAACTGACGAACCCCAACTACCTTGGTGCATATTCCATCGAGGACGGCAGAGATCTGATCCTGACTATCAAAAACGTCCGTGAGGAGAAAGTCATCGGAACGGACGGCAAAAAAGATGACTGTGTTGTCTGCTACTTCTACGAAAACGTCAAGCCCATGATCCTGAATTCCACCAACATGAAGATGATCGCCAAGCTCTATAAAACCAACTTCATCGAGGATTGGGTCGGCAAGAGAATTCAGGTCGGGATCGAACAGGTCAGGGCCTTCGGAGACATTGTTGACGCTTTACGTATCAGAAAGATCATTCCTCAGGAGCAGGCACCGGAGCAGACTGTTGTCTGTGATGACTGCGGCGGGAATATAACACCGTCAAGCGGTCTTTCTGCCGCACAGCTTGCCGCATATACCTCAAAAAAATACGGACGGGCATTGTGTGCTGAGTGCGCGAAAAAGGCGGCTCAGAGCCTGAAAGAAGGTGTCTCAGGTGCTGACGAATGAAAACTATTTCAGCCCCGAAAACGCCCGGAAGTACATGAGTGTGTCGCAGTTCAAGGCCTTTGATAAATGCCCTGCTGCCGCACTTGCCGAGCTTTCGGGGGAGTACGAGCGTGAGAAAACAACGGCGCTGCTTGTGGGGTCTTATGTTGACGCTCATTTTGAAGGTACACTTGACGTGTTCAAGGCGAAGAACCCGGAGCTTTTCAAGCGTGACGGTACACTGAGATCCGAGTATCTCAACGCCGACAAGATCATCAGCCGTGTGGAGCAGGATCCTCTTTTCATGGAATACATGAGCGGACAGAGCCAGGTCATCATGACCGGAGAGATCGAAGACGTTCCCGTAAAGATCAAGATAGACTGCTACCATCCGGACAGGATGATCGTTGACCTTAAATGTATGAGGGATTTTGCGCCGGTGTATAAGCCCGGACAGGGACGTCTGAGCTGGGTCGAAGCCTGGGAGTATGATCTGCAGGGCGCCGTTTATCAGGAGATCGTCCGGCAGAACACGGGACATATACTCCCGTTCTACCTTGCGGCAGTGACCAAAGAGAAGGAGCCTGACATTGCGATAATCGAGATCGGGCAGGAATACCTTGACTTTCAGCTTGACAGGTTCAGAAAGAACGTGCAGCGGTTTGATGCCATCAAGCAGGGTCTGATTGAGCCGGAGCGCTGCGAGTGCTGCGACTGGTGCAAGGCTACAAAGGTGCTGACACATCCGATCACTCTGGAGGATCTGAACTTTGACGATACAAATTGATTCGCGGGAAAAACCTAAGGCTATCAGAAATATCTGCTATGAGTTCACACGGCAGGGAGCGCAGTACTTTGTCAGCAAGCTGCCCTGCGGCGATTACTGCAGCCTTGACAATGCCCGCTTCTGCATTGACCGAAAACAGAACCTCAATGAGCTTGTGGGTAATGTCTGTCAGCAGCATCAGCGTTTTGTCAGGGAGCTGCAGCGGGCACAGGAGCTGGGGATCCGGCTGGTGTTTCTGGTGGAGCACGGCGACAGCATCCGGTCACTGGAGGACGTGAAGGCGTGGGTCAATCCCCGCCTTCGGGAGTCTCCCTTTGCTGTGTCTGGTGAGCGGCTGTACAAGATACTCTCGACTCTTGAAGCCCGGTATAACACAAAATTCTACTTCTGCACAAAAGCGCAGACAGGAAAAAGGATAATTGAATTGCTGAAAGGAGGGATGAAACATGAATAACGTATCGCTCATCGGACGGCTCACTGCCGATCCGGAGCTGAAGCACACCCAGTCCGGCATTGCCACAGTCAGGTTTACTGTAGCGGTTGACAGGCAGTACCAGAAGCAGGGCGAGGAACGCCAGGCGGATTTCATCAGCATAGTTGCATGGCGACAGACAGCCGAGTTTATCTGCCGGTACTTCACGAAGGGACAGAGGATCGCACTGACAGGACGCATACAGACCGGCAGCTATACTGCGGCCGATGGTTCAAAGCGTTACACCTTTGACGTCCTTGCTGAGAACGTGGAGTTCTGCGAGAAGAAAAACTCCGGCACACAAGGCACTGCCGCCCCATCGGTTACAGCACCCACAGTGCAGTCACCGCCCGATTTGCCGGACGTGACTGAGCTGCCGAATGATGAAGATCTGCCTTTCTGATAAAACCACAGCGGTGAGAAAAAATATTTTTTCATAACCTTGTGATAAATCGACCTGAAAAGGTCGAAAAATGTTCGTTTTGTGCTGTGGGTTGAAGGGACCCTTACAAAATAAAGACGATCACACTTGCACGGACGGTTATCGGATAATGAGCTTTCCGTGCCGGTCACTGATCGCAGGAGGTAATTATGGCTCGTCCGAAGAAGGAAAACCTTGATTACTTTCCTTTTGATACGGATTTGTTTTTTGACAAGAAGATTAAACGTCTGAAGGCTAAATTCGGGACTGATGGTATCTGTACATATCTGTTCATACTCTGCGAGATTTATCGGAACGGCAGAGGATACTATCTTGAGATGGATGAAGATCTCATACTCGATGTTTCAGAATATTTTGGCTTTTCAGAATCTAAGACAATGCAGATAATCAACTGCTTGCTCAGTCGGTCACTGCTTGAGAGCATACTTATTGAGCCGGTCAAGATGCTTACTGCGAAATCGGTGCAGCGAAGATATCAGGCGGCAAAAAAAGGTGCCAGACGTGATATCGTAGTTGATGAAAGGATTTGGCTTTTAAACGAAAAAGAGACCGAACCCTTTATTAAAATGCACCCTTCTGAGAGTTTTTCCGGAATTAATAGCGGTTTTTCCGGTAAAAACGATAATAAATCCGGGAAAAACCATACAAAGGAAAGTAAAGGAAAGGAAAGTAAAGGAAAGGAAAGTATGTGTGTACCCACGCTGCCT
>JBGUWM010000263.1:0-14635 GCA_045221175.1 Acutalibacteraceae bacterium | reverse complement strand
AGGGGCTGCGACGGCGGAATGCGAAAATAGCAGCGGCGGATTGCCGCTGCCCGTGCCGAATGCCTGCGGAACTAAAGTTTGAATTTGCAAGAAGTGAGTGAGCGACAGCGAACGACAGCGGAATTGTCCAGTGCGGTCACGCACAAACAGCCACAAGCAGCCCTTTAGGGGCTGCGACGGCGGTGTGCGTGATTGGCAGCGGCGGATTGCCGCTGCCCGTGCCGGTTGCCTGCGGAATAGAAGTTGTGAATTTGTAAGAAGTGAGTGAGCGACAGCGAACGTCAGCGGACTTGTCCTGTGCGGTCACGCACCGGTCACGCACCCGGTGATTCTGCGGATTGCTTCTGCAGTGTTTTCATGTGAATTGAAAGCGGTCATTCTGAAATAACCCTTTCCTTGCTGTCCGAAGCCTTCTCCGGGAGTGCCGACAACGCCTGCGTTTTTCAGCAGGAAGTCGAAAAATTCCCAACTGCCCATGTGATCAGGACATTCAAGCCATATATAGGGCGAATTTCTGCCGCCTGTATAATCAATTCCAAGCTTGTCCAGCATATCAGAGAGCATTTTTGCGTTTTGGCGGTAGTAGCTGATGTTTTCCATGCACTGCTTCTGACCTTCCGGCGTGAAAACAGCGGCGGCGGCACACTGTACCGGCCATGAAACACCGTTGAATTTTGTTGCCTGCCGTCTGTACCACAATTCATGCAGCTTATGTCCGTTTCGTGTCAGTTCCTTCGGAATGACTGTGTAGCCGCAGCGAACACCTGTGAAGCCTGCCGTTTTTGACAGAGAACACAGCTCTATGGCACATTCTCTTGCGCCGTCAATGCTGAAAACAGACCGGGGAAGATCGTCCTGTATAAACGCTTCGTAAGCCGCATCGTACAGTATGACGGCGTTGTTCCGAAGAGCATAGTCAACCCACTCCTTGAGCTGCTCGGCATGATATGCCGCTCCGGTGGGATTGTTCGGGGAACAGATATAGATAATGTCCGCTTTGGTGTTTTTGTCGGGCATGGCAAGAAAATGATCCTCTTTTGACGAAGCGGCATAGATGATGTTTCTGCCCGACATGATATTGGCATCAACGTATACCGGATAAACAGGATCGGGTATCAGAACGGTGTTGTCCTGTGCGAAAATATCGCCGATATTGCCGCAGTCGGATTTTGCACCGTCGGAGATGAAGACTTCGCTGTCATCTACCTGAACTCCGAAGCTTTTGTAATACGCTGCCACTGCGTGACGAACAAAGTCATAGCCTTCATATTCGGGGTAGCCTCTGAAGGTTTCCTGATGCAGAAAATCATCACAGCCGGTTTTCATGGCACTGACAACCACCGGCGAAAGCGGCAGGGTTACGTCGCCGATGCCAAGGCGAATGATTTCCGTTTCGGGATTTGCTTTGGCAAATTCGGCGGTTTTTCTCGCAACGTCGGCAAACAGATAATTCCGGACGAGCTTGTCAAAATGACGGTTGAGCTGCATAATAATCCCCCCCTTAAAGATTGGTATATCCCATCAGGTCGAGGTCAACTTCCTTGGCGCATTCTCTGCCTTCACGAATGGCACGGACTACCAGCGACTGACCGATGTGTACGTCTCCGGCGGCATATACCCTGTCACGGCTTGTCTTGTGTGCGCCCTTACCGGTCAGAATATTGCTGCGGCTGTCGGTGTCTACCTGAAAAGCCTGCGTCAGATAGCTTTCACTGCCGAGAAAGCCTGCGGCAATCAGTACCAGCTCGGCAGGTACGGTGCAGGCGCTGTTTTCAATCTCTGTCATTTTTATTCTGCCGGTTTTTGTGTCTTCTTCCGGCTGAAGCCTGACAAGGACGGCGCCGCTCAGATTGCCGTTTTCATCGGACAAAAATTCCTTGACGGTTGTCTGGAACACTCTCGGGTCGGCACCGTAAACCTCGGCGGCTTCTTCCTGTCCGTAATCTGTTTTGAACACACGGGGATATTCCGGCCAAGGATTGTTGGCGGCTCTTGTTACGGGGGGCTTCGGCATCATTTCAAGCTGCAGAATGCTTTTGGCTCCGTGCCGTACACAGGTACCCACACAGTCGTTTCCCGTGTCGCCGCCGCCGATGACAATGACGTTTTTATCCTTGGCGCTGATAGACTTCCCTTCCTCCGGCAAGCCGCCCGTCAGCGCCTTTGTCGATGCCGTCAGAAAATCTACCGCAAAGTGGATTCCGTTGGCGTCTCTGCCCTTGACGCTGATGTCCCGTGGATTGGAAGCGCCGCACGCCAGAATGACCCTGTCGTACTGACCGAGGATATCCTCTGCCGCAACGTCTTTTCCGATATTGGTATTGGTGATGAAAGTGATGCCCTCTGCTTTCATCATATCAATTTTTCTGTCGATGACGTGCTTTTCCAGCTTCATATTGGGTATACCGTACATGAGCAGACCGCCGGGTCTGTCGGAACGCTCATAAACCGTTACGCTGTGACCCCGTTTGTTAAGCTGATCCGCCGCAGCCAGTCCGGCAGGTCCCGAGCCGATGACAGCAATGGTTTTGCCTGTGCGTACCTTGGGAGGCTGCGGCTTTGCGTAGCCCTCACGGTATGCCTGCTCAATAATGCTGTATTCGTTGGAACGCACGGTTACGGCTTCGCCGTTAGCGCCGCAGGTACACGCCTTTTCACACAAGGCAGGACATACACGGGAGGTGAATTCCGGAAAATTATTGGTCAGCTTCAGTCTTTCATACGCCTGTTTCCATGCGCCGATGCTGACGAGATAGTTCCATTCCGGAATCAGGTTATTCAGCGGACAGCCTGATATCATGCCGCCGATCATCATACCCGACTGACAGAACGGCACACCGCAGTTCATACAGCGTTCGCCCTGAAGCTTCTGTTCCTTTTCGGAGAGAGGCGTATGAAACTCATCATAGTTTTTAATACGCTCGCTGACGGAAGCGGAAGACGGGTCTTTTCTTTCATATTCCATAAATCCGAACGGATTGTTCATAGCAATCTTCTCCTTTATTTCGACTGCAGCAATTCATAGAAAGCCGTTATTTTGGCTTTTTCATCGTCCATGCCGTTTTGCTGATGCTGCCGGATCGCTTCTGTTACGATCTTGTAGTTATGCGGAATGACTTTTTTGAATTTGGGCAGCCAGTCTTCAAAATGCGCCAGAATCCTTTCTGCCTTTTCGGAGCCTGTGGCGGCATAGTGCTCGGATATCAGACTTTTCAACAGGCTGATATCCTCCTGAGCGGACACCTCAGAGCATTCTACCAGCGCTTTGTTCAGGCGCTTGTACAGGTGATGGTGTTCGTCCAGCACATACGCCACGCCGCCCGACATACCGGCGGCAAAGTTATTGCCGGTTCTGCCCAGAATGACAACGGTGCCGCCTGTCATATATTCACACCCGTGTTCGCCCACGCCCTCGGCAACGGCAATCGCTCCGGAATTTCTTACGCAGAACCGTTCACCGGCGATTCCGTTGATAAATGCCTTACCGCCGGTTGCGCCGTACAGCGCAACGTTGCCGACGATGATATTATCCTCCGCCCGGAAGCCGGAGCCTTCGGGGGGATAGACAATCAGCTTGCCGCCGGACAGACCTTTTCCGAAATAGTCGTTGCTGTCGCCCCGCAGCTCCAGCGTCAGTCCCTTCGGGATAAAGGCGCCGAAGCTCTGACCGCCCGAGCCGTTGCAGATGACCTTGTAGGTATCCTCCTGCAGGGTGTCGCCGTATCTGACGGTGATTTCCGAGCCGAACGCCGTTCCCAGCGATCTGTCTGTATTTTTGATATTGATTTCAATGGTTTTTGCTTCGCCCGACCGCAGCGCCTTGCTGAATTTTTTAGCAAGGATTTTTTCATCAACGGTTTCGGATAAGTTGAAGTCATAAAGGGATTTTTCGCTGTAGCGCACCTTCTCAGCCGAAAAGCTGCTGTTCAGAATTCTTGACAGGTCAATTTTTCTCTCACGCTGGTTCAGGTCTGCTTTCATTTTCAGCAGATCCGTTCTTCCCACCAGCTCGTCAACGGTTCTGATTCCTAACTTTGCCATATACTCCCGCAGCTCCTGCGCCACAAAGTACATGAAATTGATGACGTATTCCGGCTTGCCGGCAAAGCGTTTGCGAAGCTCCGGATTTTGTGTTGCTACGCCGAAGGGACAACTGTCAAGGTTGCACACACGCATCATCGCACAGCCAAGAGTTACCAGCGGCGCCGTGGCAAAGCCGAATTCCTCTGCGCCGAGCAGTGCGGCAACCGCCACATCTCTGCCGGTCATCAGCTTGCCGTCTGTTTCGATAATCACTTTATCCCTCAGACCGTTCATGATCAGCGTCTGATGTGTTTCGGCAAGACCCAGCTCCCACGGCAGACCGGCGTTGTAAATGGAGCTTTCGGGGGCGGCGCCTGTGCCGCCGTCATGTCCGGAAATCAAAATCACGCCGGCGCCTGCTTTGGCAACGCCTGCCGCAACCGTACCCACGCCGGCTTCCGAAACCAGCTTGACGGAGATACGGGCTTTTTTGTTGGCATTTTTCAGATCATAGATGAGCTGCGCCAGATCCTCAATGGAATAGATGTCGTGATGAGGCGGGGGAGAAATCAGCGAAACGCCGGGGGTGGAATGTCTTGTCCGGGCAATCCACGGATAGACCTTGTTGCCCGGAAGATGTCCGCCTTCGCCGGGCTTGGCGCCCTGCGCCATTTTAATCTGCAGCTCGTCCGCCGAATTGAGATATTCCGAGGTGACGCCGAATCGTCCGCTGGCAACCTGCTTGATCGCAGAGCATCTGTTTTGCCGGCTGCCTCTGGTCTTCAGCCGTTCGGGACTTTCTCCGCCCTCACCGGAATTGGATTTTCCGCCGATGGCATTCATCGCCAGCGCCAGTGTTTCGTGCGCTTCCTGTGAGATGGAGCCGTAAGACATGGCGCCTGTCTTGAAGCGTCTGACGATAGAATCGGCGCTTTCCACTTCATCAAGAGGAACGGGTGTTTCCGCATAGTTGAAATCAAGCAGTCCACGAATGTTGACGGGGCTCATTTCTTCGTTAATCATGGCAGAATACTGCTGATACAGGCGATAGTCATTCTGCCGTGCGGCAGCCTGCAGAGCGTGAATGGTACAGGGATTGTAAAGATGCTCTTCCTTGCCGCTTCTGCTCCGGTGCTGACCGCCGGAAAAGAGCTCCGGCGAGGTTTGCAGACCCAGCGGGTCAAAGGCGGCGGTATGCAGCGTGTCAACGGTTTTTTCAATATCCTCCAGTGTGATGCCGCCGATCCGGCTGACGGTTCCGGTAAAGTATTCGTCGATCAGTTCCCTGCTCAGACCGATGGCTTCAAAGTTTTTGGAACCCTGGTAGGATTGCAGGGTAGAGATGCCCATTTTAGAGGCGATTTTGACAATACCGTGCAGCACGGCGTCATTATAGTCGTTGACAGCGGCATAATAGTCCTTATCCAGAAAATCGTCGTGAATCAGCTCGTGTATGGTTTCCAGAGCGAGATAGGGGTTGACGGCGCTGGCGCCGTAAGCGAGAAGAGCCGCAAAATGATGAACGGCTCTCGGCTCGCCGCTTTCGAGGACGATGGAAAGAGAAGTTCTCCTTTTGGTGGAGACAAGATACTGATGCAGCGCCGACACAGCCAGCAGAGAGGGAATGGCAAGGCGGTTTTCGTCAACGCCCCTGTCCGAAAGAATCAGAATATTGGCGCCGTTGTTATACGCCTTGTCCGCCTCGATGTACAGCCGACGGATCGCCTTTGACAGCTTTGTGTTCTTATAGTACAAAATCGGAATCACGGCTGTTTTGAAGCCGGAAATATTCATTTTTTTGAGCTTGAGCATACCGGTAGAGGTCAGTATCGGATTGACAACCTTGATGACCTTGCAGTTTTCGGGCTTTTCCTCCAGAATATTGCCGTCTTCACCGATATAGATGGTGGTGGAGGTGACGATCTCTTCCCGAATGGCGTCAATCGGCGGATTGGTTACCTGAGCGAAAATCTGCTTGAAGTAATCGAACAGCGGCACCGGCTGCTTTGACAGTACGGCAAGAGGCTTGTCGCTGCCCATGGCGGCAATCGGCTCTTTGCCGTCCTTTGCCATCGGCAGAATGGTATTCATCACGTCTTCATAAGTGTAGCCGAAGGCCTTTTGCAGCTTTCGCTTTTCGGCTCTGGGGTGTTCCTCCACCTTTGCGTTAGGCACCTTCAGATACTTCAGCCGGATCAGATTGGCGTCAAGCCATTCGCCGTAGGGCTGACGGGAAGCGTAATATTCCTTGATCTCATCATCATCTATCAGCCGTCCCTGTACCATATCCACCAAAAGCATCTTGCCCGGGTGAAGTCTTTCCTTGCAGACGATTTTGTCTGCCGGCACAGGCAGTGCGCCTACCTCCGAGGACAAAATCAGTTGATCGTCGTCGGTAATGTAATAGCGTGAGGGTCTCAGACCGTTTCTGTCCAGAACGGCGCCCATGACGTCGCCGTCGGAAAACAGTATGGACGCAGGACCGTCCCACGGCTCCATCATGGTGGCATAATACTGATAAAAATCTCTCTTTTTCTGACTCATGGCATGGTTGTTGTCCCACGGCTCCGGTATCGTGATCATGACGGCAAGCGGCAGCGGCATACCGCTCATCACCAGAAATTCCAGCGTATTGTCCAGTCTTGCCGAGTCGCTGCCCTCCGGATTGACCACCGGTATCACCTTGTCCATTTCGCCCATCAGATATTCCGACGTCATGGTTTCTTCACGGGCAAGCATCTTATCGGCGTTGCCGCGGATCGTATTGATCTCACCGTTGTGTACGATCATTCTGTTCGGGTGAGCCTTCTGCCAGCTTGGGAACGTGTTGGTCGAAAACCGTGAGTGGACAACCGCCACAGCGGATTCGTAATCCTCGTCCTGCAGGTCAGTAAAGAACCTGCGCAGGTCGCCTACCAGAAACATTCCTTTATATACAATGGTACGGCTTGACAGAGATACCACATAGGTATCCTCGTTGCTCTGCTCAAAGAACCTTCTGGCAACGTACAGCTTTCTGTCAAAGTCCAGTCCTTTTTTGACGCCTTCGGGACGGCTGATGAAGCACTGCTGGATATTCGGCATACATTCCAGCGCCTTTGTACCCAATACGCCGGGCTGAGAAGGAACCTCTCTCCAGCCTAACACGTCAAGCCCTTCTTTTTCCGCTATGATCTCGAACATTTTTTTTGCCTGGTTGCGCCTCAGCTCATTCTGCGGAAAGAAAAACATTCCTACGGCATAATCTCTCTCGGAGCCCAGCTTAACGGACGTTCCGGCGGTAATCTTCCTGAAGAATCTGTGTGAAATCTGCAGCAGGATTCCCACGCCGTCGCCGGTTTTGCCTTCGGCGTCCTTGCCGGCACGGTGTTCGAGTGTTTCTACAATAGTAAGTGCGTCTTCCACCGTTTTATGCGATTGACGGCCTTTGATATTGACAACCGCACCGATGCCGCAGTTGTCATGCTCAAACGACGGATCATATAAGTTTTCAGAATACATAACAATCGTCCTCTCCTGTTTGGGATTACATGGCTTATTATAGAACTGTCATGAAGCTTTGTCAACACGAAATTGCAATTATAAAACGGAATTATTCAAAATCTGCAAATAATCAGGCTCAAATGAAATAAAAATCAAACATTTTGCAAGATTTGAAAAAGAAATTGCAAAAACCTCTTGACAAAGAAAAAAAGATCGTGTATACTGCAGCCATGGAAACAACAAAGGCGTTGTAAGCAAAAAAAGCTTGCAATGCCTTTTGCTGTTTTTAGAATAAAAGCAAAAAAAGAAAGACAGGAGAGAAAACATCATGGCAAATTTACCCGAAATGTTTGGCAGTATGGTATTTAATGACAGAAAGATGCAGGAAAGACTGCCGTCTGCAACCTATAAGGCGCTGAAAAAGACCATTAAAAACGGTGAGCCGCTTGATCTGAGTGTTGCCAATGCCGTAGCCAATGCGATGAAGGAATGGGCAGTAGAGATGGGCTGCACCCATTACACGCACTGGTTTCAGCCGATGACCGGCATTACGGCAGAAAAGCATGACAGTTTTATCTATCCCGTCGGCGACGGACAGATTATCATGGAGTTTTCCGGCAAGGAACTGATCAAGGGCGAGCCTGACGCATCGAGCTTTCCGTCGGGAGGGATCCGTGCTACCTTCGAAGCGAGAGGCTATACCACCTGGGACCCGACGTCGCCTGCTTTTATCCGTGACAAAACATTATATATACCCACGGCGTTCTGCTCCTATACCGGTGAAATCCTTGATAAGAAAACACCGCTGCTGCGTTCCATGGAACGGTTGAGCAGCGTTGCGGTAAAGCTGCTGCATCTGCTGGGCAAGACGGAGGTCACCCGGGTGAATACGACAGTAGGACCGGAGCAGGAGTATTTTCTGATCGACAAGAAAGTCTATGATCAACGCCCTGACCTGATCTTTACGGGAAGAACGCTGTTTGGTGCGCCGGCGCCAAAGGGTCAGGAGCTGGAGGATCATTATTTTGGCGCCATCAAAACGAGAGTGGCAGCCTTTATGAATGATCTGGACGAAGAATTGTGGAAGCTGGGCATTTTTGCAAAGACAAAGCATAACGAAGTGGCGCCTTCACAGCATGAGCTGGCGCCGATCTTTGAAACCTCGAATATCGCAACCGATCACAATGAGCTGACGATGGAGGTGATGAAAAAAACCGCCGAAAAGCATGGACTGGTCTGCCTGCTGCACGAAAAGCCCTTTGCCGGCGTCAACGGCTCCGGCAAGCACAATAACTGGTCTATTTCCACCAATACCGGCGAAAACCTGCTGGATCCCGGAAAGAATCCGGAAAACAATCTGCAGTTTCAACTGTTTCTTGCGGCAATTGTCAAGGCGGTGCATGAATATCAGGATCTGCTGAGAATCACGGTAGCGTCCGCCGGCAACGATCACCGGCTTGGCGCCAACGAAGCGCCGCCCGCCATTATCTCCATGTATCTGGGCGACGATCTGGGCGCTCTGGTTGATTCAATCATCAGCGGCAGCGCATATGTGTCCGAACGCAAGAAAGAAATGCTGACAGGTGTTGACGTTCTGCCCGATTTCAAGAAGGATACCTCCGACAGAAACAGAACGTCCCCCTTTGCCTTTACAGGCAACAAGTTTGAATTCAGGGCGCTGGGTTCTTCGTTGAATATTGCCTGCCCGAATTATATGCTCAATACGATGGTGGCAGACGAGCTGGAGCAGTTCTATCATGAGCTGGCTGATGCGGAAGATCTGCAGACGGCTGCAAAAGCGCTGATTAAAAATACCCTGACGGAACACCGCAATATTATCTTTAACGGCGACAACTACTCGGAGGAATGGGTAAAAGAGGCAGAAAAAAGAGGTCTTTGCAATTTCCGTTCCATGCCGGAGGCGTTGGAGCACTATGTTGACAGAAAGAATATCGACCTGTTTGTCCGCAACGGTATCCTCAACGAATCGGAGATTTACGCAAGATATGAAATTGAGCTGGAGCAGTATGTCAAAGAGATCCGCATAGAAGCGCTGACGATGATTGAAATGGCAGAGAAAAATATCCTTCCTTCTGTCATAGCCTTTGTCAGAGAGCTGGCAGACACCGCCATTGCAAAACAATCGCTGTCGTCCGCTTATTCGGTTTATCCCGAAAGCAGCCTGATCGAAAAGCTGTCCGCAGGGTGTGAGGCCTTTGAGCGGAAGACAGAGCAGTTAAGGCTGGCTGTTGAGAATGACGGTCAATATCGTGAGGACAGTCTGACGCTGGCGAAATACTATAGAAATACGGTGTTTGCGCTGATGAATGAGCTGAGAGAAACAGGCGACGCCATGGAAAAAAGAACCTTTGCAAAATACTGGCCATATCCTTCTTACGGCGAGATTCTGTTCGGCGTTTAATGACGTTGCAAAAAAAGAAAAAGGGAAAAAGAAAATCGGAAAAGGGTGAAGAAAAATGGATGATGCCTTGAAAACAGCAGTCAGTCAGGCTGTAGAACAGTCGAACGCTTTTACCGTCAGTATATGGTTTCTGATCGGTGCGGCTTTGGTATTTTTCATGCAGTGCGGTTTCGCAATGGTGGAAACAGGCTTTACAAGAGCCAAAAATGCAGGAAATATCATCATGAAAAACCTGATGGATTTTTGTATCGGAACGATCATGTTCATCTTTTTAGGTTTTGGTCTGATGATGTCGGAGGACTACCTTTTCGGCTTGATCGGCGTACCGAATCTGAATATCTTTACGGATTTTGATCATTTTCCATGGTCATCGTTCGTATTTAACCTGATCTTCTGCGCTACCGCCGCCACCATCGTTTCGGGCGCTATGGCGGAGAGAACAAAGTTTATTTCATATTGCATTTACAGCGGGCTGATCAGCCTTGTGGTCTATCCGATTGAAGCAGGCTGGGTCTGGAACAGTCAGGGATGGCTTGCCCAATTAGGCTTTGTCGACTTTGCCGGTTCTGCCTGTATCCATACGGTGGGCGGTATCTCTGCGCTGATAGGTGCTGCGATGGTAGGCCCTCGTATCGGCAAGTATTCCAAGTCCGGAAAACCCCGTGCAATTCCCGGACACAGTCTGACGCTGGGCGCCTTGGGTGTGTTTATTCTCTGGTTCGGGTGGTACGGTTTTAACGGAGCAGCCGCAACGAACGTCACACTGCTTGCACAGATTTTTGCTACGACTACGGTTGCGCCTGCCGCTGCAGCCTGCGCCACGATGATCTACACATGGATCAGGAACAAAAAGCCGGATGTATCCATGTCGCTGAACGGTGCGCTTGCAGGTCTTGTCGCCATCACCGCAGGCTGTCATACAGTGGATATTTTAGGTACGCTGATCATCGGCATTGTTGCAGGTATCCTTGTGGTGATCGCTGTTGAAATCGTAGACAGCAAGCTGAAGGTGGACGATCCTGTCGGTGCTGTCGCCGTTCACATGTGCAACGGTATCTGGGGAACGCTTGCTGTCGGCATTTTTTCCAAAGACGCCGGTTCTCTCGGTCTGCTGTACGGCGGCGGTTTTACACAGCTCGGCAAACAGGCGCTCGGCATTCTTTCCATCGGCGTATATACCGCTGTGCTGATGTCTGTCATCTTCTTTGTCATCAAAAAGACGATCGGACTTCGTGCTTCAAAAGAGGAAGAGGTCAAAGGACTGGATCTGACCGAACACGGACTTGCCAGCTCTTATGCCGATTTCATGCAGGTGCCGCAAATCCTCACGGGTAAATCTCAGAAAGCAGAAACGGTTCCGCCTGAAAAGGCTGTGGAAGTCAATCTGCTGTCACCTGTCGGCAAAGCCGAAAACAGTGACAGACCAAAGCTGACCAATATCAGCATTGTCACAAAGCAGAACAAATTTACAGAGCTCAACACAGCGCTGACCAATATCGGGATAACGGGAATGACCGTCACGCAGGTTCTTGGCTGCGGCGCTCAAAAGGGAAACACGGAATATTACCGTGGCGTAGCGCTTGAGATGAATCTGCTGCCGAAAATAAGGATTGATATTGTTGTCAGCAAGATACCTGTCAAAACGGTAGTTGACACAGCGGTGAAAGCCCTGTACACCGGACACATCGGTGACGGTAAGATATTTATCTATGATGTGGAAGATGTTGTCAGGGTCAGAACAGGGCAGACGGGCTTTGATGCCTTGCAGGATTCCGTAACATAATATTCAGCTTATGGCAGTGCCTGATACCTCGGTATTCTGCACTGTTCATATATAATAACAAGCGCATCTGAATGCCACTCCTCAGATGCGCTTGTTTTATGTTATGGTGATACACCGGACTTCTGTTAGTGCTTCAGAAGTATTGACGGCAGAGATAAACGGAGTGCTGTGTTTGTTTGTGTTAACAGGAAGAGGGTATGCATAAGGCAGCGTACAGAAGAGTCTGTAAAAGGAGATGCACCGGAATGCCGTTTGTTAAACGCTGACAGATGTGCTGTAACGATGGTTTGACAATCAGTTGGTTGTGTTGTAAAATCTGATCATAGCTGACGGCGATTCTTTGGCAGCATGAACACGAAACAGAAGAGGAAAACAGGATTTTGCATGACCGTCAGGAAGAGTAAAAAATATGAATAATGAAAATATGTATTTGATGAAGGATCATGTCATAGTAAAATATAGCAAAGGAGAATGGCAGATGAACCAACCAAGACCTGAGCATCCGGAACCGCAGTTTGAAAGAAAAAGCTGGGAGAATCTGAACGGACAATGGGAATTTGAAATTGACAGAAGTGCCAGCGGCGTTGACAGAAGGCTGTATAAGGCAAAAAAATTCAGCCGTACCATTACGGTGCCATTTTGTCCGGAAAGCAAATTGTCCGGCATCGGCATTGTCGATTTTCTGAATTCTGTATGGTACAGAAGGAAGGTCAATATTCAAAAGAACGGGAAGCGGGTATATCTTCATATCGGCGCCTGTGATTATCAAACGACCTGTTACGTCAATGCCAAAAAAGCAGGTACGCACAAAGGTGGTTACACCTCGTTTTCGTTTGATATCACCGACCTGGCAGAAGACGGCGAAAACACGATAGTGATTCATGCGCTGGACAATGACAGAAGCGGTCTTCAGCCCCGTGGCAAACAAAGCGCTCAGTATCAGTCGTACGGCTGTTATTACACCCGAACCACGGGAATCTGGCAGACCGTATGGCTGGAATATGTGGAGCAAACGCATATTGAAAGTGTAAAATACTATCCGGACGCAGCGAACGGCGTGCTAAATCTGAAAGCAATTGTCAGGGGACAGGGATTGCTGACGGCGAAGGCATATTATAACGGAGAGGAAATGGGAAGTGCGTCAGTCCGTAACAATGGTGAAACGGCGGATCTTTCCATCAAGCTGAAGGAAAAGCATCTTTGGGAAGCCGGAAACGGGCGGCTGTATAATCTGGTGCTGACCTTTGGCGAAGATGAAGTGAAAAGCTATTTTGGACTGCGAAGCGTAGCGCTGGACGGTTATAGCTTTTTATTAAACGGGAAAAGTATATTTCTGCGAAATGTTCTGGATCAGGGATATTATCCTGACGGAATTTATACAGCGCCGGAAGAAAAAGCGTTTATCCGTGACATTCAGATAGCGCTGGATGCGGGATTTAACGGTGCAAGACTTCATGAAAAGGTGTTTGAGCCGAGGTTTTTATATCACTGTGACCGGATGGGATATCTTGTCTGGGGAGAATATGCCAACTGGGGGATAGATCATACTGAGTTGCACGCACTTCCGACGATGTTAAGAGAGTGGATGGAAGCGATCAATCGTGATTTTAATCATCCGTCTGTCATCGGTTGGTGCCCGTTTAATGAAACATGGAATATCAACGGCAGAAAGCAGAATGATGAGGTAATCGAGATGCTTTACCGATACACCAAAGCGGTTGACGCCACACGCCCTTGTATCGACACCAGCGGTAACTTCCATGTGATGACGGACATTTATGATTTTCATGATTATTGTCAGGATCCGGATCTTTTTGAAGAATACCTGAAAAAGCTGGAAGATGAAGACGTTGTTTACTGTCAGGTTGCAAGAAAAGCGCTTTACAAGGGGCGCCAATCCTATTGTGGCGGACCGGTCTTTATCAGCGAATACGGCGGCATCAAGTGGGATCCGGATGACGAAAAAAACGGATGGGGATATGGCGATGCACCAAAAACCGAAGAAGAGTTTCTGTTAAGGTACCGCTTACTGACAGAAGCCATTATGAAAAACAAAAAGATTATGGGCTTTTGTTACACGCAGCTTTATGATATTGAGCAGGAAAAAAACGGTTTATATACCTATCAGCGTATTCCCAAATTTGATATGACTATCATCAAAAAAATTAATTCCGGTGCGTGAGTGCGTGACCGCACTGGACTATTCCGCTGTTACTTAATGCGGATTTGCAACTTCTATTCCGCAGCCAACCGGCACGGGCAGCGACGATCAGTCGCTGCTATTCACGCACACCGCCGTCACAAGCCTGACGGCTTGCTTGTGGCTGTTTCCTCTGAAATCGAAGATTCAGTTTACGCAATTACTTCACCGTGCCTACAATATGCATTGAGCATTAATGCCGCAAAGAGTCTTCAATCAACGTTTTCGGGGGTGTCGGTGGCTTTTTCGCAAAAGACCTTGTATAGAAGATGGAAGAAAAAATTGTAGACAGCAAACAAAAGGTTTGTATCCTACTGAATGCGTCATCAACGTTTTCGGGGGTGTCGGGGGGCTTTTTCGCAAAAGCCAAAAAAATGGAAGAAAAGAAAGCGTTGACAGCAAACAGAAGGTTTGTATCCTACTGAATGCGTCAACAACGTTTTCGGGGGTGTCGGGGGGACTTTTTCGCAAAAGTCCCCCCGACCTCTGATTGCATACAAAAAAAGAGGCAGCCGATCGTGCGGTTGCCTCTCTTTCTTATGAAGCGTTCTTCAAGAAGTGTTCCTGATGTGGAACTTCTCAAGAAGTGGGTTTCAAGAAGTGTTCTTTATGCAGCGGTTTTTCTGTCGTGCCGGCAGATTACTTTTTGACGGTTACGGTGAAGTATTTGATAACAGAGGTTTCGTCTGCGTCGGTAATCTCAACACGGATATCGTAAGTTGTT
>JBGUWM010000262.1:0-3106 GCA_045221175.1 Acutalibacteraceae bacterium | reverse complement strand
AGGGGCTGCGACGGCGGAATGCGAAAATAGCAGCGGCGGATTGCCGCTGCCCGTGCCGAATGCCTGCGGAACTAAAGTTTGAATTTGTAAGAAGTGAGTGAGCGTTAGCGAACGTCAGCGGAATAGTCCTGTGCGGTCACGCACCGACGGCGGAATGCGAAAAAGGCAGCGACTGATCGTCGCTGCCCGTGCCGAATGCCTGCGGAACTAAAGTTTGAATTTGTAAGAAGTGAGTGAGCGACAGCGAACGTCAGCGGAATAGTCCTGTGCGGTCACGCACCGGGAACGCACATTGTTCAAAAAGAATGATATCGTGTTTTATTTGTTGTTCTTTCCGGCAATCTGAATGATGAGATCAAGGATCTTGACATAGAGCCACAGCAGCGCAAAGGAAAGACCAAACGCAGCATACCACTCATACTTGGCAGGAACCTGTCCTTCTACCATATCCTGCACAGCAGCAAACTCTGAAATCAGGAACATGGTTGCGATGACAATGGAAATCAGTGTCATGATAATGGAAATCCAGAAATTGTTCATAATGCTGCTGACAAATCCGTTAACACCGGGAATAAAGCTGCATACCAGAATAACCAGTGACAAACCCAGCATAGAAATGAGCAGCGTCAACAAAACTGCCCTGAATTTTTTCGTTACTTTAATCACACCGGTAGCATAGAGAATCGCCATGGTCAAAACAACAACAACTGTTACTGCCAACGCCAGCAAACCGAGATATTCCATGTGCTGTCCGCCGAGAATGGTAAAGATCACACCGGAAATAATCACGCCCTGACACAGTGAATAAAGCGTACCTGTTACGGGAATGGTCTTGGGCACAAAGGCTGCTAAAAGCTGTGCAACAATCGCAATCACCGAAGCCGCCAGTATGGTAATCGCCTGCGGAATGGAAATGGCAAAAGCAAAGCCTTTATAGTTCAGCCCTTCAATCTGATCCTGATACTGGAACACGGATAACTGCGCCACTAAATAACCGACAATTCCTACAACTGTCATCAGCAGCAAAAAGCCTGTTTTCATAGCGATACCGCCATAGGTGGCGGCATGACCGTCCTCTGCCCGTTCGTTGATCTTCGTTACCCTGTTCATTACAGGATTTGCACGAAACAATGAACTTCTTTTCGTGGTCTTCTGTCCATTGTTGTTATTCATTACAATTCCTCCTTACAATCAAAGCTAACCGGAAATTTTCAAGAAACCTTGCCGGCGCTGACCGTCAGACTGCACCGTTTCGGTTTTCGCTGTGTTGATTATACATCTAATTAACCTGTTGAGTATATAGTATCATGTTTTCTCCGCTGTGTCAACCGTTTTTTTGTCACAACACATTCTATTCATGTGCTTTTTGACGATAACATCGCTGATTTTCAAAAAAGCAGCAACAGCCGAAGCTTGCTGTCTTAGCCTGTCCGGTACTGCTTGATGCAGCTTCTGAGTGTTGTGCAGCATATTTTTCCACCGCCTGCACAAAATTTTCAGAGGCAAGGGACTTCTTGCCCGTTCAGGTTAAAATCAGCCGTCAGGGAAACAATCAGTCTGCGTAATGATCGACAATCGTTTCTCCCTTTGCCTGAGTCAGCATCGTCGGAATATTGTCGGCATTGCTGCCAAAGGCGGAAAACGTCGCCATGGTAAACAGTACGTCGGTTACACCCATCTGATTGATAAAATCCACCAGATTGGGATTGAAATAACGCATATCGGCGATATAGATCTCTTCAAAGGAGTTCATCAGATTGCCCGGAACAGCGTTGCCGTAGCTGTCTTTTATCACCATCAACTTTCTGCCGTTTTTGACGTTGGTACGAATCTTGACAATCTGTTCGTCTCCGCCAAAGAAAGTCAGATATGCATTGGACTGGGGATCACCGACTTCCTTGAAATAACTGCCCGTGTAGTCAAAATTGAAGGAAGTGTCGTAAAAATCCGTCTTGCAGCTTTCGTAATTGTCGGGAATATAGTAAGTAAAGTCTTCCGGATCATTCTTGATGTTGATATCTCCGCCGGAGAATGCGTACATGGTTCCGACAAATCCGCTGATGGTAACCGGCTTGAAGCTATTCAGCGACTTGAAGTCAACTCCTGCCGCATTCGCAAAAGCCTCGGCAGCATAATAGGCTCCCAGCGGCATCCAGTGATGGTCGGTCCGGCAGTATATCTCTTCACCGGTGTGCTGTTCCAGTGCAGAATAAGCGTCTACCGTGATAATGCCGTCATTCAGACGGGCAGCCACCTGATCAAACGCATCTTTCTGGTCGGCAGAATAATCACTGTATTCCTCCGGCAGATAAAATGCACACGACAGCGGATCAATCATGGAGTAAATCCTGATATGATCGTCAAGCTGTGAGCGCAGATCATTCAGAGCGTCAGCGTAAGTATTGCCGCTACCGCCGCCAAACAGTTCCATCGCCCTGTAATGACCGTTCTGGTGAACGACTACAACGCCGTTTTCTACCGATACTTCTGTTTCATCAGAAGACTCTTCCTCTTCGGAAGACTGCTGCTGCTGTGAAGTCTGCGTTTCAGAGGGCTGTTCTTCACTTGATAGCTGCTCAGAGGGCTGCTCTGCTGCAGACGGCTGAGTGCCTTGCTGATGATCCGATGAAGCGGTATCTATTGCCGCAGCACTGTCAGCAGCAGATGCCCCGTCAGCGTTTTGTCCTTTCCCTCCGCAGCCCGTCATGGCTGCAGCGCAGAGCAGACCACACAAAAACACGGAAATTGCTTTTTTCATTTTTATAATCCTCTCTTTCCTGAGCTGTCATTTCTGTCATTATCATACCATTACAACAGCACCATTATTATATATTTTTTTGATGCTGTTTGTAAAGACATCTTTCCGTTTTGTCATCATGTTTGCGGTTTTGTCATCATTTCTTTTCCGCCAGACCACCGCTGACCGGACTATCTGACAGCTCCGCTCACTATCAATTTAACTCGGAGCAAAGCCCGATGTAAGCTCGCTTAACATCGGCTGCCTTGATCCAACCTCACTGCAGGAGCTTTAGCTCCTCGGGGTTTCAGTGGGGGATTATAACCCCCACTGAAAGTCCGAATGGCACCCGCCGCCTAAGAGGGTGCG
>JBGUWM010000261.1:0-4977 GCA_045221175.1 Acutalibacteraceae bacterium | reverse complement strand
GGTTTAACTCGGAGCAAAGCCCGATGTAAGCTCGCTTAACATCGGCTGCATTGATCCAACCTCACCGCAGGAGCTTTAGCTCCTCGGTGATTGGTTATATGCCGGGGTTTTGTTATAGTTTTATCAAAACTTTTCAATTATGTGCTGTCAGATTGTCAACCCGTTCAAAAAACCTGCAATCTTATCTTCGGGGATTGTGTTTTTTGTGGTTTTGTGATAAAATAATCAGTATAGTTTTCGGTCGAAAAGGACGGTGAACGGTATGTCAAATGCAAAGAAACTGGTATGTCTTCTGAAGGAAAAACAAATGAAGATTTCCTGCGCCGAAAGTCTGACAGGAGGTCTGGTCTCCAAAAAGATTACGGATATTCCGGGGGCGTCGGCTGTTTTTGAATGCGGCGTCTGCTCTTATTCCAACCGGATCAAGCATCAGGTGCTGGGCGTTTCGGAGCAGATCCTGCGGCAGTACAGCGAATACAGCCTGCAATGCGCCGCAGAAATGGCGAAGGGCGTCAGGCGGCTTGCCGGCAGTGATATCGGCGTTTCTACTTCCGGTATTGCAGGCCCCGGCGGCTCGACGGCAGAAAAACCTGTCGGTACAGTATATGTGGGCGTCAGTACAAAAGATGACACGAAGGCCTTTGCTCTTTGTCTGGGTGAAGAAAAAACCCGTGAGGAAATCCGTGAGCTTGCTTCGGATCAGGCGCTGCAATTGGCGCTGAATGCATTGGAAAACCGACAAATAGACTAAATGATGAAATAATTTTCATAAATTTATTGTAAAAATCTGTTGAAAACTATTGATTATGAAAAAAGATTATGTTAAAATGTGTAATGAGTAATCATGCTATTATGGTTTTCGCAATGATGCGGAGAAATAGTATTATCGGATTGGAGATGATTTGCAAAATGGCAAGAAGTGCGGGCATTCTGATGCCCATTACCGCACTGCCGTCCAACTATGGCATTGGTACCATGGGTCAGGCGGCGTATGACTTCGTTGACTTTCTGAAGGCTTCGGGTCAGAAATATTGGCAGCTTTTGCCTGTGGGTCCTACAAGCTATGGCGATTCCCCTTATCAGTCTTTCTCGACTTATGCCGGAAATCCCTACCTTATCGACCTGGATAAGCTCTGTGATGAGGAACTTCTCTCTAAAGAGGAGCTTCGTGCGATCGACTGGGGCAGCAACGAACAGTATGTTGACTACGAGAAGATCTACAACGAACGCTTTAAGGTTCTGCGTAAGGCTTATGAAAATTTCAAATCAAGAGATCAGCAGGAATACTGGGACTTTATGCGTGACGAAGATCGCTGGCTGACAGACTATGCCCTGTATATGGCAGTGAAAAAGCTGTTCGAGGACAAGCCCTGGACAGAATGGCCCGATCATCTGATCAAGTACAGAAATCCCGATACCATCAATCACTACCTCAACTATCTGAATGAGGACGTGATGTTCTGGAAATTCGTTCAGTTCCTTTTCTTCAAGCAGTGGAAAGAACTGAAACAGTATGCCAATGACAACGGCATTCTGCTGTTTGGTGATATGCCGATTTATGTAGCGATGGACAGCGCCGATACCTGGGCAAATCCCGAGGTGTTCTGGCTGGACAACGAACTGAAGCCTGTTTGCGTGGCAGGATGTCCGCCTGATTTTTTCTCCGAAACAGGTCAGCTTTGGGGCAACCCCCTGTATGACTGGATCTATCTGGAGGAAACAGGCTTTGACTGGTGGATCAGAAGAATTGAATGCGCTTCCAAAATGTTTGACGTTACCAGAATCGACCACTTCAGAGCCTTTGATCAGTTCTATTCTATTCCCTACGGAGCAGAAAATGCTATTAACGGCAAGTGGCTTGACGGCCCGAAGATGAAGTTCTTCAAGAGAATGAAGCAGCGCCTGGGCGACGTGCCGATTATCGCAGAAGACCTCGGACTGATGACCCCCGGCGTTAAAAAGCTGCTGGAAGAATCCGGCTATCCGGGCATGAAGATTCTGGAGTTTGCGTTTGACTCCCGCTCCAACAGCGACTATCTGCCGCATAACTATACTCGCAACAGCGTTTGCTATACCGGTACGCATGATAATGATACCATTATGGGCTGGCTGAAAACGATCAAGAAAAAAGATTTCGATTTTGCCGCTCAGTATTGCAACCTGAATAAGACGGAGGGCTATAACTGGGGCTTTATCCGCACCGCTTATGCCAGCGTCAGTGATTATGCTATCGTTCAGATGCAGGATATTCTCGGTCTGGGCGGAGAAGCAAGAATGAATGAACCTTCTACTCTGGGCAATAACTGGACTTGGAGAATGAAGGCCGGCGCCATCACACCAAAGATCTCGAAAAAGCTCTATAATTTAGCTAAAATTTACAGAAGGCTGGAGGATGACAAGAAGATGAAGAAAAATGCCATTATCGACAACCTGGTGCTTACAGCAAAGAATGACTACTGCAAAGAACTCAGCGAGCTTTCCCCTGCAGAACTGCATGAAGCACTCGGTAAGGCTATGATGGGTTCTATCTCTGAGAGATGGGCAGACAGCAAAAAGAACCATGCCGAACACCGCCGTGCATACTATCTGTCGGCAGAGTTCCTCATGGGCCGCATGATGTACAACAACCTGTATGCAATGGGCGTGCTGGAGCATACCAAAAAGCTCCTCGCTGAAAAGAACGTTGATATCAACGTCTTTGAAGAAATCGACGACGCAGCGCTGGGCAACGGCGGTCTGGGCAGACTGGCAGCCTGCTTCCTTGATTCTGCCGCAACGCATGACGTTCCGCTGGACGGCTATGGCATCCGCTATAAGTACGGTCTGTTCAAGCAGGAGATTCGTGACGGCTATCAGGTAGAAGTGGCTGACGACTGGCAGCGCTTTGGCGATCCGTGGTGCATCAAAAGACCGGAGGATACCGTTGAGGTTAAGTTCGCTGATCAGACAGTGAAGGCTGTTCCTTATGACATGGCTATCATCGGCTATGGTACAGATAATATCAATACCCTGCGTCTGTGGGAAGCAGAGGCTGTTTCTGACTTCAACTTCCTGGAATTCAACGCTTGTCAGTATGACGCTGCCGTTAAAGAGAAGAATGCCGCAGAGAATATCTCCAAGGTACTCTATCCCAACGACAACAGCTACGAGGGCAAGGTGCTCAGACTCAAGCAGCAGTATTTCTTCTCTTCTGCTTCACTGCAGGATATCCTGAAGAGATATAAGGCAAGACACGGCACAGACTTCTCACAGTTTGCCAACGAAACCGTGATCCAGCTTAACGATACTCACCCCACCATCTCGATCCCCGAGCTGGTAAGACTGCTTACCAACGAGGGCTGTGACTTTGACTGGGCGCTGGGTGTTGCTCGTCAGACATTTGCTTACACCAACCACACCGTTATGCAGGAGGCTCTTGAAAAATGGAGCATTGACCTGATGAAGAGCATTATTCCCGACGTTTATGAGATCATCGTCAAGATCAATGACCGTCTGGTAGCAGAGCTGAAGGAAAGAGGCTACGACAAGCCCATCGGTAAGGTGAAGAAGGGCGAAACACCCAAGACCAAGATGGACAACATGGTGATTATTGACGGCGAAAGAGTACACATGGCTCGTATGGCAACCTATTGCTCCAGCTATGTAAACGGCGTTGCCGCTATCCATACACAGATCCTCAAGGACGATACCCTCAAAGAGTGGTATGAGATCTATCCGGAGCGCTTCCAGAACAAGACAAACGGCGTAACACAGCGCCGCTGGCTGGGTCTTTGCAACCCCGAGCTGTCTGAGTTCATTACAGACCTCATCGGTAAGAAGTGGATCAGAAATCTCGATGACCTCAAGCGTCTGGAAAGCAAGATCAACGACGAAACAGTTGATAAGTTCAACGGTATTAAATATCAGAAGAAGAAGGAGCTCTCCGAGTTCATTCAGAAGCATGACGGCGTTTGGATCAATCCTGACTTTATGTTTGACATTCAGGTTAAGCGTCTGCATGAGTATAAGAGACAGTTGATGAATGCGTTCTCCATTATGGCGATCTACTTCCGCCTGAAGGAAGGCAAACTGCCGAACTTCACCCCCACAGCCTTTATCTTCGGCGCTAAGGCTGCTCCCGGCTATGCAAGAGCAAAGGCGATTATCAAGTATATCAACGAGATTGCTAACCTCATCAACAATGATCCTGACGTTAACCAGAAGATGAAGGTTGTATTCGTTTCCAACTACAACGTTTCTTATGCGGAGAAGATTATTCCTGCTGCCGATATCCATGAGCAGATCTCAACTGCAGGTACGGAGGCTTCCGGTACCAGCAACATGAAGTTCATGATCAACGGCGCTGTAACAATCGGTACATGGGACGGCGCTAATATCGAGATCGCTGAGCAGGCCGGTATTGAAAACGAGTATATCTTCGGCGCAAGAGTTGAAGAAATCAACGAGATCAAGGATACCTATGATCCCAAGAAGCTGTATGAGGCTAACGACGAGATGAAGAGAGTTATCGACACCCTCATCGACGGACGCTTCTCTGACGGCGGTAAAACAGGCGAAGGTTCCTTTAAGGAACTGCACGATTCTCTGCTGGAGGGTGCTTCATGGCATCAGGCTGACCACTACTTCATTCTCAGAGATCTGCCTGAGTACATCGAGACAAAGATCAAGGTGAACAGCGATTATCAGGACAGAAGAGCTTTCGCAAGAAAGTGCCTGATGAATACCGCTAACTCCGGTCAGTTCTCCTCCGACAGAACAATCCTCCAGTATGCTACCGAGCTTTGGAAGGTTAAGTAATTCCGGCTGACTTTACTTTATAACCAATCACCGATGGCACCCGCCTCTTAGGCGGGTGCCATTCGGGGTTTCAGTGGGGGTTATAATCCCCCGCTGAAACCCCGAGGAGCTAAAGCTCCTGCGGTGAGGTTGGATCAATGCAGCCGATGTTAAGCGAGCTTACATCGGGCTTTGCTCCGA
>JBGUWM010000260.1:0-21005 GCA_045221175.1 Acutalibacteraceae bacterium | reverse complement strand
AGCACAGGCAGTACAGGCAGCGCCTGTCAGCGGGTCTGACACGGACAGCGGAACAGCAAGCGATGAAAAAAAGACAATCGGCAAGATCATGAAGGATATTTTTCCGTTAAGAAAGAAACGCAAGTAAAATAATCTTCGCAGCCGTCTGTGAAGGCAGAAGAGTTTTTACCAAGCGGCAATCATACAGTGAAATAACAAAATCATTCAGAGGAAATCCCACCCTGCTGCACGGCAGGGTGTTTTTTTTGCGAAGTGATGAAGTATTGTCAGAACCGTCTGTGTGAATCTGCGATGACAGCATCTGTTGCTGCGGAAGCGGAGCTGCTGTTCTGCTGACGAAGGCTGCGCTGCTCTGCCCCTCGGAAGTTATGTATTCTTTATCCAAAGTGCTTTTTACATTGGCACTGTGTGGATGAAATGTCTGTTCTGATTGATGAAGATATGCGGCAGAACAGGATAGCCGGTTTGCACAGGTTATGGTGAATGTGAAAGGGTATGCCGGCATTTTATTGACTGAGTATAGCATACACAGAGGAATAATCCGTTGTTTTTGCCTATTCAAACGCAACAGACACTGATCATAGTATACACAAGGAATAATACTGCTGCTGCACATTGTATATGTGTGAGATTCGTGATTGGATTGCCGATAAGATTTTTGCAAATTGTTAATAAAGTGTATATTTTTTTGGCAAACCATTGAGAAATGTTGTGATTTGTGATAGAATTAAACCATTAGTACCCATTCAGAAGATAAAAGAATCATTCCGAAAGAATGACTTGATGATACTTATCATGATGTAGGAAAGGTGATGGCTGCATGAAAATCACGATCAATAAAAAGCACCGATACTTGTCGTTGATCCTTGCCGTGACGATACTGCTCAGCACGTTTGGCTTGCTGAACAGTGTTGTTTCGGCAGACGAAGAAATCCTCTATGAAGGAGATACCCTCAACGGCTGGCAGGTTGACTCGGTGTGGGAGAACGGCAGTAAAGAGCTGGACGTGCTGTTGTCAAGAAACGAAGAACTGGTGCTGAAACAAACCATTACCTACTATGCGCCGCTGACCTCTATGACAAAGTCATATCCGCCCGGAACCGTTAAGTTCCTGATTCCGGATTTTGGCGTTCTGAAACGAAGCGGTAAATCCTTTCCGATCACGACAGCAGCCGATCAGGTTGATACCGACTGGAGCTGTGAATACGATATTTCCAGCCAAATGTATGTTTTTACCAACGTGAAAACCTTTGAAGCCAATCAGCCCCTGTCGGGCGGTTTTGAATTGTTCTGGACAGCACGAAGCCGTGAAAGCATGACAGATTTCTCCATGACGGAGAGCCCGATCTTCATGCTGGAGAACGAAGGAACCCGAATGACGCCCATGACGCTGAATTGCGTGACAGTAAGGGACTTTTATATCATTGACCTTCAAAGAGACTTCCTGACCTATTCGCAATATGACGATCCGTCTATCAATAAAAGCGCCCATGTTTCTTATAACTACCGCACCTATTTTTACTTGCAGGAAAGAGCAAGAGCCGCTTATCTTAACGACTATTTTGTCAAGGTCAGCTTTAAGAGCGATGACGTCAGCGACGAGCAGATGTCAAAAATTCTGGTTCAGTACTGGACAGATGAGGGTAAACAGGAAGCTTACCTTACACGGCTGACAGATCCCGCTGACGGACAGAGCGTCTGGGGCTTTTACCGTTTCAAGGACAGAGAATCCTACTCCTTAGGATACAGTGATTTTGTGCTTTCTTATCCCAAAACCCTCAACGGAAAGACTGCCACGGTTGATACAGAGCTTCTGGTGCTGTATTATGACGAGAACGAATACGTTAACTATCACTCCTCTGTAGAGGGAGAAATCCTGATCGACCACGATGATGTCAAGATCAACGAATATCAGTTCTGGTACGGCGACGGAAACTTTTCGATGATCAAGCGCAGCCCCTACGAAAGAGATTCTTATACCAACGGCGGCGCCGCTCCCTATAAATATTCGGACAGGCTGCTTTCCAAAAAGATTTTCAATAACGAACGGGTCAACTTTACTCTCGGCGCCCGTTACCGTTTTTCCACCGGCACCGGCGCTGCGGCTTCCCGAACAACCTATGTCAGCACATCTTCCGGAAGAAAACAGGGCTTAAAGACTACCTCGTCTTCCTCTCAGACAGATCCCGACGCCAACGGCTATATCCCCCACGGTCAGGCTGAACTGAAAACTGCCTTCGACTTTGTCATCGGCGATGACAGGCTGTCTGTCGACCTCAACAACGGAAACTTCCGTATGCTTGAAAGTGACGAATATACCTTCAGGCGTGTGGTGGGGCCGCAGGACAGCAGAAACTATGATTACGATCTGTATGTTTCAAATGTAGGCTATACTTCTCAGACCCAAAGGGTAGCCGCAGAAAATGAATATAAGTATTACGGAAGCGGCAACACGGGAACCTACAAGGTGTTTGACCTTTCCGACATTGCCTCCCGTCCGGGCTTTGAAAACTATACCGACGGCGTTAAGGCCCTTTACATCAAGATTAAGCATTTTGTGGGAGAATATGAACCCTATTATTCTGCCGATATCGCTTTTCACTTCGACCTTCAGAAGAATCTTTCGCTGGAGGAAGAGGACAGGATCAATCCAACCGGAAAGATTACCGACTATGGCTTTATGCGAGCTTATTATGCCGGAACAAACCGTGAAGCCTTCAGTATCGGCAGTGAAACCTTCCTCAAGGAAGTCGGCGATAACGTGGATATGCAGGACTTTGGTCAGTTGATGATGCTGCTGGACCAACAGGGCTACAACAAGCTGCTGTATCATTCCATGGCAAACGTCTATCTCAGAGACATTGTTACCCTCATCGGCTCAACCACACAGGTAACCTCAAAGCTCCGGACAAAGGCGCAGGGCGGCGGTTACGATATTTCCATTTCTTCCGGCGGAACGATCCAGTCAAAGGATACGTCTACCCCGGGCGAGCTGGAAAAGTTTTCGCTCTACGTCAAGCTGCCGCCGCTGCTGACGATTGACAAAACTCTTGAAAGCATCAGTTTGTCGGGCTGTTACGCTACCAACCAGTTCGGCAGGCAAGTGGGCAATGAGGAATTTGAAAACAACGTCAGCTACCGTCTGATGACGCTTTCTGACGGTGATCTGGTGCTTGCTGCGGATTTCGATTTTTCGGGGAATCCCCTTGAGGTTTCCCGCATGACGAATATCGGGATCAAGATTCCTGCACAGGTATTGTATACTGACCTGAAAACTACCGCACACCGCTCCTTTGAGGTGCGGACCTTCACGATGATTCAGGACGAAGCCATCGGCAGGGTGGAAGCACTTGATGAATATTATAACCGCCGGTATGCGGCGCTGGATACATACGACTTTAACCGGAACAACAAATACACAGAGGTTCTCGGCGGCTCTTATCACGGCGTTTCTTATGAACATATCGTAGAGCAGTGGCAGGATACCGCCATGAAGCTGGTCAAGTCCTTTAAGGATGAAACGTGGAATATGGAGTACGACAGTGCCATACGGGACTGGACTTCATCGACGGAGGTACACGCCTACAGCAGCGAGCTGGGACCCGAGGAAAACAAACGGGCAACCT
Source organism: Acutalibacteraceae bacterium (assembly GCA_045221175.1). GTDB lineage: Bacteria > Bacillota > Clostridia > Oscillospirales > Acutalibacteraceae > UBA1213. Next base: position 17,379 of record JBGUWM010000260.1, on the reverse strand, counting down.
ACGCTTACCGTCTGAGTGTGGATCTCGGATCGAATTCCTCTGATATTATTTTCAGTGATGTACTGGAAAGTGCCGTCGGAACCGAATGGAGAGGAACGCTCAACAGCATTGATCTTACCTACGCCAAGGAGATGGGACTGATTCCGTCGGTTTATTACACCACAGAGGAAACAGCCTATCGGGAATACAGACAGAGCAACGGCTTGTGGGTGAACAATCTGGAGCTGTTTGAGAAGGATCAGCCCGGTGAATGGGAGCAAGGCGTGTGGAACGCTCCGGTCAGCGGAATTCGCTCTATTGCAGTCCGTTTCGATACTTCTGCCATGAAGGACGGCGTGGTTGCCAAGAAGCACGTTTATTTCATCACCAATCTGACAGCTCCGGAGCTGACGCCGAAGGACGTTGACCCCGACAGGTTCCCTCTGGGAAAATATGCTGTCAACGAACACAAGGTGTATTATTACAGCAATAACCTCAACACCAGAATCCGGCTGGATTCCAGAACCGCAAAGGTTTTGCTGATACCGCCGGTTGTCTATGTGAAGCTGCTCAAAACCGACAGAGAGAGCGGTCAGATTCTGACGGGCGCAGAGTTTTCATTCTTTACCGACCCGGAAGGAACCGAGCCTGTCATCGACTGGCGGGGCAATGTCATTGCTCAGAACGTAAAACTCAACAAATTCGGCGAGCTGTTGGTGGATACCCTGGAGCCGGGCACCTATTGGTACCGGGAAACGGTTCCGCCTGCCGGTTATCATCTGGACCCTGCCCTCAGAAAACTGGAGCTGCTGCACAACGACGTCAGTTATCTGACCGATAACGCTTATGTCATCAGGAACAGCAAGCTCAGCGGCAAGATCGTTTTTACCAAAAAGGATAAGGATGACGAAACTGTCGAAGGGATTGAGGGAGCCGTCTATGCGCTCTTTGACGCCAGCGGAATCAGCGTGTTTACGGACGAAAACAATGCTTATCAGGAAACCGGCGGTACCAAAACCACCTTTACCACTGATGAAAACGGTCAGATCGTTATCACCGGTCTGCCGTGGGGCAACTATTATCTGCTTGAAATCACGGCGCCTGCCGGCTACGACCTGAACACGGAAAAGGTCTGGGCAAATGTCAGCAGAAACGTCAATGTGGAAGAACAGACACAGGCAGATGCGATTGTTGTGTATTGTTCACAGGACGATAACGAACAGACCGCAGCCATACGCCTGACAAAGTATGACCGTGACGGCTCCACACCCCTGAAAAATGCATGGTTTGCCCTTGAAAAGCGTGACCATGACGGGGAGTGGGTGGTTGTTCCGGAATATGAATATCTCAAAACCGGACAGAACGGAATCATCAGCGCAGAGGAACTGAAATTCGGCACCTATCGCTTCCGTGAGCTGATTGCGCCCACCGGCTATGTGCTGGATGAAGAGGATTGTTTTACCGAAGAAGTAACGCTCGGGCCGTCTACTGTCGGCAAAACCATCAAAATCACTAAAACCAATGAACGGATTACAGGTTCGGCAACGCTGAAAAAATTCAGCGACGACGGAATTCCCCTCAACGGCGCAAAGTTCGATCTGTATATGGTCAACGGCGAGATTGACCCTTCTGGAAAGCTTGACCGGAACGGCGAAGTGACCGATTACAGCGGCGCTTCTCAGGAGGATCCGGCAGACGTTGCCATCCGTCTGGGTCTGGAAACAAAGACCATCAACAACCAGCCCGGTTCTCTTGAAACCATCACCGGACTGGACTGGGGACAGTATTACTTCAGAGAGTTTTCGTCACCCGGCGGCTATACCAGGGACGACACCATCTATTTCTTTGAAGTGACCGCAGAAAATGCCGCCGTTACCATCGACCGGTTCAAGCCTGTCAATGAGCGGAAAAAGGGCGAAGTGATTCTCAACAAGTTAGCAGGAGAGCAGGTTGTTACTTCCTCTCATACCTTCCATACCGATGACGGCGTTCCCGGAGCGGAATTCAGTCTGTTTACGTCACAAGGGGACAAAGTCTATGTAAAACCCGGCACAAAGGAAGTCGAAGATGCCGTTACCGGTACGACTGCTACCGTCAACTGCTACACTGTCTGTGAAAAAACCGACGAAGGGGCTTTGCTGACCATGGTAACAGACGAGGCAGGACAGCTTCGTGTGGACGGACTTCCTTGGGGCAGCTATTACTTTGAGGAAACAAAAGCGCCGGAAGGCTTTGCCCTCGGCGACAAGGTGCGCTTTACCGTCAATTCTCTTAGCTGTCTGGCGGTTCAGGAACTGGAATGCCCGGATTATGCCATGAAGTGTCTGATCAGGATCAATAAGGAGATAGACAAAAAGCTTGACGTTTTCGGAACACCGACCTTCATGTTCAAAATTGTGAACACCGATACCGCCGAGCAGTATACAAGAATGATTACACTGACAGGCGATTCCCTCAGCGGCTCCACCATGGCACAGGTGCCGCCCGGAAACTATCAGATCACCGAAATCCGTGTCAACCGCTACAAGCTGGTCAACACCGCTTATGTTCTTGAAAATACAACGGCAACCAACCGCAGGATCGACGGCGAGCTGTGCGACGAAAAAACCAACGGCAAGGTCTTTACCTTCAACCTCAGCTCCGACAGCGCTACCGGTGTACCGCAAAGCGCAGAGGTGTCATTTTACAATACCCTCGAAAATTACAGTGGTATCAGTCACACGGACGTAATCAATAATATTATTCCCTCACGGCGAAAGATCACGGGCTTCAGTCTGGAGATGAAGGATGAATACATTCCCTGTTCCAGAAACGAAACCAATACCTTTACCGTCACGAAGGAAATGCTGACCGGCAGAATCAATTATGATGACGGCACCAGCGAGGATATGACAGACGAACAGCTCAGCGAGGTTCTGCCCCAGAGCTGGGAGGTGGACAACGGCTATTTCCATGCAGGCCAAGCCTTCATGCTCAATGCCCGCTACACGGATCCGGAAAGCGGCAAGGTATATAAGACGAATTTTGTCGCAACCATCGGGCCATATAAGATCATTGAGTCACAAAAGGTAGTGTTCCGGACAGACGTTGACAACAAGTCCATTTTCCGCATAGACGGCAAGCTCATGGGCGTCAACACGGTGTATTACAACAGTGACGATAACGATGACAAGGTGGTTGTTTCGGGCAGCTACCTGGAGCCGGAGGTTATCACCGGCGACGCATCGCTGATGGAATGGGAGATTCTGACCGGACCTGACAAGGGACAGCACATCAGAGCGAGAGAATCGGAAGTGGCAAAGTATCTGAAGGACAACTACGACAACGGACTCCGTGAGCTGGAGCTTCGCGCGGTGCTTGGCGGTCTTGTCGTTGACTACGACTACACCGGCGAGGTCGAAGAGTTCATAGCCCCCTATGACGGTATCTACTACATCGAAGGCTGGGGCGCTCAGGGGGGCGATGCAAAACGTGCAGATAGCTATCCGTTTGCTCAAAATGCCGTTTTTGAAGATTTGGAAGGTGGTAGAGGTGGTTACTCATACGGTTATGTATACTTGCGGAAGGGAGAGAGCGTTTATATTGCTGTTGGCGGAAAAGGTTCTTCAATAATACATCAAACCGTTGGAGTTCCAAATCAGCCTGTTCTTCCTGGCGGCTTTAATGGAGGAGGAAATGCCACGGATTCAATAAATGGTGTTTACTCCATTGTATATAATGGAAGCGGTGGTGGAGCTACACACTTTGCAATCAATAACAATTTGGGAGAACTAAAAAACTATTCAGACAATCAAAATGATATTCTTCTTGTTGCCGGAGGTGGAGGAGGAAGCGCATTATTTGAATTAATGAGAGATGTCAACTATTGGACTCACGGAAAAGGCGGTGCCGGAGGAGGATTGACTGCTTCATCCAATAGCGACAATAATGCCTCCGGTTCTATGGGTGGTATCACATATGTCTATGGAGGTACACAGCAAGCAGGTGGAAGCGGATCAAATGGAAGATATGTTGCCGGATCATTTGGTCAAGGAGGTGATTCCACTGTTTCATTATCGACCGGCGGCGGAGGAGGATGGTACGGTGGTGCTTCTTCCGACGGTCAGGGCGGTGCCGGCGGCTCCGGTCATGTAGGTACTAAGCTGATTACCGGCGAAACCATCGGCGGAAACAATACCTTCAAATCTCCCGACGGCACAGACGAAACCGGTCATATCGGCGCAGGACACGCACGAATCAGCTATGTGAAAGACACGGTTGACCTTCCCTATACCGGCAAGGTCGGAACCTTTACCGCACCTGTTGCCGGCTTGTATCAGCTTGAAGCATGGGGCGCTCAGGGCGGCGGACCGAAAGAAGAAGTTCACGATTCATACCGTGACCCCGGCGATTTGACCGGCGGACATGGTGGTTACAGCCACGGTCTTGTTTACCTGAATCAGGGACAGACCATCTACTATGCTGTTGGCGGTGAAGGTGAAGCTGTGCTCTACGGGAATAAACATCAACTTTCCGCCCAGGGTGGCTTCAATGGCGGTGGCAACGGTCATGCGTTTGTTACTTATATGGAGAACAACTGGTTCAGCGGCGGTGGTGGTGCTTCTCACTTTGCCCTTCAACTGGATGGGACAGGTGTTCTTTCTGCTTATGAAGCCGATCAGGACAATGTGCTGCTGGTTGCCGGCGGCGGCGGCGGTTCCGCCTACTGGCATATGAATAACAGTTACTATCATTATGGCAGAGGCGGTTACGGCGGCGGATTGGAGGGAGGCTCTCAAACTGCTTCCTACTCAACCAGACCAACTACCCAGCATATTACAACTGACATTCCGGATTCTTACGGCGGTGGACAAACTCCGAAAAGCGACCAGACCTATTATCTTGCAGGTACCTTTGGACAGGGAGCAAACTCCAAAGTGAACGCAAACGAAAACTCCGGTGGCGGCGGCGGTTGGTACGGCGGCTATGCCTTCTTCTACAATGGTGCCGGTGGCGGCTCCGGTCATGTAGGAACTTATATGGTGAGCGGTGAAACAATCGGCGGAGATCAAACCTTTGCTTCCCCTGACGGCACCGACGAAACCGGTCATACCGGCAACGGCTATGCTCGGGTAACCTATATTCCGATGGAATCCACTAATTATAATTATACCGGAAGCGTACAAACATTTACGGCACCAAAATCCGGTAAATATCTGCTGGAAGCATGGGGCGCTTCCGGCGGAGACGCTATAGGAACAGGTGAAACTGCCAATCCCACCGGATTGAACCCGTCTGTTGCACAATACTATGGTGTTGAGGGCGGAAAAGGAGGTTTTTCCTACGGCTATATCGAACTTTCTGAAGGAGAAACGATCTATGTAACGGTAGGCGGACAGGGAAAAACGAACATTACGTTTCATGGACAACATTTTATCATTCCTGATTCCGGCGGCTATAACGGAGGTGGTAACTCTTATATTGACCCGAATGTTTCAACTACTCCACACTATGAAGGCGGAGGAGGAGGCGCCACACACTTTGCTGCCAGTCTGAAAGGAACCGGTGTTCTTTCAGAATATGAAAATGTCAAAAATGATGTATTACTGGTTGCCGGCGGTGGTGGAGGCAGTGGTTTCTACAATGCAGGATCCACTCCTTCGTGGTTCCACTATGGACACGGTGGCTATGGCGGCGGTGATGTTGGTGGCACCAATACCGACAATAACATGAATGAGAATCAGGTTCATGTTGCAACAGGCGGAACGCAGGATTCTGGCGGAACAAGCTCCTACAATGGCAGAATCTGGGCTGTTTCGGCTGGAAAGTTCGGACGAGGAAGCGACTTTGCCGTATTCCCCGATGGACGTGACGTGAACACAAACGGTGCCTGCGGTGGTGGCGGCGGCTGGTACGGAGGCGCTGCAAGCTATCGTCAGGGAGGAGGCGGCGGCTCCGGTCACGTAAACCGTAACAAGATGATTAACGGTACGACTATAGGGGGTAATCAAAGCTTTGCGTCTCCCGACGGCTCATCTGAAATCGGTCACACCGGCAATGGATATGCAAGAATCAGTTATCTTGGTTAGAAGAAAGAAACGAATATGCGCTCCGTTTTTCTGCGGAGCGCAAAGGAGGGATTGAAATGTCACAAGAAAAAGCCAGACAGAAAAAATCGGATCTCCGGCGCAAAAAAGACAGGCTCCTGATCGCCGCCTTTGTGCTGCTGCTCCTGATCACGCTGCTGACCTCTCTTTCGTTTTTTATCAGCTATGACCTTGTGACAAACAGCTTTCATTCTGCCAATCTGGACATTCTTCTGCTTGAATCACAATATGACCTTACCCCCGCTGATGAACGAAATGACCTGACCCCGAACAAACAGCTTCATAAGGATCCTCGTATTATGAATCTGGAACAGGCTGACGCTTTTGTGTTTTTGAAGGTGACTGTCCCCGTGGGCATGATTACCGACGTTCTGGAAGACGGAACCAAAACCGTCAGACAGGCGCAGGAACTCTTTCGGATTAAAACAGAGGAAAACAAGGACGTCACTAACCGTGAATCGAGCTTTAACACCTTGCCCCGATCCGCCGATGACACGGAATACTGGGTGGAGCTTACTGATCTGGAAGAGGGGACAGACCTTTCCGGCGGGACAAGAACCTATGTTTTTGGATACAGCGTTTTTCTGAAGCAGGAAGAAGTGACCGAAACACTTTTCGACTACGTGCAGCTTAAAAACATCGTGCAGTATGAAGCTGATGCCGGACGTCCCTTACACATTGGAGTGGAAGCCTTCGGTATTCAGACAGATCATCTTGACAGCAGTCTGCCGAAAGGCGTTATGACGCAGGAACAACTGACAGAAATCTATCGCTGCATTGAGCATAACGAATGATAGGATGTGAAAGACTTGAAAAAAACAGGATATAAAAAGCATATCATCATACTTATGTCTGTGGTGCTGGCTGCAGCATTGATTGTCAATCTGTCTCTTGCCCTCCTTGTTGCCAAACGAAACCGTGATAACGTCTTTTCTCTGGGCAACGTCAGACTGACGCTGACAGAAGATGATTTCCCTGATGACCGGCAGGACAGAACTATGCCGCCAAAAAGCATTGTTCCCAAAAATCCGAAGATCATCAATGTCGGACTGTCAGATGCGTACGTTTTTATGAGGGTGACTGTACCGCTTTATGAAGTACAACTGATAGACGAAACCACCAACAAACCTGTTGGCGAAAGGACTTTGCGGGAGGTGTATGACCTTCTCAGCGATGACGCCTCTGCCGGCACGGTTCACCTGAACCCCGGATATACCATAGGAGAAACCGGACGCTTTGACTACCACAGCAAATGGGTGTTTCTGAGAAGTGAAGTCAATGCCGAAAAGCATACGCACAGCTATCTGTTCGGCTATGGTGCAAAACTTGACGGAAAAAGCAATGCAGAAACAGCCACCTTGTTTGACCGGCTTCAGCTTCGCAATATTTTGGAAGGAGAGCTTCCGAAGAACGTTGCCGAATATGTTTCCGTGAGTGCTTTTGGCATACAGGCGGATAATATTCTGAATGACGTTCATGTGAACGACACTTCAAGCCTGAGTGAAGCCGAGCTGAAAGCGATTCTTTCAATCTATGAGAAGCAGGAGGAAGCGTAAATGAAGCGAAAAGCGAAAATCATCACGGTAACTGCCGCCGCAGGTATTCTTGTACTTGCCGGAGTGTTTGCTGTCTACGCCTATTTTACCGACAACACCAAAACCGACAACACGCTTTTTCCTGCGGAGAATGAATTGGAGATTTCGGAGGATTACGTTCCGCCGGTAGAGCAAAAGACCGGCGAAAACATCTACAAAAAGGAAATCTCAGTCATCAACCGGGGCAATGCTCCCTGCTATATCCGTGTGTATATGGATTTTTCAGACAGTACCGTCAGCAAGCGTTCTTACCTGTCGAACGATCCTTCCCAAAGCCCCGACAGCTTTTACAAAGCGGAACGAACGGACGCTTCCGATACCTATATATCTCATCTGGATCTGGTTGCGCCGGGCTGGACGTTTGTTCCGGACGCTTCTCCGACAGCCCTTGCCGGCTATTATTATTACAAAGAGCCGGTAGCTCCCGGCGAAAAAACCACCTCACTTCTTACCTTTGTTAAAACTTTGAATGAAAGCAACGATGATATCAAACAGTATGATATTATGGTCTATTCGGAATCCGTTCAGGTTTCTGACATGAAGGGAAAGAAATACGAGAATTTTGAGGAGGCTTGGACGGATATTTTGCAAAAGGCAGAATAACCTTGTGTCAGTCAGGCGACCGCAGAAAGAGGCTGTTTTTGATCACGCATGAGAAAAGGCATGACCGACGGAAAAAACATTACATAAAAATATCGTTGCAAAACTGACGACAGTTGAAGCGTGGCGCTTTTCCATTCTCCGGAAGCACCACGCTTTTTTGTGTCAGGCGTCCGGCGGCAAACAGAAGGTCTGCTGTCAAGAGTATGGGAGGCTGCCTTTTTATTCTGTTTGATAAAAGATGACAAAATATTCGCAAATTCAAAAAAACTATTGTATTTATATGGCAAAGTATGTTAAAATGATTGTGTATAATTGCAATCATTAACGGGGGGATAGCGTTGCGTAAAACGAGACGATTATGCAGCCTTATTATGGTAATTGCAACACTGACAGGAGGTAACATGATGGCAAGCGCAGTTAAGGACAATGACAAAGCAGCAGCTCCGGCACCCCGGTATGCTCATGAACTGGACGCTCAGGCATATAACGGAACAGATCTTGGAGCGGTATATTCACCGTCTTCCACTACTTTTAAGGTATGGGCGCCTACAGCGTCCGGCGTTGCAGTGAAGCTGTATGCCACGGGCAGCTCCGGTGAAACCGGCGCACAGGATCTGTCTGTAACAGCCATGACAAAGGGAGAAAAGGGCGTTTGGAGTGTTAAGATAAACGGCGATATCAAAAACCGCTATTATACCTATCTCGTAACAGTCGGCGGCGTCACAAGAGAAACAGCGGATATCTATGCAAAGGCTTCCGGTGTGAACGGCAACCGCAGTATGGTTGTCAATCTGCCTGAAACCAATCCTCAGGGCTGGGAAAAAGACCGGCACGTTCTTTATGACGACCCTACGGACGCAGTGGTGTGGGAGGTTCATGTCAAGGATTTCTCTTCCTCGGAGGTTTCCGGCATATCTCTCAGGCACAGGGGAAAGTATCTTGCGTTTACAGAAAACGGCACGACCCTTGCCGACAAGGGAAGCTATCCTACCTGTATAGAATATCTCAAACAGCTTGGTGTTACTCACGTTCAGCTCCTGCCGGTTTATGATTATGCTACCGTCAATGAAGAAGAAACCGAAAGCAATGAGTTCAACTGGGGTTATGATCCCAAAAATTACAATGTTCCCGAAGGTTCCTACTCGACCAATCCTTTTGACGGCAATGTCAGAATCCGTGAATTCAAAGAAATGGTTATGGCGCTGCACAAGGCAGGCATCGGCGTTATCATGGACGTTGTGTACAATCACACCTTTACTGCCGAGGGCGGCTGGTTTGAAATGACGGTGCCGGGTTACTACTACCGTATGAAGCCGGACGGTTCATTCAGCGACGGCTCGGGCTGCGGCAATGAAACGGCAAGTGATCATCTGATGTACCGCAAATATATGATTGATTCCATTCTGCACTGGACGAAGGAATATCATATAGACGGTTTTCGCTTTGATCTGATGGGCGTGCATGATGTAGACACGATGAACGCCATTCGTTCCGCCCTGGACACGGAGGTTGTCAACGGCAAAAAGATTATCATGTACGGTGAACCGTGGACAGGCGGTCCGCTGTCAACCGAAGCAAAAACAGCGGTGAAAGCCAATATCCGCAGCCTGAACGACCGTATAGGTGCGTTTAACGATGAATTCCGTGACGCTGTCAAGGGTCATGTGTTCAATGCCCACGAGCAGGGCTTTGTGCAGTGCGGCGGCAGCAGAGGCAACCTGAAGGCAGGCATTGCTGCCAACACACTGATCAATGTTCTGTCCAATAAGCCGTCGCAAATGGTGTCGTATGTTTCGGCACATGATAATTTCACGCTTTATGACAAGCTGGTGCTGTCTGTCAAGAATGATATGAGTTATAACGTCAGAGATGAAGCGCTGGTGGAAATGAATAAGCTGTCTGCCGCACTGGTTCTGACATCTCAGGGCATCAGTTTTATGCAGGCAGGCGAAGAATTCGCCCGTACCAAGCAGGGCGACGAAAACAGTTATGTATCACCCACGAGTCTGAATCAGCTTGACTGGAATCATGTGGCAGAATATGCCGACCTGGTGTCCTATTATCGTGGACTGATGGAGGTCAGAAGACATTTCAAGCCTTTCCGTGATTCTGATACAACATCGGCAAAGCTGATGTGTTTCTCGGAGAATACGCCGGAAGGAACGGTAGCCTATACGCTGGAGAACGTTCTGACGCCGGACAAAGAGTGGAAGCACGCAGCACTGGTTTTCAACGGCTCCAAGCAGGAGCAGACGGTCATGCTGGCAGCAGGCGAGGGCAAGCAACTGCCGGCAGAATGGACGGTTGTTGTCAATAAGTATGAAGCAGGTCTGCGGGAATTGGCGACCGTCAGCGGCACCGCTGTAACGATACCGCCCTGCAGCGCCATGGTGCTGGTGGACAAAGAGAGCTTTGACAGGCTGTCGCTGCAATCGGAGGATTGTGTTGTCCGCACGGAATACCGTGACAGTGAAAGCGGTGAGCTTTTGTCTGCCCGAAGCTATAAGGGAACGGCAGGCAGTGCTTACACAACCGCAGAAAACGCAGAATTGCTGACAGATTACGATCTGGACAGAACAGAAGGACAGACAAGCGGACATTTTACCAAAGCAGTGCAGACGGTAACCTATTATTACCGCCCGTTCAAGGGAGCGGTGATTGACCTGAAAGTGAATTATCTGAAAAAAGCCGACCCGTTATTCGGTGACGAAGACACGGTGCTGGCACCTTCTGAAACGCTGAGACTGAGGGAAGGCACTGATTATACGGCAACCATCAGGCGTATTGAAGGCATGGTGGTTGATCTGGACAGTTTTCCGTTGAACGCCTTTGGCAAAGCCGGAAAGAAGCCCGTAACCGTCAACTATTATTATAAAAAAGCCCCTTCTCAGGAAGCGGAAGATACAGATTCTGTTGTCAACGTCATCTATATTCAGCAGGACAAAGCCGTGCTGAAAACGACTGTATTGCATGGCAAAGCAGGGAAAGCATATCAGACGGTGAATGAAGCCTTTGACGGGCTGGTGCTGAGTGCAAAAACCGATAATACCGCAGGGGTATTTTCCGATACGCCTGCCTATGTCATTTACAGCTATACGGCAGAACAGGAGCATGAAGAAAGAAATACCGTACTGCCGGCGGTACTGGTTCTGACCGGTGCAGGAGCCCTGGCAGCGGCAGCAGTTCTGTTCGGACGCTACTGCCACAACAAAAAACGCATGGTGGGTTAGTATGCAGGACTATGTCCTGACACCCTGTCACCCCCTCTTTCTCCCATGGGAAAGAGGGGGTTTTCACGCTTAACGATCAATGCAATCAATCAACATTGTCGCCGGGCTTTCTTCCGTGAGCAAGAGAAAATGATGGTCTTTCGTTTGTGTTTCATGCGGAATTTTTGAACGAGCATTAAAATGTTATTAAAATGATATCAAAATGAGCATTGGAGCTGCTTGGAATATTTCCTCAAAAGTTTTGTTACTCCGTTTTCCGAAGTGAGCGGACCATGCCTGTTCGATCCGGCGGCAAGGCAAGGCGCAGTGACAAGGTGTGGCGTGACAAGGCGTGGCGTGATAAGGTGAAGCGTGGCAAGGTGTGGCGTGACAAAGTGAAGCGTGGCAAGGTGTGGCGTGATAAGGTGAAGCGTGGCAAGGTGTGGCGTGATGAGGTGAAGCGTGATAAGGTGAAGCATGGCAAGGTGTGACGTGATGAGGTGAAGCGTGACAAGGCGTGGCGTGATGAGGTGAAGCGTGACAAGGTGAAGTATGGCAAGGTGTGGCGTGACAAGGTGTGGAGAGGGAAGAATTGATGCCGGTGGATTTTTCTTGCCGAAAAACATTGACATCAGGGTAAGAGCATGATATAGTATAGGAAGGACGCTGGGAAAAGGGCGTTTGAGAGCAACAGAAAGTTCATAATCATTTCCGGATAGAGGTGCGACAATTGCGTGTATGCAGAAAGAGGCTGCCAGAGCTGTAGAAGTCTGCAGAAGAGCTTTGCCGCCGAAAAGCGGAGCCGGCAGCTCCGACTTTGGGTGTGTACTGGAGCCAGTGCATGACTGTCATCATAAAAGCTATGATGGTGCGCTATCGTTTCCGCTCACGATGAAGTGAGTGACTGTTTTGTATCATGATGCGCTTTTATGACCGGTTTTTTCATAAACCGGTCTTTTTGTTTGGGAATGATATCAATCATTAACTTTACTGTTGAATCTGGGATATCGTGTAAAATGAACCCATACAATAAAACCGGAGGAGAGAGAAAAATGGAAAAACAGTATAACGTAGGCATCATCGGCGCAACAGGAATGGTAGGTCAGCGTTTTGCTACCCTGCTGGAGAACCACCCGTGGTTCAATGTAAAGGTGCTGGCAGCAAGCGCACGGTCAGCCGGCAAAACCTATAAGGAAGCAGCCGGTAACCGCTGGGCAATGAAAACCCCTATGCCCAAGGCAATGGAAGACATGGTCATCATGGACGCTGCCAATGTTGAAGCAATCGCATCACAGGTAGACTTTGTCTTCTGTGCGGTAGATATGAAAAAAGAAGACATTCGTGCGCTGGAAGAAGCTTATGCCAAGGCAGAGTGTCCTGTTGTTTCCAACAACAGCGCTCACCGTTTCACCCCCGACGTACCGATGGTAATTCCGGAGATCAACGACAATCATCTGGAGATTATCGAAGCGCAGAGAAAGCGTCTGGGTACGAAGAGAGGCTTTGTGGCTGTAAAGTCTAACTGCTCACTGCAGAGCTATGTACCGGCTATTCACCCGCTGATGAAATACGGCGTCAAGAGAGTGTTGGCCTGCACCTATCAGGCAATCTCCGGAGCCGGCAAAACTTTTGAAAGATGGCCCGAAATGGTGGATAACCTGATTCCGTACATCGGCGGCGAAGAAGAGAAGTCTGAGCAGGAGCCTCTGAAAATCTGGGGTACCATTGAAAACGGACAGATCGTGAAGGCAACCTCACCTGCCATCACCGCACAGTGCCTGCGTGTACCGGTGTCTGACGGACACACAGCGGCTGTATTCGTTGACCTGGAGAACAAGCCTTCCATGGAACAGATCATCAAAGACTGGGAAACCTATAAGGGCAAGCCGCAGGAGCTGAATCTGCCCAGCGCTCCGAAGCAGTTCCTGCACTACTTCACCGAGCCTGACAGACCGCAGATCAAGTCCGAGCGTAATCTGGAAAACGGAATGGCTGTATCTATCGGCAGACTGAGAGAAGACACACAGTATACCCTGAAGTTTGTATGTATGTCACACAACACCCTCAGAGGTGCAGCAGGCGGCGCCGTATTGCTGGCAGAGCTGCTTTGCGCTGAAAACTATATCTGATCGCTGAAAAAGGCAGCAAAAGACGGAAATTGTCATATAATAAAATAAAGGATAATAAGGAGGTTCTCAGCATGGCAAATCCGATTTTTAAGGGATCTGCAGTGGCCATTGTTACTCCGATGAACAATGACGGCAGCGTGAACTATGAAGAATACGGCAAGCTCATTGACTTTCAGATCAATAACGGCACAGATGCGATTGTTGCCTGCGGCACAACAGGCGAATCCGCTACCATGTCGAGGGAAGAGCATTGTGAGGTAATAGATTATACCGTCAAAAGAGTCAACAAGCGTGTGCCGGTGATTGCGGGTACGGGCAGCAACGATACGATTTTTGCGGCAGAGCTTTCGAAGGAAGCTGAGGAGATGGGCGCAGACGCTATTCTGTCTGTTACCCCGTATTATAACAAAACCTCACAGAGCGGTCTGGTGCGCCACTACAACTATATCGCCGACAGAATCAACATTCCGATGATTCTTTACAACGTGCCTTCCAGAACAGGCTGCAACATCAAGCCCGAAACCTACAAGGAGCTTTCCAAGCATCCCAATATTCAGGCAACCAAAGAAGCTAACGGTGATATTTCCGCACTGGTCAGAACCATGTCCCTGTGCGGAGATGATCTTGACGTTTACAGCGGCGAGGACAGTCAGGCATATTCCATAGTATCCATGGGCGGACTGGGCGTCATTTCTGTTTTCGCCAACATCTGTCCCAGAGAATGCCACGAGATGATGGCGCTGGCGCTGAACGGCGATTTTAAGGGCAGCTTTGAAATGCAGAAGTATTACATTGAGTTGATGGATATGCTGTTTTCAGACGTCAACCCGATTCCCGTAAAGGCGGCTATGAATATGCTGGGCTTCAACTGCGGCCCCTGCAGACTGCCGCTGGCACCCATGAGTGAAAAAGGCTATGCAGCGCTCGAAGCGTGTCTGAAAAAGTATCGTATTCTGGGCTGACAGACAGTCCTTTGACGGTAAGCTGAAACCGAAAAGTAAAGAAGAGGAATGCGAAATGACAAGAATTATCATGACAGGCTGCTGCGGAAAGATGGGAAAAAGCATATTATCGGCAGCCGAAAACAGAACTGACGTAACCGTTGCGGCAGGCGTGGATATCGTAGCGCCTGCTCAGGCGGATTATGTTTATGCAAGCTCTTTTGATTCACTGTCCTGTGAAGCCGATGTTATCGTGGATTTTTCAAATCCTTCGGTACTGGACGATATGCTGCGCTATGCGCTGGCGCATAAGCTCCCTGTTGTAATCTGCACCACAGGCTACAGCGAGGAACAGAAGCAGCAGATTTATCAGGCGTCAAAAGACATTCCGGTATTTTATTCCGGCAATATGTCCCTGGGCATCAACCTGATTATCGAGCTTGCCAAAAAGGCAGCCGCAGTGTTCGGCGAAGGCTTTGATATTGAAATCGTAGAGCAGCACCATAATCAGAAGCTGGACGCTCCCAGCGGAACAGCACTGATGATTGCCGATGCGATTGCACAGGTCAGACCCGACAGTGAATATGTGTATGACCGTCATGCGTACCGCAAAAAGCGGGACAAAAAAGAAATCGGCATCCATTCCATTCGTGGCGGCAACATTGTGGGCGAGCATGAAGTGATTTTTGCAGGGCAGGACGAAGTGCTGACGATCAGCCACAGCGCCCGCTCTAAAACCGTCTTTGCAGTGGGCGCTCTGAATGCGGCTGTATTTCTGAAAGGGAAGGCTGCCGGCATGTATGATATGTCCGACCTGCTGAAGGCAACGGAATAACGGAAAAGCGCAATAGCAGCATATTTCCATAACGAACAATAACAAATATGAGGTGATGAACAATGAAACCGACAATTGATGTTTTCGATGACGTAACCCTGATCATTTTACAGAATATTCCTGCCAATATGAGCTTTGTCACAGAAGTGTTTGAAAAAATTGCTGCGATGGAGGTTGACGTTGACATGATTTCTCTGGCGCCTCCGAAAAGCTCTATGACCAGCCTGTCTTTTACCGTCAGCGATGATGATCTGGTAAAGATTCTGGGATATACTTCCAAGCTGAATGACGGTACCATCAAGCCGATTGTCAGCAGCGGCAACTGTAAGATATCCGTATCCGATGCGGCGATGGAAAACTGTCCGGGTGTGGCGGCAAAAATCTTTGCACAGGCCGCTAAAGCCGGCGCTGATGTACGCCTGATCACCACCAGTGAATCTCAGGTTTCACTGTTAGTTACCAAGTCTGATTTTGATGCTACTTATTCGGCTCTGCAAGCGGCATTTGCTGAATAATTAAACGCTCATACGATTCAAAAGCACCATTGTGTTTGTTTCTGATGAACAAGCAAATGGTGCTTTTTGTTGTGTTTTGAAATATGACTCCGTATCTTGATACTATTCTCAAAAAAACAGACAACAAACTACTGAGCATACAAGTGAAAAGTTTTGATCAAACTTTTTCAAAAGTTTGGCGGAGTGCCTCCGCTGTCAATTCTGTCGCCGTTCGCTTGCGCTCACTCCTTCAAATTGATTTTACACTTCAGTTCCGGGATTTCCGGCACGGGCAGCGGCTGCTATTTACGCTTTCTGCCGTCGCAAGCCTGATGGCTTGCTTTGGGCTGGGATCATTGATTGTAAATGTCGGTTTACGCTTGAACTTTGCCGTGCCTGCTAAATGAATTATCATAAAACAAATTGCTGACGGCATTAACAATCATGACCTCTTGCGAGGTCATGATAAGAAGCATAAAAAGTCAGGTGCTTACCGCCCCTGACACCCCGAAAATGATGTTATTATTTATACAAAAAAAGTAAATAATTTTGAATAAAATATTGAAATTGTGATATTAATGTTGTATAATATAAGCAAATAAAAACAAAAGAGGTGAAAAAGAACAAATAGCTTAAAAGGGAGGGATAATCTCAAAGTTATAAAAGATTACCATAAAAATACAAATATACATCAAGAGGAAGGGAGTAATAATACAAACGGAGGAGTGAAATAAACATGAAACGATTTATTAAAGCTGTTTGCTTTTGTATTGCTCTGACAACCATTTTTGTGTTTTCCGCCTGCCAACAACGCAAGGATTCTGAAAAAAGTCAATCATCAACACAATCAGACTCTGAAAGCTATCTTTCAACATACAGTGATGAATCGGTTCCGGAACAATCCGAGAAAATACAAAGTGAAGAAACAACCGAATCTCAGGTCAGTATTGATTTAAGTGAATTCGGGGAGCTTGACGATGAAACACTTCGCAAGATTAAAATGCTTAGAAAAAATATGACCCGGGATGAAGTACATGAAATTTTGGGAGATTTTGATGATTCACCTCCGACCGGAATGTACTGGGAATATTATTATATTAACGGAAATCCAAACAGGTGGATAAAAATCTCGTTTAATGATGATGCTCTTGTAATACTTGAATTAGGTGATAGTGAAAAACACAAGGGAGTCAGAATTTTCTGACAGGTTTATCCATTAACAAAAACACTGCGATATTGCAAAACACCCTTATCTTTGAAAAACAGAGATAAGGGTGTTAAATTTTGTTGAGTGTTGCATTTATTGCTGAAATCCCTGCTGAATGAATTATCATAAAACAAATTGCTTGCTAACTGTATTAACGATCATGACCTCTTGCGAGGTCATGATAAGAAGCATAAAAAGTCAGGGGCTTCTGCCCCTGAAACCCCGAGGAGCTAAAGCTCCTGCGGTGAGGTTGGATCAATGCAGCCGATGTTAAGCGAGCTTACATCGGGCTTTGCTCCGA
>JBGUWM010000259.1:0-1827 GCA_045221175.1 Acutalibacteraceae bacterium | reverse complement strand
GACCTGCCGTCTGCGGAATCTTCCGGAAAACGCACGCTACACCGTCACAGAACCTGCAACAGCCTTCTATCAGGCGGAATATCAGATCACAGGCAACGACGGAGCGGTGATCCGGCAGGCAGCTTCTGCCAACACGCTCACGAACACAGCCTTGTCCACCGCCGAAGAAACCGTAGACGCAAACGATCTGGACGTTTCCATCGTCTATACCAACCGCTACCGGGCGTCGGATTACGTTCTTCCGGCAGCCGGAACTGATGACAGGCGAATGATAATGCTTGTACTGCTTTCCGGATTGCTGACGTTTGGCGCTGTGTACTGGTTTGTCGGCAGGAAGCGAACCTGATATACACTGCAAAGAAAACGATATCATCTGCAAGGAAACCAATATCTGTCGCAAAAAAACGATATCTGCGACAAAGACTCTGATATCTGCCGCAAAAAACGATATCTGCGACAAAGACTCTGATATCTTCCGCAAAGAAAACGATATCTGCCGCAAAGCATTGATAAAAATTGAAGTAGACTAAAAATTGCTGTGTGCCTGTTTCAGAGCAGGCACACAGCAGCTTTTCAAAAAGGAAGTGCGATGATGAAACTGTCATTTATTGACAAAGGACATGAATTCGACTTTGGTCGTGTCAGTCAGGATTATGCAAAGTATCGTGATATTTATCCGGCAAATATGTATGAAAAGCTTATGCAGTTCGGCATCGGGAAATCCGGTCAGCGCATTCTTGATCTGGGAAGCGGCACAGCCGTACTCCCCTGCAGAATGCATCATACCGGGGCTGATTTTGTGGCAACAGACATTTCTGAGGAACAAATCCATATCGGCAGGGACATTGTCAAAGCGCTCGACATTCATAATATACAGTTCAAGGTATGTGCAGCCGAGGATACAGGTTTTTCTGACAATGAATTTGATGTTGTCACAGCGGTACAATGCTTTCAGTATTTCAAAACAGAGCAGGCAATTCCGGAGATTTACCGCATTTTGAAACCACAGGGATTGTTCTGTAAAATATTTATGGACTGGCTTCCTTTTGAAGACAAAATCATAGCAGAAATGGAAGAACTTGTGCTGAAATATAATCCGCAATGGAGCGGAAGCGGTTTTCATGACTATCAATACCATTATCCGGAATGGGCTCGCAGCCGGTTTCAGATAGACACCATTCATTCCTACAACGTACAACTACCGTTTTACAAAGAAAATTGGATCGGCAGAATCAAAACCTGTCGGGGGATCGGCGCAAGTCTGCCTGCGGATCGAATAGCCGCATTTGAATCAGAATATCGCAGGCTGTTGCAGCCCTACGATGAGCCGCTGCAGCTAAAGCACCAGATTCACATTGAAATTTACCGCAGCACAAAAGATGGATTCCTTGACGAATAATACAGATTGTTGTCAAGTTAAATATTATACGATTTGTATATTTTAATGTTTATCATGCGTCTTTCTATACGTTTTGTAGCATTCCTTAGTAAGAGCCATACTATTATACATTTTGTATTACTATTTAGTAATATACAATTTGTAGATACCGTTATGATCAGCAGACAGCTTAAAGCATGATTATACTATTCGTATATATCAGTTGATTATAATACATACTGTATATAACGAAACTGTCATACTACATCATATAATATACTATTTGTATAGTATCATCATTTTTTACGATTTGTATATTATGGCATTAAAAAACAACCGCCCTATTGGGCGGCTGCTTTTATGTGTTGGCATCTTCCTATTTTTCCGGATCGTCACCAATCAAGTATCTTCGGCACTAATGAGCTTAACTTCCGTGTTCGGCATGGGAA
>JBGUWM010000258.1:0-28086 GCA_045221175.1 Acutalibacteraceae bacterium | reverse complement strand
TTCCCATGCCGAACACGGAAGTTAAGCTCATTAGTGCCGAAGATACTTGATTGGTGACGATCCGGAAAAATAGGAAGATGCCAACACGCAAAAACCGTCTGTCCGGACGGTTTTTTCTTTTGTCTGCAAGAAACCGTGAAGGACTGTAAGAAGTTGTGAACGATTGCAAGAGTCTGTGAAGAACTGCAAGAAGTTGTGGAAGACTGCAAGAAACCGTGAAGGACTGTAAAAAGTTGTGAACGATTGCAAGAGTCTGTGAACGACGGCAAAAGGGTTGTCAGAAATCTGTAAAAGGCTGTGAAGCAGGAAACCGTTCAGTCCTGTTTTCACAGCCTTTTCTGCTGGTTATTTTACTTTCAGTGTTCTGAGATATGTTTTCTGTTCATCTGTCAGACGCCGGCTTTCCACCGCCTTTTGAATCGTTTTGTTGTGCGTCCATGGGGCAAGGCGGCGCTGTTCAAGATAAGGAAGAATGCTGTCATATTGTTTGGCAAGCAGGGTAGCAAAGTACCAGGCAATCATCATATTGATATAGTATTCTTCCGAACGAATCCGGCTGATGGTTTCGGGGTACTCTTGCGAAAAATCATCTTCGGCAAAATGCTGCATGAGCATTCCGATACCAAACCGAACGGTAAAGGGATGGTCGCTCTGCAGAAAACGACGCAAAAAGGGCAGCAGCTCTGTTTTGTGTTTGCGAAAGACCTTCGGAGAAAGCTGGTCGCAGGTAGCCCAGTTATCCACAAAGGGCAAAAACCGTTCGACACCGGCAATACATTCAGAAAAGTTTTTCAGCTCTGAGAGGATAAATGCATGAAGTTGGTTTTCGTCGAAGGTGCTGTGGGGCAGCGCCGACAAAAATTCTCCGATATCTTTCCGTTTCAGCAGGCTTTTTGCCATTTTTCTCAGAACGGGAGTCCGCACACCGATAAAGCAGTCCTTACTGACGGTAGGGATCAGTGCGCTTTGAAAATCCCGGTAGGCAACGTCCCGGTTTTCATAGAGCGAGGCGGTGATTTCCTGTGATATCATGATGGTACCTCCTGTTGTTTAAGCTGTTTTTCTGCTTCAATATCTGCCTTGAATTCCTCGTTCATGTCAGGATAGGCTGACAGCATCGGTTCAATTTTCATGCCCTTTTTACGGTCAAAGTAATTCTTGGTAATTTTGGCAACCAGACCGCTGAGAGCGACCAGGCAGATCAGGTTCGGCACTGCCATCAAACCGTTAAAGGTATCGTCAATTGCCCAGATCAGATCGCTCTTAATCGTAGCGGATACGGCGATCAGGATAATGTAGAGTATCTTGAAGGCGGAAACAATGATTTTTTTCTTTTGCTCGGACAATGCGCCAAAGCAGAATTCAACAGCTTTTTCACCGTAATACGACCAAGCGATGATGGTGGTAAAGGCGAACAGCGGCAGAATGACCGAGAAGACCACTACGCCGAAGCTGCCGAAGTTGGTGGAGAACATCGACATGGACATAGCGGCGTCGTTCATATCGCTTGACAGCTTGTCCAGGTCGAAGGTAGTCAGAAAAGTCAGAGAGGTCAGGGTACAGATAATAAAGGTGTCGAAGAATACTTCGAATACGCCCCACAGTCCCTGTTTAACAGGTTCTCTTGTTTCGGATGCGGAATGAGCGATAACGGAAGAGCCAAGACCGGCTTCGTTGGAAAAGACGCCTCTTGCCAAACCTTTTTTAATAACCTGAGCGAAAGAGTAACCTAAGATACCGCCGCCGACAGCCTGAAAATTAAATGCCTTTTCAAAAATCAAACCGAAGGCCTTTGGAACAGCCGAGCCGTGCATACAAATAGCGATCAGCGACATAATGATGAAAAGCAGTGACATAAACGGCACCAGCATGGAAGTGACTTTTCCGATTCGCTGAATACCGCCGATGATTATCACAGCCGTCAGCACAGCAACGGCAATACCGATGATGAGTTTTACGGTGTCGGTGTTCATGTCACCGGTAATGCCGGAAAAAGCTTCCGAAAGGGTGCCGGAAATTTTATTGGTTTGAACGCCGCTCATGCCGATGGCGGCAAAGATACAGAAGATGGCGGCGCAGAAAGCGAGCCACTTCCATTTCAGACCGTAGGCGATATAATAGAACGAGCCGCCGGAAAGGTTGCCGTGTTTATCCTTTTTGCGGAAATAAAGTCCCAGCACGTTTTCGGAGTAATTGGTGACCATACCGAAAAAAGCGGAGATCCACATCCAGAAAACTGCTCCGGGACCGCCGGTCAGAATAGCGGAAACAACGCCGATGATATTGCCGGTTCCCACAGTGCCTGAAATCGCCGTAGAGAACGCCTCGAACTGAGAAACGGCTTTGATGTTGGACTGTCCGGCGTTTTTCTTCTTTTTGCCGAGGCTTTTGACAGCCGGTACGATGGTGGTGCCAAGTGATTCTCCGAAGCGGCGCACCTGCAAAAACTTTGTTCGTATGGTCAGCAGAATGCCGGTTCCGAGGATCAGAATAATCACAGGCCAGCCCCATACGATGTCATTCAGCGTGTTGTTGACATTTTCGATTCCCGAAAGAATCTGTTCCCACATAAAGTTTTCCTCCTTAAAAACAACCTGCCTTCGGGCGATTTAACGCATAATACCTTACTATCCTACCATAATTATCAGATACTTTCAAGAAAAAACAGATTCATGAGCAAAAATGAGCAAAAAAGCTGCGGCACCTGTATCATTCAGGAGCCGCAGCTTTTACAGATTGGTTTTTATGTGCAGGGCTGGCGGTGCAATACTCGCAGTACAATACTCGCAGTTCAACACTCAGCGGTTCAACGCTCGGCGGTTCAACGCTCGGCGGTTCAACGCTCGGCGGTGCAACACTCGGCGGTGCAATACTCGCAGTGCAACGCTCGGCGGTACAATACTCAGCGGTACAATACTCGCGGTTCAACACTCAGCGGTTCAACGCTCGGCGGTACAATACTCGCAGTTCAACACTCGGCGGTGCAATACTCAGCGGTTATTGACGGTTTCGGGATACAGATCATGATGACTGAGTCTGTCCCATGCCAGTTCTTCCCATTTGGTACCGGGTCTGCCGTAATTGCAGTAAGGGTCGATAGAAATGCCGCCACGGGGCAGAAATTTGCCCCAGACCTCAATATATTTCGGTTCCATCAGGCGGATCAGGTCTTTCATAATGATATTGACGCAATCCTCGTGAAAATCTCCGTGGTTGCGGAAGCTGAAAAGATAGAGCTTCAGTGATTTGCTTTCTACCATCAGCTTATCGGGAATGTAGGAAATATAAATACAGGCAAAATCCGGTTGTCCTGTGATCGGACAAAGACTGGTAAATTCGGGACAATTGAATTTGACAAAATAATCGTTGTCCGGGTGTTTGTTCGGGAAAGTTTCCAGAACCTCCGGTGAGTAATCGGAGGAATAGACGGTATGCCGGTTGCCCAGCAGTGAGATATTTCCTGTTTCGTTATCGTTTCTTCCGGTCATGGCGTTCTCCTTTCAGACAACAGGCGGATGTATACGGGTCTGCGGTAAAGCGGCAAGGGCAGGATCGGGAATGCCGTTGGCGGCAAAGGCGGCAGCTCTGTCACGGCAGGTTCCGCACAATCCGCAGGGCTTTTTGCCGCCTTCGTAACAACTCCATGTCAGGTGATAGGGAGCGCCTGAACGAATTCCCTCGGCAACAACCTGCGCCTTATTCATACCAATAAACGGTGCCGTTACCCTAAGCTGGCCGCCGCTGCCCAGATATACGGCGTTGTTGATTGCTTCGTTAAAAGCGCTGCTGCAGTCCGGGTAAGCGTTTCCGGCGGCATCGTCGCTGTGAGCGCCGTAGTATATTTCGCAGCAGCCGTTGGAAAGAGCGATGCTGGCGGCAGAAGCGAGAAACAGACCGTTGCGGAAAGGCACGTAGGTAGACACCGGTTTGCCGTTGTTCCCGGCAAGCTGGTCGGCATAGCTTTCTTTCGGGATTTCATCAACAGACCCCTGCAGCAGAGAGCAGTCCGAGCCTTCAAACAGTGACGCCAGATCAAGCTGACGGAAGGCAACGCCGTAATAATCGGCAACAGCTTTTGCAGATGTAAGTTCTTTGTTGTGCTTTTGTCCATAGCTTACAGAAAGCGCCAGCACCTCCTGCGGGGTATATTTTTCAACGGCAAGAGCAAGACAGGTGGTACTGTCTATGCCACCGCTGCATAAAACCAATGCTTTCATCGTTATCCTCCGTATCTGTCAAACTGAACCATGGCTTTCAGTTCGGGGTTTGTTCTGAATTTTCCTGTATAAGTTGCCGTCAGCGTTCTGGCAGAGGCATTTCGGATTCCCCTTGCGGTCATGCAGCTATGGGAACCGCTGATGACGACGGCGACGTCTTTTGTACCCGCTGCCTCTGAGATGATTGCGGCAATATCGCTTCCTATGCGTTCCTGAAGCTGCAGGCGTTTGGCTGCCATATCACAGATTCTGGCGATCTTGCTCAGCCCCAGAACTCTGCCGTCGGGAATATAGGCGACGTTTACCTTCATGTCATACATTAGCG
The DNA here is from genome assembly GCA_045221175.1 of Acutalibacteraceae bacterium. Lineage (GTDB taxonomy): Bacteria > Bacillota > Clostridia > Oscillospirales > Acutalibacteraceae > UBA1213. The sequence continues at coordinate 23,544 of JBGUWM010000258.1, read as the reverse complement.
CCATGTGGTGCTCGCAGTAGCTGAAAACGGTAATATCCTTCATTACCACAATATTATCTTCGCCGTCGCCCTTGGGCGCTTCAAAGGTCTTTCCGAATTTTTGTGCGATCTCGTGATTCGTATAATCCGTTCCTTTGAGTACTTCCGCAAGCATTTTGGCTACCCGTTCGGGCGTTTCTTTTAGTCCTTCCCGTTCGGGATCTTCTCCTATTGCCTTCAGCAATCCTCTGATATGATATTCTATTGCTTTTTTATCCAACTTGTTTTACACTCCTCTTTTATCGGGATCCCATATCAATTTATGGAGCTGAAGCTGTAGTCTGACGCCGTTCAGACGGTGCTGCTTCATAAATTCCACCATATCCGCAGGATCAATTTTGCCGAATACGGGGCTGAAATACAGATGACATCTGCCTGTCAGTGAAAAACGGCAGATGATTTCCTTCGCTTTTTGCAGATCTGTCAGGCTTCCTGCCACGAATTTTACGGTATCATGCTCTTGCAGCAGATTGAAATTATCGGTGTACATCCGGCTTTCCATGCCGCTGTCGGGCAGTTTATAATCCATTGTGAACACAGGGCGGCAGGATAATGACGTCAGATCTTCGAAACAGATACTGCCGTTGGTTTCTATTTCGGTGCGGCAGCCAATGGACGCAAGCTGCTGCGTCAAAAGACCGATATCCTTTTGCAGAAGCGGTTCTCCGCCTGTGAGCGTTACGTTGCGAATGCCCGATTCTCTGACAAGCGCCGTCAGTTCTTCTGCTGTCATGCTGCGGTGCGGCGTATCCGGCAGGTTTGCCCAACGGGTGTCGCAGTAGGAGCAGTTGAGATTACAGCCGCAAAAGCGAATGAAGAATGCCAGTTCTCCGGCATGAGTTCCCTCTCCGTTAATGCTGACAAAGGTTTCTGCTACCTCAAACACCGGTGCTCGCCTCCTTTTCGTCATACCGGGCGCAGTTTTCAGGCGTTTCATAAACCGTTACGCTTTCTACCGGCAGTTTTTTGTCTTTCAGATTGTCAAAAAACATTCTGGCAAAGTTTTCTGCCGTAGGACGGCAGGGTATGGCAATCAGGCTGAAGCCTTCCTCCTGAAGAGCCTCAAGTGTTTTTATTTTCAGTGTGCCGCTCTCGTAGATGAGCGCATGGTCAAAGCTGTCCGCTAAATCACGAACCTCTTTTTTCAGATCGCCAAAATCAATCAGCATTCCTTTTTTGGTGCCGGTGTCCTGTAGCTTTTCGCCGCTGACAGTTACTTCTATGACCCAATGATGACCGTGAATATTGGCGCATTTTCCCTGATAGCCGGATAAAAAATGAGCGCTGTCAAAAGCGGCCGACGTTTTCAGACGATACATAAGCTGTTTCCTCCATAAGCTGATATAATAAAAAAAGCGTCTGCACCGTAACGCAGACGCATCTTTTCGGATATACACGAAAAAGGCACACAGAGAGTTTCTCTGCATGAATGCCCTGGTTTTGATTAACGACAGGATGGCGCAAACGAACTGTCGTGTGAACACATTGCTTTTATTATAGCACAGATTGGCGGCTTGTCAAAGGTTTTTTACGCACGGCAATGGAAATTATTCTGACCGGGCAGGTACATGGGGAAAAAACCTTTTTCGGCGGCAAAAGGTAAGTGTGTTTTTTAAAAAACAAAACGGGACAAAGCTTTTTCCTTTGTCCCGATAAATGCTGAGATGGAATCGGCTGTCTGACGGAGCTGTTCTTCCGGAGCAATATCCGCTTTGTGATCGCCGTCCTGTTCTCCGTAGCTGCCGAAAAAGGCATGATTGCCGCCTTTGATAATATATTCTTCCGTATCCTGCGGCAGATTACCGTAATTGCTGCGGTATTTGTCACGGTTGAGCACACCGTCGTTGCTGCCGTAGACGGACAGTACCCGAAGGTTCGAGGACTTCAGATCCTCAGTGGAATAGGCTGCCAGCAGAATCAGTCCTTCCAGAGTATCGGTGTGACTTGCTGCGTAAGATGCCGCCATACTCCCGCCTAAGGAATGCCCTGCCATATACCATCGGCTGATTTCAGGATACAGCGATTGAATACCGTCAGCAGCATTTCTGTTAAATACAGCCAGGTTGAAAGGCATTTTAACAATCACACACAGAATATGCTCCTGTGCCAGTTGATGCATTAGCGGCGCATAAGCACTGTATTCCACTTTTCCGCCCGGATAGAAAATCAGACCGGCTTCCGCTTTTTTTGGTTCAAATACAATCATTTTGTCCTGCTGCGTCACGCTGACCTGATCATCAGACTGTAATGCAGCGGCTGCCGTATCGTCTGCATGATAATAGACACTGACATAAATCAGAAATACAGCCGCTGCTGCCAGCAAAATACCTGTGATGACCGCAAGCAGAATGATTATTTTCCTTTTTTTCATCTTACCTCCTATGACATTAACGGTGAAATGACAAAACTGCGAAGATAATCCGGAGAAAGCTCGGAAAAAGCGAGGGAAATGCGGATTATGAAATGGAATCTCATGTATGCTCGTGTTTTCGCCATTCTCGTGTTGGGTGTCGGGTGCTTCTGTTGCTATCGTATTCTAAAACAGAAAAAGTGTGCCTGCTTTGGCGCTTTTACATATCAAGCCCTTCTTCGGAGATCCTTTCACTTTCCGGAATGCCGTACAATTCACGGAACAGAGCCGATACGTATTCATAGCCGAAGTCGAACGAACCGATGATGCCGCCGGCCGTCGTGACGTAGATCAGTTTTTTTGCTTTACAAAGACCTGACGGTTTGCCGTCCTGTGTATATCGGAAGGTCAGCCCCCAGACAGAAATGTTCTCGATCCATACCTTCAGCAGTGCCGGAAAAGACATATCCCAGTATGGTGCGGCAATGACCACAAGGTCTGCCTGCGCCAGTTGCTTGGCGTAGAAAAACCGTTCGTCATCATAATCACCGGCGGCTGCTGCGGCACTTCTCCATGTCAGCGTTTCTTCGTCCAGCGGCTTTAGCGGCAGTTCCCACAGCTTCAGTTCCGTTATTTCTCCCTCCAGCTTGCCGAGTACCTTTTCGGCAAGGGCTCTGGTGCGGGACTGCTGACGGACGCAAGCATTGATAAATAATATCGTATTGGCGGACATACACTTCACCTACTCCTTTTTATACAAAAATCCGGCTGTTTGAAATCCGGCTGTTTGAGATAATCTGACGGAAGAACACGCTGCCGGACAGAACCTCATGGCGGACTCAACTTTCTGACCGTCATGTTTCTTTGCGTTAATCTCTCGGAAAACAAATGACGCAAGATAATATAGATAATATTATTATAACACATCGTGAAAAAATTGTAAATCTTTTAAAATATTCGTTGCAAAATTATTCGATTTCAGGTATCATAAAAGAGAATATGGCAGTAATGAAATGTCGTAGTTTTGATGAGAAAAGAAGGGATTCCATGACAGAGCAAGACGCTGCGAAGAGTTCATCAGGTTTGTTTACCCGCAAAAGTCCCCTTGAGCTGCTGAAGGATCTGATTGGCGGCATCATTGTTGCTCTGATCTCCATTCCGATTTCGATGGGCTATGCACAGATTGCAGGGCTTCCGATGCAATACGGACTGTATGGCTCGGTATTGCCGATTCTGCTGTTCGGATTGCTGACCACCTCCAGAGATTTTGTTTTCGGCGTAGACGCTGCTCCGGCTGCGTTGGTAGGCACGACTGTTGCGGCGCTGGGGATTCAGGCGGAATCAGCCGAGGCTGTCACGGTGGTGCCGGTGACAGCGTTTTTGACTTCTTGCTGGCTGCTGCTGTTTTATCTGCTGCGGGCAGGAAAAATGGTGCGCTATATTTCCGAGTCAGTGATGGGCGGCTTTGTTTCCGGTATATGCTGTACCATTATACTGATGCAGATTCCCAAGCTGTTCGGTGCCGCCCCCGGAATCGGCGAGGCGCCTGAGCTGATAAAGCATATTGTCACGCAGCTTTCTTCTTTCAATCCCGTGGCGCTGACCATGGGACTGAGTGTGATATTCATTATCGTACTCTTTCGGCATATTGCTCCCAAAATACCAATGTCTGTCCTGATGATGGCGGCAGGGGTTGCGATGACCTGTATGTTTCCGGTCGCAGACTGGGGCGTTCGGCTGCTGCCGAAGGTAGAAGGGGGTGTTCCGCTGCCGAGCCTTTCGTTTGCAGGCATTTCAGCAGACAACTTTACGGAGCTTCTGTTCGATTCACTGAGCATAGCCGCAGTGATTCTTGCCGAGTCTTTGTTAGCCTCCAAAAGCAATGCTGTCAAGGACGGCTATGAGCTGAAGGCTAACCGTGAGATACTCGGTTATGCAGCCGCTAACTTTGCAGCTTCGCTGACAGGCTGCTGCCCTGTCAACGGAAGTGTGTCAAGAACAGGCATCGTGCGGCAGTTCGGCGTCAGATCCCAGTGGATGTCGGTTTTTGCTTCACTGACAATGCTGATAGTGCTGCTGTTCGGCACAGGCTTTATTGAGCTGCTGCCGGTTCCGATTCTCACGGCGATTGTTATCAGCGCGCTGTCGGGTGCCTGTGAATTTCGTCTTGCACGGCACCTGTGGAAGACGGATAAAAGAGAATTTCTGATTTTTCTGGCAGCTTTTGCCGGTGTGCTGATTTTTGGCACGGTTTACGGCGTAGTGATCGGCATCGTACTGTCCTTTATTGCGGTAATCATCAGAGCCGTAACACCGCCGAGGGCGTTTTTGGGTATCATTCCCGAAAAGGAAGGGTTTTATTCTCTCGAGCGGCACCGTGAGGCAAAGCCGCTGAAAGATGTCGTCATCTACCGTTTTGGCGGCAATTTGTTCTTTGCCAATACAGAGGTGCTGAAAAACGATCTGGAAAAAGCCGTTGACGAGAACACTCGCTGCATTATCATTCATGCCGGAGCGGTGGGCAGTGTTGACGTTGCCGCAGCCGAAGAATTAGTGCGGCTGTACCGTTACTACCGGGATAAGAAAATCGGTTTTTATATCACAGAGCATATCGGTGAATTGAACGACAGCTTGCGGAAATTCGGCGCCGGCGAACTGATCAGAAACGGCGCCGTACGCATGACCGTGACGCTGGCTCTCCGTGATGCGGGCATCGCAAAGCCCTATGCGCCTGCCATGCCGTCTGAAGGTGAAACGGTTGACGCTGTGCCGGACGACAGAGGTCTGCAGGCTGAGCTGGACTGGGCGCTGGGTGAGGATGCCGAGAATTTCAAGAAAAAACTGACGGAAGAAGTGTATCAAAGTATCAAACAGGATAAAGAGCTGTCGGCTGACTCCGTTGAGCAGTTTGAAAGACTCAGCCGGTTCGGCAGGCTGAATCTGTATGATGAAGACGAGCTGCTGGACAGACTCGAAACCCGTCTGCTGAACCGTGCCGTGCGGCATCCCGAACAGGCGGAAAAAATAGAGGCAGCGCTGGAGGAGCGGCGGCGTATTATCGAGAGCAGAATGCCGGCGATAGACGCACAGGCGCTGCACCGGATCAGAAAGCGTCGGCTTGACAGGGCAAGGGCGCTGTACAAGACAGATCCGCAGACCTTTGAACAGCGCCGTCAGAAGCGACTGGCGCATCTGGAGATGCTTGAAAAGGTCAATCCAAAACTGGCAAAGACTTACAGAGAGGTGTACAAGGAGATTCTGACCGCTGACTTTGAAGAAACCGAGAAAGAAAAACCGGATCGGGAAATGAGCGATTGTGACAAGAACGATGTATAAAAATATTTTGTAAATTTTGTGAAAACGAGAATTGACAAATCGATCACAAAGTTATATTATTTTTTTACACGGAAACAAGGAGGAATGCAGCTTGCCTACCGATACACTGTATGAATATTACGGCAGACAGAAAAATGATATGGAATCCTCAGCCATACCCTTCGTGGTTTTTCAGAAGATAGAGGGGGACGTCAGAGTTGTATTGATATCCGACGGGCTGTGCCGCCTGTTTTCGGAGGGGCGCAGCGAGATGGCGCATATTATGGAAAACACGATCTATACTTCCGTACATACCGAAGACGTGGAGCGTTTGTCCGCAGCGTGGGAGCGCTTTGTCAGTGAAGGCGGCAGCTATAACACGGTTTTCAAAAAAAGGATCAACAACCAATTCCGTACCATTCATGCTGTGGGAAATACGCATCTTACCGACACCGGCGATATGCTTTACGTGCTGTGGTGCAGCGACGTTACCGATATTGTCAATGCCGAAAAGATCAGCACCTATTATGACAAGCTGACCAATATGCCCAATATGTCCGCCTTTGGCGTGCTGGCTGATCAGGAGCGTGACAGAATGCGTAAAAGGGGCATTACCCCTGCTTTTGTGTATTTTGATATCCGTGATATGAAGGCGATCAACGAAAAATACGGCTTTTCCAGAGGCAACGGTATTCTTTCGGGTACAGCTTTCGTCTTAAAAGATATTTTTGAAAACGACGCTATGGCAAGACTTTCCGACGACCACTTTATTGTCATGACGAACAAGCGTCATCTGGAACAGAAGATCGAACAGGTCAATGATCAGATACTGCGGAATCCGCTGGGAATACCGGTGCAGGTGTGTGCAGGCATCTATTACGATGATAAGTCGGGGATTGATATCTATGCCTCGATCGACAGGGCAAGAATTGCCTGCAAAGCGATTAAAGGGGATTATAACAGAAAATATCACGTCTTTGACAGAGATATGTTTACAGAATACCGTCAGCGCCGCCACGTGCTGAATCATTTTGAAGAAGCGCTTGAAAACGGCTATATCAAGCTGTATTATATGCCCATTGTCCGCACGGTAACCGGAAAAATATGCGATATGGAGGCGCTGGCACGGTGGATTGATCCCGAAAAAGGAATGCTGCCGCCGTCACAGTTTATTCCTGTGCTGGAGGATAACCGGCTGATCAATAAGCTGGATTTTTATATGCTGCGGAAGATCTGTGAGAGTCTTGCAAAGCAAAAAAGTATGAATGTGCCGCTGGTGCCGGTGTCTGTTAATATATCCCGTTCTAATTTCGAGGTTTGCGACGTGGTTGATGAGGTGCTGTCTATTGTCAATGAATACAATATTGCGCATCACCTGATTACGGTAGAGATTACCGAAAGCGCCTTTATCAAAAACCAGCAGTTTTTGTCCCGGCAGATTGACCGCTTCAGGGAGTATGGCTTTAATGTGTGGATGGACGATTTCGGCAGTGAGTATTCCTCCCTGAACACCCTGCAGGAGTATTCTTTTGACCTGATCAAGCTGGATATGCGGTTTATGAAGAATTTCAGCCTGACAGGGAAAAACTGTATGATCCTGTCTGACGTGATCAGCATGATCTCCAAATTAGGGGTCAGCACGCTGGCTGAGGGCGTCCAGACCAAAGAACAGCTTCGGTTTCTGCGTGACGCAGGCTGCGACAAGGTGCAGGGATACTTGTTCGGCAAACCGATGCCCTGCGAGCATTTTTACGACAAGACCGTGGTTGGCAACGGTCTGGAGTATGACGATACTACCAAAACTGCCTATTACGATAAGGTGGGAACCTCCAGTTTGGAGATTAATTCTCTGAAGCTGGATATGGGCAGATATTTCGGGGATTCCACGGTGACGCCCGTTGCCGTGCTGGAATTCAATCACAGGAACTTCCGTATTCTTAAAGCCAATGCGGCATACAAAAAGTTTCTGGAGGAAATCGGTCAGGATAAAAACTATATCTACAATGATTTTTATGACTGGTACAGACAACCGTCGGAAACGTTTTTTCAGGCTGTCAAAAAGTGCCTGTCTTCCCGTAAAGAAGAAAATATCTACAGTGTGCTGGAAAACCGTGTTCGTGTATCAGCCAATATACATTTTATTGCGTATGATCAAAAATCCGATACCGGTGCGGTCCTGATCATTGTCACACGGCTGGACAGTTCACCGCCGCTGCTCTCTTCCGGAGAATCGTGATGTCAGGCAGTACAATGAGGTACTGTTTCCGTAAGGCTGCCGCAGAATGACGAATTCTGCGGCAGTTCTCGGTTTTAAGTAAGAATATCAACCGTTCATCATCAATATGCGAATAAAGAAGCAAAAGGTCAAGGCAGTCTGAGTCGGACTGCCTGCTTTTTTGCGCTGACAGAAAAGAACGGTTCTTTGAGCGGAGCAGCCGGACGGACAGGCTTTGTACTCAGGGAGCGTCCGTGAATCCGCAGACGGATTGCCAAAGTGAAGTCCTCTGTGGAATTTGCTTTCAGAAAAACGATAAAGGAGTTTCAGGGATTCCGGATTGATTCCGTCTTGAAAAAAAGACAGGGGTATGATAGAATGGTAATATATGATGTCGGTTCTGAAATAGCTTGGAGCCGGCACAAAAGAAACAACAGAAATGGGTGGACAATTATGGCTGCTGTAAAAAGAATTTTTGTAGAAAAGCGTGAGGGCTTTGATGTTGAAGCGTCTAACCTCATGGCAGACCTGAAGAATAACCTGGGATTAAAGGCAATTGAAAAAGTAAGAATTATCAACCGCTATGATATCAGCGGTCTGGAAGGCGAAAGCTTTGAAAAAGCGAAGAATACCATACTCAGTGAAACCAATGCCGATATGGTGTATGATGAAGTGCTGCCGGAAGATAAGGAGTATCGTCTGTTTGCAATGGAATATCTGCCGGGTCAGTATGATCAGAGAGCGGACTCTGCTGCCCAGTGCGTTCAGCTCCTTACACAAGGCGAACGCCCTGACGTGCTCAGTGCAAAGCTGGTTGCTGTGAAAGGCAATATTTCCGAAGAGGACTTCCTGAAGATTCAGCATTATCTGATCAACCCTGTAGAGTCCAGAAAAGCTTCTCTTCAGAAGCCGGAGTCGCTGGATATGAAAGCGGACCGTCCGGATGACGTGGCTGTGGTAGAAGGCTTTATCCGCTGGAACGACGATGAAATGCAGCAGTATTTTAATTCTATGGGCTTTGCCATGACCTTGTCGGATCTGAAGTTCTGCAGGGACTATTTCCGTGACGACGAACACCGTGACCCGACTGTTACAGAGCTGCGTGTGATTGATACTTATTGGTCGGATCATTGCCGCCATACGACCTTCCTGACCCGTCTGGAAAAAATAGAAATCGAAAAAAATGCGCTGACCAAAACCATTGAAGACGCTTTGCAGCTTTATTATGACAGCCGTGACGAAGTATACGGTAAAAACAGCAGCAGAGACGTTTCTTTAATGGACATGGCGCTGACAGGCATGAAGCTGCTGAAAAAGAAAGGCATGATTCCCGATCTGGACCAGAGCGACGAGATTAATGCCTGCTCGATAGAAGTTCCCGTTACCATTGACGGCAAAACAGAACAGTGGCTGGTACAGTTCAAGAACGAAACACATAACCACCCCACTGAAATCGAACCCTTTGGCGGTGCGGCTACCTGTCTGGGCGGCGCTATCCGTGACCCGCTTTCAGGTCGTGCTTATGTTTATCAGGCAATGCGTGTAACCGGTTCGGGTGATCCTACCGTACCCTTTGAAAAAACGATGGCAGGAAAACTGCCTTCCCGCAAGATTACCACAGGCGCTGCGGCAGGCTACAGCTCCTACGGCAACCAGATCGGCCTGGCAACAGGTCAGGTAACCGAGCTGTATGACGGCGGCTACGTTGCCAAGCGTCTGGAGATCGGCGCCGTTATCGGTGCTTCTCCCAAGGCAAACGTCATTCGTGAGGTTCCGGCGCCTGATGATGTCATCGTACTTCTGGGCGGCAGAACAGGCCGTGACGGCTGCGGCGGCGCTACGGGATCCTCCAAGGCGCATACCATGGATTCTATCGAAACCTGCGGCGCAGAGGTTCAGAAGGGTAATCCGCCTACCGAAAGAAAGATTCAGAGGTTGTTCAGAAACAGCACCGTTTCTACGATGATCAAGCGCTGCAACGACTTTGGCGCAGGCGGTGTTTGTGTTGCCATCGGTGAGCTGGCAGACGGTCTGACGGTCGATCTTGATAAAGTAACCAAGAAATACGAAGGTCTGGACGGAACAGAACTGGCTATTTCCGAATCGCAGGAAAGAATGGCAGTGGTGCTGGATCCCAAAGACGTTGACAGGTTTATTGCCGAGGCGGGCAAAGAAAACCTGGAAGCAACAGCCGTTGCGGTTGTCACGGAATCACCCAGATTGACAATGCAGTGGAGAGGGAAAACCATCGTTGATCTGAGCCGCCAGTTCCTGAATACCAACGGCGTAACGCAGGTTGCACAGGCTTATATTACAGCGCCCGACGCTGAAAAATGTTACAGAAAGCAGGCGCCTTCCGTGCTGAACGGAATGTCTGCCGGAGAAGCCTTCAAAGCGAATCTGTCCCGTCTGGAGGTTTGCTCTCAGAAAGGGCTTTGCGAGCGGTTTGACAGCAGCATCGGCGCAGCTACGGTTCTGATGCCCTTTGGCGGTGTAACACAGCTTACGCCGCAGGACGCAATGGCTGCCAAGATTCCGCTGCTTCATGGTGAAACAGATGATGCAACAGCCATGGCGTACGGCTATATTCCCGGCATTTCACGCTGGAGTCCGTTCCACGGTTCTGCGTATGCTGTGGTAGAGTCGCTTTCCAAGCTGCTGGCGATCGGTGCCGATCCGCTGACGGCAAGACTGACCTTCCAGGAATATTTCGAGCGCCTGCATGACGTGCCGTCCCGCTGGGGCAAGCCTGCGGCAGCGCTGTTGGGCTCTCTTGTGGCGCAGATCAGACTGGGTCTGCCTTCTATCGGCGGTAAGGACAGTATGTCAGGCTCCTTTGAAGACCTTGACGTGCCGCCGACGCTTGTCAGCTTTGCCGTTGCCATGACCAAAGCTTCCAAAACTGTTTCTGCAGAATTCAAAAAGAGCGGCTCAAAGGTGATTTACGTTCCTGTTCCGGAGGACAAGGCTTCTCTGATGCCCGACTGGGACAAGCTGAAGGAGATGTATCGTGCAGTCTATGCGTTGATGAAGGACGGCAAGGTGTTGTCTGCCTATACTGTCAAAGAAGGCGGCGCAGCGGCAGCAGTTGCCAAAATGGCGTTTGGTAACAAGATCGGCTTTACTTTTACCAATACACTGACGAATGATGAATTGTTTGCTCCGCTGAACGGCTCTCTGATTCTGGAACTGGCAGATGGTGCTGCTCTTGACAGCAGCGTTTTGTTCTATGAGCTGGGTGTTACGACGGATAACGGCAAGATTACTGTCAACGGAGAGGCGCTGGATATTGACGAACTGATCGGCGCATGGACAGCCAAGCTGGAAGGTGTCTTCCCTGTGAATGCTTCCTGTCCGGACAATCAATATGATATTCCGCTTTATACGGAAAGAAACACAGCCGCTCCGTTAATCAGAACGGCAAAGCCGAAGGTGTTTATTCCGGTATTCCCCGGCACCAACTGTGAGGTGGATACTGCCAGAGCCTTTGAAAAGGCAGGTGCAGAGCCGCAGCTTTTAATTGTCAGAAATCTGAAGCCTTCGGATATTGAAGAAACTATTGAAGAAATGGTCCGCCTGATCCGTGAGTCACAGATGATTATGCTGCCGGGCGGTTTCTCCGGAGGCGATGAGCCGGACGGTTCCGGTAAATTTATCGCCACCACCTTCCGTAATCCCAGAGTATCCGAAGCGGTCAACGAGCTTCTTAAAAACCGTGACGGTCTGATGCTGGGCATCTGCAACGGCTTCCAGGCGCTGATCAAGTTAGGTCTTGTACCTTACGGAGAAATCGTTGACCTGAAACCCAACGATCCTACGCTGACCTTCAACACGGTCGGCAGACATATTTCCCGTATGGCATATACCAGAATCACCTCTGTCAAATCTCCGTGGTTCTCAAAAGTCAACGCAGGCGACATTCATGCTGTACCCATTTCTCATGGTGAAGGCAGATTCGTTGCGGACGACGAAATGCTTCGCACCCTGATTGCCAACGGTCAGGTTGCAACGCAGTACGTTGAGCCGGACGGCACTGTTGCTTCGTCCATTGACTACAATCCCAACGGCTCCGTATGCGCTATTGAAGGCATCACCAGTCCGGACGGCCGTGTCCTTGGCAAAATGGGTCATTCCGAACGAAAGGGTGACAATCTGTACTTTAATGTTCCCTTTGAAAAAGATCAGCAGATTTTTGAAAGCGGTGTAGCGTATTTCTCATAAACCGTCAGCGGCAGTTCACGGCTGCCGGACGGTGACCATCAGCATTATGCTGCAAAACAACAACCCATTCTCTTCGGAGAATGGGTTGTTCATTTTGTAGAAAAAACCCCTATCCGACGAGAATACGGGGGGTTGTTATGACGACAGTCCATAATGGAATCCGAATAACGGAGAGATCATATTTGTTGAATTGCTTTATTTTGAAGCCTTTTGAAGTGTATTGTATATCTGTGTTCCGCACAGCGCATACTATCATTACCGAACAGCCAAAAAGAAAACAGCCGCTGTTGCCATTACAGAGCAGAACCAATGGTTCGAAGATGGTACGGAGATAGGCGTATCTCTGTCGGAACAGGGAGCAAGGCTCCGAAACTGAAGGAGGAATACGAAGATGACCAGTAAAGAATTGCTTTATGTGGAAGATGCGTTGGGACACGAACAGTATTTTCAGACGCAGTGTTATGAAACCATGAACAAGCTGCAGGACAATGAGCTGAGAAGCTTTGTGCAGCAGTTGATGCAGTCACACCAGACCTTGTTCCGCAGCTTTTACGGATTACTTTAAGGGGGTATTATCATGGATGACAGAAATCTGATGGAAAATATGCTGCTGCTTGAAAAGGGTGTTTGCGACCTGTTTCTTCACGGCGCAATAGAATCCTCTTGTGCAGACGTACACCAGACATTTTCAAGCGCTCTTAATTCGTCTCTCAATATGCAGTCTCAGATCTATGACAAAATGATGCAGCGTGGCTGGTATTCTCCGGACAGCGCCGAGCAGCAGAAGCTGAATTCTGTAAAAATGAAGTTCGGCGGCGCAGGCAACTGATATTTTTCTCACCTGAAACGGCAGTCAAGCCGGCGGTTTGTTCCCCCGACTCTCACAAGGAATGAGAGAAAGCGTGAGCCGGTATGACCGGCAACTGCGCTTTGCTGTAGTGTATGTCGGACACCCGTACCGTATGGCTTCTGCAGGGAATGTTATTCCGGCTTTTGTTTTATCTGCTGTTATGACAGCAGATCTGAATGCGTGAAACCAAAGCTGTAAAACAATCAGAAATCCGGATAAATACAGCACTTTTGATTGCTTCTGCGTCTGCATTTGTACCAAACCGGTGAAGGACAACGGGTTTCCTGTTCTGTATGAAACACCTGACGCCTGCGGTGTCTCGCACGTTTTCCTCAAGCGGGGAGAGATGCAGGGAAATCAAATGACGGCAAGATCATATTCATTAACGAAAAAACGGCACAAGCATTGCCTGATTGCAGGTGATGCCTGTGCCGTTTTTGTGTGTCGGTGTGTTATCTGATCTGTATATGACAGCTTTTCATGGTGTCGAGTGCGGCACGGTGCAGTGCGGGCGTAACGCCGGCGCAGCAGGCGGCGTCAACGGAAATTTCACATTCCGGGAAATTGGCTTTCAGCAGCAGTGCGTTGGACACAACGCAGATATCCGTGCATAAGCCCAGCAGCTCAATGGAAAAATCTTCATCGCCGGCAGCCTGTCGGATCAGTTCCGGCAATTCAACAGACCCGAAGGTGAGTTTTTCAACTGCGGTATAGCGCTTACCGCTCAGAGCCTGTTCGGTTTCGGCGTTCAGCTTCCAGCCGTCAGAGCCTTTGATGCAGTGGGGAACAGGCAGATTTTTGCCTTCCATCGTGTCCATATAGTTTTCGGAGTGTGTATCATAGGTGACGAAAATTTCACCGTCAAAATCCTGTATCTTTTTCACAACCTTTGGTACGATCGCCTGTGCCTCGGCAGAGCCAAGAGCGCCGTCCACAAAGTCCTTTTGCATATCGACAACCACTAAAAAATGCTTCATGGGGTTTCCTTCTCCTTTCTCATTCAGCAGTGCGGGTCGGTTGCTTCACGCTTCAGGCGGAAGTCTACCGAGCGCTTCAGATAATCAAGATATTCCGTATCACGGCACATGGCTTTTCCGGGAGTATCCGACAGCTTCGCAACGGGTCTGCCGTTTACATACTGCAGCTTGATGACGATGTTCAGGGCTTCCTCGTCGGTATCGTTGGAGCAGAAGGTGCCGATGCCGAAGGAAACTTTAGCTTTATCCTTAAAATAATCGAAGAGGCGCTGTGCCTTGTCGAAGTCCAGACTGTCGCTGAAGAGCAGCAGCTTGTTTCTGGGGTCAACGCCGAATTTCTGATAATGAGCGATCATTTTTTCGCCCCATGCATAGGGATCGCCGCTGTCGTGGCGCACGCCGGTATAGTTGTTGACCATGGAGCGGTTAAAATCAAGCAAAAACAGATCGGTTGTTACGGTATCTGTCAGCGCTGTACCGTTGTCGCCCCTGTATTCATCATACCAGTCGTTCATGGCATACTGGTTGGTATAGGCAAGGGGAATGGAATCAATTCCCTGATACATCTGAACAAACTCATGGGCATACGTTCCCACGGGCGTCAGGTTGTATTTCATGGCAAGATATACGTTTGACGTGCCGACGCAGTGATCTGTTTCTTCGGTCAGCCTTCTGACGACAGTATCTTCCCACTCACGGGAAAGTCTTCTGCGGCAGCCGAATTCTGCAAAACAGAAGGTGTATTTACCTGTCTGAAAATCCTTGATTTTCCGGTCAAGCCGCTTTTCGGCAGACCGTTTGAGGGTTTCGTAATCGTAGGTCATGCGAAAATAAACCTCGTTAATGATCTCCAGCAGATAGATTTCAAACTGCATGGCAGAAAACAACGGGCCTTTTACCACCACAGAAAGCTCACCTTCCTCGCTGCGGCTGACGGTGACGTATTCCCGTATAGGGCGCCACAGTCTCAGAAATTCCACGTAATCTCTTTTGATAAAGCGAATGGAACGAAGGTACTCCAGTTCTTCTTTTGTAAAGCGCAGGGTACAAAGGTGGTCGATCTGGTCGTTGATTTCTCTGACGATTTCTTCCGAAAAGACAACGCCTTTGTTGCGGCATTTAAAATAATATTCTCCGCATAAGTCGGTATGCTTGTGGAAGATGACCTGATCCATATTAAATTTGTAAAGGTCGGTATCAAGCAAAGAGGTGACAATAGGTGATAACTGCATGGCAAATCATTCCTTTCCGAGATATATTTGAAATGATATACAAACTGTAATAATACAAAATAATCAACAAAGTGTATATAGAGTTGCTTCTTTCATCAAGCATCAGATAAAGTCAGGTGCAGATACGATGCTGTCCGGCGGGAACAGAGAGAAGGCAACGCAGAGAATATTGCCGACTGTGCAAAGCGACGGTACCGAACAGAGAGTCAGCCAAAGTGCCGGAAGCCTTTGGCGCTTGCGGCGGCGCAGGGAGGCTGTGCTGCTCAGAGTGGTGAAGGGGAGCCGTTTTTCTTCGGATAATCAAAAACCGTTTGTCCTGACAACGCAGACAAACGGTTTTTGGGGGATTAGTCAAGAGGCAAAATCAGACAAGGATCATACGATTATTTCGCCGTCGACATTTCCGGCGATACAGGCAGCATTTGCCTCGTCTGTATCAATATGCATAGCAGGAGCAAACTTGGGGCTTACTCTGATGACAACGTCACCGAATACGAGCTTTCTGCCCTCGCCGCCTACGGCTACGCTGACGATCTGCTTATCCTTCAAACCATATTCTTCTGCTGTTTTGGGATCAAAATGAATGTGTCTTTTCGCAACAATAACGCCCTTGGAGATTTCTACCTCACCCTTGGGGCCGACGATTTTACAGCCGGGTGTGCCGTCCAGATCACCGGACTCTCTTACAGGAGGAACGATACCGAGTTTACGGGCGTCTGTAAAGGACAGTTCTACCTGACAATCGGGTCTTTCCGGACCGAGGATGGAACAGGCAAGTTCACCCTTAGGGCCGACAACGGTTACCTTTTCAAAGCAAAGGAACTGACCGGGCTGAGAAAGATCCTTTTTGTTGGTGAGTGTTGCGTCCTCTCCGAACAGTGTTGCCAGCGCTTCCTTGGTAACATGAACATGGCGGGCTGATGTTTCAACAAGAATTTTCATAATCAGATATCTCCCTTATGTTAATTTCGCAGCATTGATGCTTTATATTTTATTCTACAACTATTTTACAAAAAAGTAAAGTTATTATCGCAGAAAGTCTGACAAAGTTTTTGTGGTAGAAGCTGTCCGGTTTCATACGAAATGTATGGTCATACCGGCAAACGAAGCAGGGGGATATCAGTCGGCGTCCTGTTCCTGTCTGCCGAAAAGCCGTCACGCTTCGTCACACGGCGGACGCAAGATGGCGAGCTGTCTGACGATGGAGTCTGCCAGCGGACGCTGCTGACGGTTTCCTGCCTTACGAGTCGTAGGTATGATCGCAGATTTCCCGTATTTTTTCCTGCAAACGCAGAAAATCTTCAAAAGCGGCAGGTTTGTTATTAGGATTTCGCAGCAAAGCCGCCGGGTGCAGAATCGGCATCATCAGAATACCGCCCTTTTCGAAGAACATTCCGTGTTCCTTCATGATTTTAATGTCGGGTTTGATGATTTTGGCAGCCGCAATTCTTCCCAAACAGACAACGATTTTGGGCCGGAGAATGGCAAACTGCTTTCGCAGCCATTTGATACACTGTTCCTGCTCTTCCGGAAGCGGATCCCGGTTTTTGGGAGGGCGGCATTTAACGATATTGGCAATATAGATGTTTTTGTGGCGGTCAAGATCGACTGCCGCCAGCATCTTATCCAGAAGCTGTCCACCTCTTCCGACAAACGGTTCACCCTGCAGATCCTCGTTTTCGCCGGGACCTTCTCCGATAAACATTACTTCGGCGTTGTCAACACCCACGCCGAACACAACGTTGGTTCTGGTTTCGCACAGTCCGCAGTTTCTGCAGGAAAGACATTCTGTTTTCAGTGTTTCAAATTCCTGATTTTTGCCTGACATACTATCCCTCCGATAATTGTTTTAGTTATTATATATTAGCATATTGTTGAGCGGCATACAAGCAGGCGGCTGCATATTGCGCCGTTTTTTTGTACATAAAAACGACAGGCGCAGCAGCGAAGGTTTCTGACGGAAAGAATGAGGCTTTGTGTCAGTAAGCCATCTCTGACTTTGCAGAGAGTCATGAACGGACAGGCTGTCAGTCAAAAAAAGCGTCAGGTGCCTTTGCAGAGTTGGCAGGGGAGTCTGAAAACCGCAGCGGCGTGTTATATATGGTATCTTCAGGTGTCGATTCTGACGATATCGGTAAACAGGCAGTGAGCCTGAGGCAATTTCTTGTTTTTATGCAGACTTCCGAAATACCAGCAGCGGTAATGCACGTTCTGCGACAGCTCGTCAAAAAACGTAGCGATAGGTGTTTTGGGACACCGTCCCTGTACCAGTGCCATATCCTTCATACATGGCTGATGCGTAATGATATAGTCAACCGTTCTGTTCACGCTGTCAAGCCGTTCCACGGCATAGGACATTTCTTCGATAGTCGGCTGTTCTTCCCGGAACCATGTACCGTTTTCTATCCGCAGGTCTTTGTCGTCGCTGTCACCGCCGCCAAAAGTAAAAAAGCGTTTACCTTCTATGGTATAGATTTCGCCACGGAGCAGGCGAAAAATATTATTGCCCAATTGCTGAACCCTGCCGCCATACAGTTCTTTGACGGGATAAGACTGCAGAAGGGAATAGTTTTCGTGAGTGCCGTCTACAAACAGAGTGCGGAATTTTTTTTCGGCAATTTTGTTGCGCAGGATTTTTTCCTGCTGCGAGTCATTCCAGAAGAATCCAAAGTCACCGCAGACAATCAAGCAGTCGTCTTCCCTGAGTTTTTTTAGCTTTTTGTTTTCATATCGGGAATAATCCCCGTGCATATCGCCTGTGATAAAAATCATGCAGATTCTCCTTTTTCTTACGGCAGTATGAAGTCGTCGTCAGGCGCAATCTGTCAATTTATCACGACAAATCGAAAAAATCGTGCCTGAAATTGTTGCATTATTTCGTTTGTGTTTTATCCTGAAATAGGGTAGAATATAGTATACATATTTTATATGATGGAGCCGTTTTTCGGCGGATTTTATTATATCACGGGAGTTGCTTTTTTTCTATGAAAAAAATTATGACATTTATCCTTAGCGCCGCTTTATTTTTGTCTGCTTTGTTCATACCGACAATGCAGGCAGAGGCTGCCGAGTTCAAAATTGACTTTGACACCCACTGCACAGCGCTTTATCTTGAAAATATTGATACGGACACGGTTGTTTATCAAAAAAATGCTGATGAGCGCCGTTATCCTGCTTCCACCACCAAGATCATGACCTATGTGGTGACAGCGGAAAACGTCAAAGATCTGAAAAACACCATGGTAACGGTAAAAAGCAGTGTAATTCATTTGCTGGACGGTACCGGAAGCTCGATAGCCGGACTGAGGGAAGGCGAAAAGCTGTCTGTTTATCAGTTGCTGAACTGTCTGATGATTCCTTCCGGCAACGATGCCGCCTTAGTGCTGGCGGATTATATCGGAAAGGGCGACATCAGCAAGTTTGTTGAGATGATGAACAAGAAAGCGAAAGAATTAGGCTGTGAGAACACTCATTTTGTCAATCCCCACGGACTGAACGATCCGGATCATTATACGACTGTCAGTGATATGGCAAAAATCACAAAGTATGCGCTGACGCTGCCTGAGTTCATTGATATAACGGACACGGCAACCTCTGATGTAATCGGCGAAGACAGGTATCTTGTCACCACCAATTCCATGATTGATCCTGTCCGTGGCGGAGATCTGTATTATCCCTATGCCAAGGGAATCAAGACAGGCTCTACGGGCAACGATTCCGGCTACTGTCTGGTATCGACAGCCGCCAAGGGCGGATATACGTATCTTTGCGTTGCTTACGGAGCGCCTTATGAGGACGAAAAGGGCGAAGCCTATGAAAACGGTGCGATGCTGGATTCCATACATCTTTATGACTGGGCTTTTGACAATCTGAGCATCAAGACCATTATTGACAAGAATGATCTGGTGAAAGAGATCAAGTTATCGTACGCATGGAACAAAGATTCCATTCAGCTTGCGCCTGCCGGCAGTTATTCCACCATTCTTCCCGATGATGTTGATATAGCCAGCATTGACCGCACCTATCATTTACCTGAAAGTGTAGATGCTCCCATTAAGGAAGGCGATGTTATAGGCAGTGTCACGCTGAGTTATGCCAATCAGGAGCTTTGTACCGTTGATCTGGTTGCCTCAGAAAGTGTAGACCGCAGTGAGTTGATTTCTGCGATTGAAGCCATGAAGAGTATCGTTACCTCGAAATGGTTCATTATAGCGGTTATTGTCATCATTGTTCTTGCCGTCATTTACATCGTCACACTATTAGTATACAAACGCAAGAAAAAATCCCAGCGTCCTGTCAAAAAGTACCGCAAATTCTGATCATCAGTGCGTGACCGGCGGAGTGCCTCCGCTGTCGATTCCGCTGACGTTCGCTAACGCTCACTCACTTATTGGTAATTTGTTTCTTCTATTCCGCAGGCGTCCGGCACGGGCAGCGGCAATCTGCCGCTGCTCTTTTCGCATTCCGCCGTCGCAGCCCCTAAAGGGCTGCTTGTGGCTGTTTCCTCTGAAATCGCATATTCAATTTACGCACCCACTTCACCGTGCCTACTGTGTATAATGTTACAAAGATTCTTCAATCCACGTTTTCGGGGGTGTCGGGGGGTCTTTTTCGCAAAAGTCCCCCCGACTCGCTGCCCGCAGGCAGCGAAACACTCTAACGACAGGCGCACAGATAGGCAGATTTCCGGAGAAAAGGTTATCATATATGAGAAAACGCCGCAGGGTTTTCTGTTGACAAACAGAGGTAACGTCCTGCGGCGTTTTGTTTTGAGGCGCTGTTGCTGACTGCGTAGGCACTGATGTTTTCGGGGTTACAGCGTCGTTGAACTGCGGGAAGACGCAGCCAGAATGGTATTTCTGACATTCTGCATACGTCTGTCGAGAGAAGCGCTGACATCGGCGCAGTCGATCAGTTCCTTGCTGAGAACCTGAATCTTTTGGGGATCAATATCTTTTTTATACTTCAGCTTATGTTCCAGACTTGCCCAGAAATCCATGGCGATTGTTCTGAGCTGAACTTCGACTTTGACGTCTTTTTTTTCATTTTCCAGATAAATCGGAACAGAAATAATCAGGTGAAGGCTGCGGTAGCCGCTGGGCTTAGGATTCTGAATATAGTCTTTTCGGCTGATGAGGGTAACGTCGTCCTGCTGCAGCAGACAGTTAGCCAGACGATAGATGTCGTCCACGAAAGAGCAAATCACTCGTACGCCGGCAATATCATTGATATATTCCTCAACTGATTCCAAGGTGCGGGGAATATTTTTGCGAATCATCTTGCGGATAATACTGTCATAATCTTTGACGCGGGTTTTAATAGACTCTATAGGATTGCCGTCATAAATTAAAGAGAACTGTTCATTCAGAACCTTGAATTTTGTTTCCACACGCATAATAGCGCAGTTATAGTTAGCAAAAAACTGTTCCATCGGCAGCATTTTTTCCTGCACGATATCCAGCAGCTTTTCTTCATCAAAATTAAGCTGTCGGGTAAAATCTGCAATCTGCATAGCCATTTTATTTGATTCTTCTTCAAAGTAATTCAAATCGGTATTTTCCGGCATAAAAGCACTCTCCTTTTGACTCATTCAATGGAGCAAACGGTATAATCCTTGTCCTCCACTGCTTTTTTTAATACTGCGTCTGCAACGTCTGCACTGAGAGTGACGACGGCAAGGTTATTCTCATGGCTGACCTCGGCGCTTTCCACACCGTCTACTGCTTCAAGAGCTTTTTTTACGGTTGCCTCACAGTGTTTGCACATCATACCTTCAATTTTCATAGTTTTTTTCATTTCTTTTACCTCCGTTGATTCTTTTATTTTATGAAATTCTGCAAGCATTTCGCTTGTCATTACCTGTTTTTTTCGTTTGTCGTGTTTGCTGTCATGCAGATCAAACAGATTCAGCCGCAGCGCATTGGAGATGACAAACAAACTGGAAAGACTCATTGCTCCGGCACCGAACATAGGGTTCATCGTCAGCCCCCATGCTGCATAAGCACCTGCCGCAAGCGGTATGAGCAGAACGTTATAGAACAAAGCCCAGAACAAATTCTGCTTGATGTTACGGTAAGTCTTTGCCGAAAGTCTTACGGCTGCGGCAACGTCGGACAAACGGCTTTTCATCAGCACCACGTCGGCAGCATCAATCGCTACGTCGGTTCCGGCACCGATAGCCATTCCTACCTGTGCTCTTGTCAGAGCAGGCGCATCATTAATGCCGTCGCCTACCATAATAACCTTACCTTTTTCTGTCAGACGGCGGACAATTTCACCTTTTTCTTCCGGACGGACATCTGCAATAACCATATCGACGCCTGCCTGTTTGCCGATGACGGCAGCAGTTTTATGGTTATCGCCGGTCAGCATAATGACAAACAATCCTCTGTTCTGCAGATCTTTGACAGCCCGGGCGGAATCTTCCTTAATCGTATCCGCTACGGCGATAATACCCAGCAGATTTTTGTTTTCGGCAAAGAGCATAGGGGTTTTTCCTTCTGCCGACAGATCCTCTGCTGTCCGGATGACAGCAGGCGGAAGGGCGACGGCATTTTTGACAAAGGAGATATTGCCGCCAACCAGCTCGGTGGATCCTGCCGTTGCCCGCACGCCGTTTCCTGCGTATGTGTTAAAATTCTGTGTTGGCAGCAAGACGATCTTTTGTTGTCGGGCATATTCTGTCACAGCCCTTGCCAGCGGATGTTCGCTTTTTTCTTCCAGAGAAGCGGCAGCCTGCAGCAGTGTTTCTTTCGTAATTCCCGGGCAGGGGACGATATCTGTTACCACAGGTTTACCTTCGGTAACGGTGCCGGTTTTATCCAGCACGACAATATCGGCACGACCTGCTTCCTGCAGAGCTTCTGCCGTTTTGAATAAGATACCGTTTTTGGCGCCGAGACCGTTGCCCACCATAATGGCGACAGGTGTGGCGAGCCCCAGCGCACAGGGGCAGGATACCACCAATACACAGATACCTCTGGCGAGTGCGGTGCCGACGGGTGCGCCGCAAATCAGCCATATTACGGCAGAAAGGACGGCAATACCGATCACGGCAGGCACAAAATACAGAGATATTCTGTCTGCCAGTTTGGCGACAGGCGCTTTGGTTGCGGCTGCGTCGCTGACCATGGCGATGATTTCTGACAAGGCGGTATCTTCGCCTACTCTTGATGCTTGGCATTTTAAGAATCCGGAGCGGTTAATGGTAGCCGCCGAAACGGTGCTGCCGGCAGATTTATCTACCGGAATACTTTCGCCCGTCAGGGCAGATTCGTCCACGGCACCTTCACCCTCAAGCACTACGCCGTCTGCGGGAATGCTTTCGCCTGCCCGGACGACAAACAGATCTCCTTTGACCACTTCTTCTGCCGGTATTGTCAGTTCCTGACCGTTCCGAACGACCACTGCTGTTTTAGGCGACAGTTGCAACAGGCTTCGCAGAGCGTCGGTTGTTCTGCCTTTGGCATAAGCTTCCAGCGTTTTGCCCACGGTAATCAGCGTCAGGATCATAGCGGCGGATTCAAAATAAAATTCGTGCATCAGTGACATAGCGTAGTCTTTCTGACCGTTTTGTATGGCAGAAGTCATGATAAACAGTATGATGGTACTGTACAGAAATGACGCCGCCGAGCCCATGGCGATCAGTGTGTCCATATTGGGGGAAAGATGAAGAAGACCACGAAATCCGCTGATAAAAAATTTCTGATTGATCACGATGATGATACCGGACAGTAAAAGCTGCAGCAGTCCCATAGCAACGCAGTTATCCTGCAAAAAAGGCGGCAGCGGAAATCCGAGCATAGAGGCGCCCATGGAGAAATACAGCAATATCAGCAAAAAAACAACGGAAGTCCAGAGTCTTTTTTTCATCTTAGGGATTTCTTTGTCGCTGAGTGAAGCTTCCATATTGCTGACCGGCGATTTTTGTTTTTTGCTGGAGGAAGACCTGAGCGCTGCTCCATAGCCTGCCTTTTCTACAGCCGCAATCACCTGTTCATCACTGACGTTTCCTTCTATACCCATAGAATTTGTCAGCAGGCTGACCGAGCAGGCGGTGACGCCGTCTATAGCAGATACGGCTTTTTCCACTCTTGCCTGACAAGCAGCGCAGCTCATTCCTGTAATATTATATTGTTTCATGTTGTGAACACTCAATCCTTATTTTCCGGTTTCCGGTGGTAATGATTCTTACGTATATGGAACAGATCCGTGAGTGCCGCTATGGCAGCCGGCGGATTCTGTATCCGGCAATTTCTTGTTTTTTTAACTCGGAGCAAAGCCCGATGTAAGCTCGCTTAACATCGGCTGCATTGATCCAACCTCACCGCAGGAGCTTTAGCTCC
>JBGUWM010000257.1:0-13921 GCA_045221175.1 Acutalibacteraceae bacterium | reverse complement strand
CGAGGAGCTAAAGCTCCTGCGGTGAGGTTGGATCAATGCAGCCGATGTTAAGCGAGCTTACATCGGGCTTTGCTCCGAGTTAAATGTCGATGCTTTTTGCCAATGCATTTATGACTGACTTATTTCATTTCGACCTTTTTTCTCAAGCTCCTTTTCTGCTTTATGATGTCAAACGCTTGGTGCTGATGCTTTTATCACGGATTTATTTCGTTTCGAACTGTTATCTCAGGCTCCTTTTCTCCTTCTTATGTTAAAAGCTTTATACCAATGCTTGTATTTCGGATTTTTCATTTCATCTGTTTTTTGTCAGAAATGACTGCATCAATCCATCGACTGAATCGAACAGATAATTGTTTATGGAATGATATCACAGCAGCAAAGGATCATTGCCGGCCATGAAGTTGCTGATTGTTTTAGTTTCTGACACTAAAACCGGCAAGATAAGCGTCCGAGTGATCATTTCAGTTTCTTTATATGCCTATCTGTTTTCTATAGTAAGTAATATAACAAAAAAGAAAGGAAGGAATCATGATGGCTATTCACCGGATGAACCTTCAAGCGGAACCCTTCCGCATGATTAGTAGCGGTCAGAAAAAATTTGAGCTGCGGCTGAACGACGAAAAACGCCGGCTTATCAGAATCAACGATACGATTATATTCACTAATACTGTTAACCCGAATGAACAGTTGGTCGTTGTGGTGAATGCTTTGCATCACTTTGCGTCTTTTGAAGAGCTTTATGCCAGTCTTCCGCTGCTGCAGTGCGGCTATACCGCAAATAACATCAACAGTGCTTCTCCGGCAGATATGCTCGCTTACTATTCTCCGGATAAAATCCGACAATACGGCGTTCTTGCCATTGAGGTCAGCCTGATTTGACAATAATCGCTGATGGAGCGTCATTTTTGCAACTCTTGGCTTGAAATCCTGCATTTTTGCATTGACACACTTTGTATTTAGGGATATAATGTAGTTGTTAATTATTTTGGGAAAGGAAGTCCTTTGCAATGGATAAGAAAAATATTGACTGGCAGAATCTCAGCTTCGGCTATATCAAAACCGACAAACGATATGTTTCCAACTTCAAAGACGGAAAATGGGACGACGGCGCTTTGATTGATGACGATATGATTACCATGAGCGAATGTGCCTGCGTTCTGCAGTATTCTCAGTCGGTCTTCGAGGGTTTGAAAGCTTATACGACCGAAAACGGTCAGACCGTTGTTTTCCGTCCTGATCTCAACGCTGATCGTATGGCTACCTCCGCAAAAAGAATGGAAATGCCTGTTTTCCCGGAAGAAAGATTTATCGAAGCAGTTGAACAGGTTGTCCGTGCCAACGAAGCCTACGTTCCCCCCTACGGTACCGGCGCTACTCTGTATCTGCGTCCTTTCATGTTCGGCAGCAACCCCGTTATCGGTGTTAAACCCGCTGATGAGTTCCAGTTCAGAATTTTCGCAACACCCGTAGGTCCTTACTTCAAGGGCGGCGCTAAGCCTATCACTATCAAAGTCAGTGATTTCGACAGAGCAGCTCCTCACGGAACAGGCTTTATCAAGGCTGGTCTGAACTATGCGATGAGCCTGCACGCTATCGTTACCGCTCATAAAGAAGGTTTCGATGAGAATATGTATCTTGACGCCGGTACAAGAACCAAGGTTGAAGAAACCGGCGGCGCTAACTTCCTGTTTGTTACGAAAGACAACAAGGTTGTTACTCCAAAGTCTGACAGCATTCTTCCTTCTATCACCAGACGCTCGCTGATGATCGTTGCTAAAGAGTATCTCGGTCTGGAAGTTGAAGAGCGTGAGGTTTATTTTGACGAGGTAAAAGACTTTGCTGAGTGTGGTCTCTGCGGTACGGCTGCGGTTATTTCACCTGTCGGCAAGATTTATGATCATGGCAACGAAATCTGCTTCCCCAGCGGTATGGAGCAGATGGGTCCTGTTACCAAGCAGCTCTATGATACCCTCACCGGTATTCAGATGGGCAGAATCGAAGACAAGTTCGGCTGGGTTCGTGTCATCAAATAATTCAACACGTTTTTTCTCGGGGCAGTTACAGAATTTTTCATTCTGCAACTGCCCCTATTGGGAGGTCATCTATGAACAGCAACAATCTTACAGAATACGTTCAAGCAGTAATGGAGCTTGAAAAGCATAAATACACTCTTGAAAGCATCAATAACCAGTTGAATAAAGAGATTAATTCAGATACTCCCTGTTCTGCAAATCAACCAATTGAGCCTTCGAAGCCTGTGTTAAACCAGAAAAGGGGCAAAATACACGGATTTGTTATTGGTATTCTCGTATTGTTAATATTTCCTTGTTTGTCGGTTGTTTTTTACATGGGTTCTCTCTATATAATAATCCTTGGAGGGAAATACAGATTTTTGGGATTGTTTTTGGCAGTAGTTGGATTATTTGGAATTATTTCAGCGATTGTTTATATCATACATAAGAATTATTTAGAAAAGAAATCAGCAAAGCAGCAATATCTTAATGATATGGCAGAATACAATCAAAACATGGAAAAATTTAAACAGGAGCAGCAACAATACAACTCGGTTTTATTGCAGTTTAATCAGCAGCAGTCTGAAAAGAAACTAATCTTACAAAAAAAGCAAAACGAAATCAAAGATGTTTATCAGGAAACCTGTGCTTTATTGCAGAAGTATTATGCTCTTAATATTGTTCCGGAAACATACAGAGAGCTGATTCCGATATGTATGTTTTATGAATATCTGGCTGATAAGCGTACATATACACTCAACAGTGACGGTTACGACCCCGGGACGATCAATATGTATGAAGATGAAAAAAGTAAAAGAATCATTATAACAAACCTGAATTCAATTCTCGAAAATCTGTCTGCTATTCAGAATCATCAATCCAAACTCTATGATGTGATACAAGACAGCAATTCTGAAACCATACGGGTTATGAACTCAATCAAAAGCGGCATTGATCAAAACAACAGCAATTCAGATAATACCAGTCAGACTCTTGAATTAAATCATTATCTATCTGAAATCAACCATGCAAATACTGTATATCAGAATCGTTTGCTTGAAAAACAATATTCTGGTTTGTAAGGAAAAAAGCAGCAGCAAAAGGAATTATATTTGTGTTTATTATTTTATCAAATATCTTTATCAATGTCCGATAACACTTTTTACAGGATTTGATTGTCCCTGTTGTGGATTACCCCGTGCGTTTATTTCAGATTCTTCCTTTGATTCAATTTTTTCGATAATTAAGTCTTGCAATCCGATGAGTTCTTCTGTAGAATAAGTGTAGAGCATATTTGTTTCTCCGTTCGTGGTTTCTCGTCAATTCCATTTTAACGGATTTGGTGCAAATATGCTCTACCCTTTTTATTTTATTATTGTAGGCTCTATTTGTTACCCCAGTATTGATTATAGAGCCGTAAAAAACTGCCTGTCAGAATTGTGTTTTGACAGGCAGTTTTCTGATTTCTGTTCTTCTGTTTCAGGTTTTGTATCGTTTTTTATGTTTTTGCAAACTGGGAGTTGTACAGATTGGTATAAAAACCGTTCTGCATCATCAGTTCCTGATGCGTTCCCTGTTCAATGATATGTCCGTCCTTCATGACCAGTATCATATCAGCATTTTTAATGGTGGAAAGGCGGTGCGCTACAATAAAGCTGGTTCTGCCCTTCATCATGTTGTTAAACGCTTCCTGTATCTTCTGTTCGGTTCGGGTATCTATGCTGGAGGTTGCTTCGTCCAGTATCAGCATAGGCGGATCACACAGCATTACTCTGGCTATACACATTAGCTGTCGCTGACCTTGCGACAGATTGGCGCCCTCTTCTGTAATCATGGTGTCATAGCCCTGCGGCATTCGCCGGATAAACCGGTCAATGAAGGCTTTTTTTGCGGCAGCCTTTACTTCCTCAAGCGACGCCTCAGGATTGCCATAGGCAATATTGTCACGGACACTTGCCTGATACAGCCAGCTATCCTGCAGCACCATACCGTACAATGCCCGTACATCGTCCCGCTTCATATCATAAATGCTTTGTCCGTCGATCCGGATATCGCCGCTGGTGACATCATAAAACCTCATCAGCAGGTTGATAAAGGTCGTCTTGCCGCAGCCTGTGGGACCTACTATGGCTATTTTGCTGCCCGCCTTTACATGAAGATGAAAATGCTCGATCAACGGCTTGTCGGGTACATACGAAAAACTGACATCTTCTATGTCAATTCTGCCACGGCACTTTTCTACCAAAACAGGTTTTTCCGGATCAGCACTCTGGTCTTCACTGTCGAGAACGGCAAATACCCTGTCCGCCCCTGCCAAAGCCGCCTGAAGCTGCGGAATGACGCCTGTCACTTCATTAAACGGTTTAGTATACTGATTGGCATAAGTGATGAAAGCCGAAATCTGACCGACTGTCAGTGAACCGTTGATGACACTGACGGCTCCTGTAATACATACTGCTGTTGTGACCAGCCCGTTGACAAAACGAGTGCTCGGATTGGCAAGCGATGAATAAAGCTGTGATTTCTTACCACTTACCCACAGCCGCTCATTAATCTCTTCAAATCCCTTTTGCACCTCTTCTTCATATCCGAATGCTTTTACCAGCTTTTGCTGCCCGATATATTCTTCTATATATGCGCTGATTTCCCCCTGCGTTTCGGACTGCCGTCGGAACTGCTTTTGTGACAAGCGTGTGATGAACGCCGCCACAAACATTGAAAGCGGTGTGATGATGACTACCACAAGAGCGATAAACACGTTCAGCATGATCATAAACCCCAGCGTGCAGACTATCATGACAACGCCTGAAAACAACTGAGTGATTCCCTGCTGCAGTCCTGTACCGATATTGTCCGTATCATTGATAATCCGGCTGATCAGATCTCCGTGAGGGTGCGTGTCCACAAAGCTCAGCGGCACAGTATTGAACTTGTCAAACAATTCCGAACGGATATCCCGTACTACCAGATAACTCACGGAATTGACAAACAGCCCCATCAGCCACTGAAATACTGCACAAGCCAGTACCGTTATGCCTGTCATCAACAGCAGATTCGCTATTTCCGTAAAGTTCACATTGCCCTGCCCGACGATTCTGTCAATAGCATATCCGATCAGAACCGGTGCCGTCAGCGTCATCACCACATACAACACCGCAAAAATCATCGCCAGAATCAAACTTCCCTTATAACGGGCTGTATATCTCAGAATCCGTCTGATGGTCTGCTTGTCAGAGGTTTTATTCTCATCTTTTTTCACTTGTTTTCAACCTCCTCAGACCTGAGCTGCGACAAACAGATTTCCCGATATACCTCGCATTGATGAAGCAGCTCGTTATGCGTTCCGATTCCTGCCAACTCTCCTCCGTCCAGTACCAGTATCTTGTCTGCATATCGTACCGTCCCTACACGCTGGGATACCATGATCACCGTCATTCCCTGCGTTTCTTCATGCAAAGCCTTTCTCAAAGCTGCGTCGGTGGCAAAGTCCAGCGCACTGGCGCTGTCGTCCAATATCAGTATTTCCGGCTTGCCCACCAGCGCACGGGCTATCGTCAGTCTTTGCCGCTGTCCGCCGGAAAGGTTCTTTCCTCCTGCCGAGATTCTTTTCCCTGTTTTTTCCGGCATTTTACTGACAAATTCATAAGACTGCGATATCTTGAGCGCAGTTTCTATTTCTTCGTCTGAAGCGTCTTTTTTGCCCCATAACATATTATCTCTGATCGTACCGGAAAACAGTTCGGCTTTTTGAGGAACAAATCCGATTTTGCTCCTGAGCGCACTGAAGGAATAGTCCTTTACGGAATAGCCGTCCACCAGCACTTCGCCGTCAGAAGCGTCATAAAACCGTGGGATCAGGCTGACAAGCGTACTCTTTCCGGAACCTGTACCGCCTATGATGCCCAGCGTTTCTCCACGCTTCAGCGTAAAGCTGATATCCTTCAGGGCGTGTCCGTTATCCGAATAGCCGAAAGACACTTGATGAAATTCTATAACAGGCGCATTTGCTTTCGGCAGAAGGTTTCTCCCTTCTGTTTCTGTGACAGAAGGCTTTGTGTCAAACACTTCATTTACTCTTGCCGCCGATGCCGATGCATTTGTAAAAATTACCACAAGGTTGGACACTACTATCATAGCCAGCAGGATCTGCGTCATATAATTGACCAGAGCAATAATCTGACCTGTCTGCAGCCCGCCTATAAAGACATACTCGCTTCCGACCCATACCACGGCTATAATCGCCGCCTGTGCGATCACATAAGTAAGGGGATTCAGCAGTGCCGACAGTCTGCCTGCTTTTACGGCAATCTGCGTCAGTTCTTCATTGCTCTTTTCAAATCGTTCCTCATCACTTTTTTGTCTGCCAAAAGCTCTGATTACCCGGTTGCCGGACAGGTTTTCCCGTGAGATCAACGAAACAGTATCCAGCTTTTTCTGCATTCTCTTATAAAACGGTACGGAACGGTTCATGATGACAAACAATACCAGTGCAATCAGGATTGCCGCCGCAAAAAAGATCAGCGACATCTTCAGGTCAATCATCATAGACATGATCAACGCACCAATGACCAGAAACGGCGCACGGATTACAAGACGTATCAGCATGGCAACCGCCAACTGCAGCCGGTTGATATCGTTCGTCATTCGTGTGATCAGAGACGGTGTTCCCAATCGGTCAAGTTCGCTGTGAGAGAGGGTGTTGATATGTCTGAACATAGCATTCCTTACTTTTGTTCCAAAACCCTGAGAGGCAATGGACGCCGATTTCTGACATACCAGCGCAAATCCCAGTCCCAAAGCTCCCAGCAATACCATCAGACCGCCCTTTTGCAGCACATATTCAACATTCTGATTTCTTATCCCGTTATCTATGATGTCCGCCGTAATCAGCGGTATCAGCAATTCGAAAACCGCCTCGGTCAGCTTGCAGATCGGACCGATGATAAGCTGTAGTTTATAATCTCTCAAAAATCTTCGCAATCGAAACATACTTTTTCTTCATCTCACTCTGATATCAATTCTTACCTCCATTGTAGCTGAATCCCCTCTGTTCGTCAAGCAGGTGTGTGAAGACACGGAACATTTCTCTGTGATACAGCGCTTCCGCTTTACCATTACAAAGAAAGGCTTTTGTCAGATACGCTCTGAAGTAAACAAGGCTGCGCCAGATACCTGTTGTACTATGTACATCTGATGTCGATCATTTATCTTTCATAAAATTCACGGCATTTTATTCTGTTGTCGTTTTTCTGCAGTTCAGGCTGCATTTATCTGTTGAATCATACTTTTCCTGATTGCAGAATAAGCTGCTTTGAAAACCATAATGCTGCAAATCGGATTTTCTTTGGTCAGACAAAGCAATGATCTTACATTTACCATTGTATCAGAAGAGGAGAATTCACTTCAATAATTCCTTATTACAAGCAGTTTACTGCGTCACAGACGACTCTTGAACTGATGATTTTGACTCTTTGACTGTGAAAAAGCCGCTTCCAACCATACCACACCGCACTACACATTCTCTTTGGTCAGTGAAAAAGATCATGCTTCCCATCAGCGATACTATATGTCATGAATCCTTTTACTACAAACAATCAGGGGTGAGCACCATACAAAAACAATTGTTTTTACAAAACGGTCTTATTCTTGGCGTAACAGCCATAATCAACCGTACCGTGGGAATGGTTTTCCGGATCTTTCTCGGCAACACCATCGGCTGTGAAGGACTGGGACTCTACCAGTTGGCACTGAGTGTTTATCTTGTTTTTCT
Source organism: Acutalibacteraceae bacterium (assembly GCA_045221175.1). Lineage (GTDB taxonomy): Bacteria > Bacillota > Clostridia > Oscillospirales > Acutalibacteraceae > UBA1213. Next base: position 6,139 of record JBGUWM010000257.1, on the reverse strand, counting down.
GACCGTTTCAGCGTCAGGTATCTCTCTTTGCACTACAAGAATGTATGCTGATCATGCCGCTGCAGGTCAGCTCGGCAAGGCACAGCGCAGTGTTGAAAAATGTATGGCGTTTTCCTTTGCTTTCGGACTGATTCTCTGCGTTATCCTGCTGATTACCGCTGAACCGATCGCCGTGTTTCTGCTCAGAGAGGAGCGCACCGTTCCTGCCTTGTTTATGCTGGCGCCAAGTCTGCCGTTCATGGCAGTTTCATCGGCGGTAAGAGGTTATTTTCTTGCCAGACGAAAAACCTTGCCCACCTCCGGAGAACAGCTTTTGGAACAGTTTCTGGAAATAGCTGTTTTTGCTGCTGTATTTGCGCTTCATCAGCCAGCCGACCTTGCACAAGCCTGCTGTATGGCGGTGACCGGAACAACTGCTGCAGAAATGATTTCTTTTGTTTATGCGCTGTTATGCTATCTTCACGACAAAAAGAAACTCTGTGTTACAGGCGAAAGAGTTTCAGGTTTGTTCAGAAGTGCTCTGCCGATTTTTTTGCCTGTCAGCGCAAACGCTTGTCTGCGCAGCGGTCTTTCGGCAGCAGAAAACGCTTTGATTCCCATGGGACTGCAGCGTTTCGGATTGTCGTCATCAGCCGCCCTCGCTCAATATGGCATCATCAGCGGTATGACACTGACGGTTCTCGTATTTCCGTCGGTGGTGATACTGCCCTTCGCATCACTGCTCATACCTGAAATTGCAGAAGCAAGAATATCCTTGCGTACCAACAGCATCCGCCATATCAGTGAAAAAATGATCCGCCTGACTCTGCAGTATGCTCTGCCGGTTATGGTCATTTTTCTTTTTTACGGAATTCCCCTGTGCCGTTTGCTGTTCGGTAACGATGATGCCGGAAAGTATCTGACGATGCTTGCGCCTGTTATTCCGTTTATGTATCTCGATTCCGTTGTAGACGCTATACTCAAAGGTCTTAACCGCCAAACCGATTATTTTATTTTTAACACAATTGATTCAGTCATTCGTGTGCTGCTCACAGTTTTACTGCTGCCCTTCTTCGGTATTGCCGGCGTGATTACCGTTATTGTCATCAGCGAATTACTTAACACGCTGCTCAGTCTTGGCAGACTGATGCATATCACGGAATTACGCTTGCCTTTATTCAAAAGTGTTGTTTTGCCGGTATTTGCCGCAGTACTCCCTTGTCTTCTGCTGCAGCCTTTCTGTCATATCGGTTCCGAATCCTTTAATCTGATTTTCAGGCTTCTCCTTTCCTGCACAGGCTGTTTTTTGTTACTCTGGTCGCATAAAAAAATCTGCCGCACAGAATGAGCCGGTTCTCATTCCGTGCGGCAGTTGTTATCTTCGGATTATCAACTTTTGTCCGACACACAGTCTGTTCGGTGTTGTCAGTCTGTTCAGGTTGATAAGGTACCCTATACCGACGCCAAAGTGTTCGGCTATTTTCCACAATGTATCTCCGCTTTTCACTTCATATTCTATCGCTTCCTCCGGCTCTTCTTCCCTCTCTGACAAATTGACCGATTCTCCCTCCAGTATGACATCCGGGTCGGCAATTTGATTCACTTCAGCCAATTTCCTGACTGTACTGTCCGTACGTCCGGCAATCCCGGTCAGTGTATCTCCTTTTTGTACGATATATTCCTTCTTTTCGTCTGCTCTTTCGGGTATTTTCAGAATCTGCCCTTCTTTGATGTCATTCTGGTCGGAAAGACGGTTCACTTCTGTCAGACTCTGTATGCCTACCTGATTCTGTACGGCAATTCTGCTAAGTGTATCTCCCTTCTTAACCGTATATTCTCGCTGACGACTGCATTTATCTGCCTTCATCAACGGTATTTCTGAAACGGGTATTCGCAGAATACGCCCTGCTTCGATATAATCCGGATCGGGAATACCATTGTAACGGGCAATCATATTTACCGTAGTGCCATATCGCTTGGCAATCGAAAACAATGTGTCACCCTTTTGCACAGTATAGATTACAGTTTCCATTTAAATCCCTCCTGTTGACAGAATATTCGAAAGCGAAAAAAATGTCCCTGCCGTTTGCGAAATACTGCAGAATATGATACAATAGCTTCGGGTGATACTATGGCTATGGAACGAATTGACAAACTGCTTTCTTCACAGAATATCGCCAGCCGAAGCGGTATTAAGGCGCTGATTAAAGCCGGCAGAATTCTTGCAGACGGCAAAGCCGTTAAAAGACCGGAAGAAAAATTTGATCCGGATCATACGGTCTTTACCGTCAACGGGGAGACCGTTGCAATCAGCAAATACATATATATTATGATGAACAAACCCAAAGGGGTACTTTCCGCTTCAAAAGACGGTCACGCAACAACCGTTATCGACCTGCTGCCGGAAGAATACAAACGAAGAGATTTGTTCCCTGCCGGCAGGCTGGACAAGGATACGGAAGGGTTTCTGCTGATAACCAATGACGGGGAACTGGCTCATAAAATGCTTGCACCGAAAAGTCACGTTTACAAGCTTTATGAAGCAGAATGTGACACTACACTGACAGAAGATATCGTAAAAGCTTTTGCAGAAGGTATTTGTGAGGGTGAGACCCGGTTTTTGCCTGCCGAATTGAAGCTGACAGGTGAAAAAACAGCGCTTGTCGAAATTTGCGAGGGCAAATTTCATCAGATCAAGCGTATGTTCCACGCTGCGGGGGCTGAAGTTGTCAGACTGAAACGACTTAAAATAGGCGGCGTCTGGCTTGATGAATCCTTATCTGCAGGTTCAACAAGATTATTGACAAAATCTGAGGTTTTTTTGCTGTTAAGCCGAAATCATGGCATTATAAGTCAAAATCCATATACGAATTGCACAATTTAGGGTATAACTTTTTGTCTTATGTGAATTATACCTAAACACAAGCGTAAGATTTTAGTAAAAAAAAGACTTTTATTTTTGGAATAAATCTGTTATAGTATTAGTGTTGAATAACGAATTCAAATATGCTTTGAATATAATGAGCAGGAGGATTATTATGGCAAGTGTGTCTTTAAAAAATGTTTACAAGATCTATGACGGAAATGTTGTTGCTGTTAGTGACTTCAATCTTGAGATCGCTGATAAGGAATTTATCATTTTCGTTGGTCCGTCCGGTTGCGGTAAGTCCACCACACTCCGTATGATTGCAGGTCTGGAGGATATCTCCAAGGGTGAGCTTCATATCGGTGACGTTCTGGCTAATGATATCTCCCCTAAAGAGAGAGATATCGCAATGGTTTTCCAGAACTATGCTCTTTATCCGCATATGACTGTTTTCGATAACATGGCTTTCGGTCTTAAACTTCGCAAGACTCCCCCTGAGGAGATTAGAAGAAGAGTTGAAGAGGCTGCAAGATCTTTGGATATCGCTCATCTTCTCGAGCGTAAACCGAAGGCTCTCTCCGGTGGTCAGAGACAGCGTGTTGCTTTGGGTCGTGCTATTGTCCGTGATCCTAAAGTATTCCTTCTCGACGAGCCGCTTTCCAACTTGGACGCTAAGCTCAGAACTGCCATGAGAACTGAGATTTCTAAGCTCCATAAGAGACTCGGTACCACATTCATTTATGTAACACATGACCAGACTGAGGCTATGACCATGGCTGACCGTATCGTTGTTATGAAGGACGGCTTTATTCAGCAGGTTGATACTCCTCAGAACCTCTATGAAAGACCTTGTAACCAGTTCGTTGCCGGATTTATGGGTACTCCCCAGATGAACTTCATCGACGCTACTATCGTTCGTTCCGGTGATGATTACGGCATTCAGTTCGGTCAGTATACCATTCCCCTGCCCGAATCTAAGAATAAGAAAAATATTCTTTCTCACTTTGTCGGCAAAGATGTTGTTCTCGGTATCCGTCCTGAGGATATTCACGATGAGCCTGAGTTCCTTGAGAGATCTGAAGAAAGCATTATCGAAGCTCAGGTTGAAATCACCGAGCTCATGGGTAACGAAATCTATCTGTATCTGACAATTGAAGGTACTTCCTGCATCGCCCGTGTTGATCCTTCTTCTACTGCTGAAGCAGGCGAAACTGTTGAAGTTGCTTTCGACGTTGAGAAGATTCATATCTTTGATAAAGAAACCGAAAGAACCATTACCAACTGATTCTTGTTACGCACTTTCAGAGCTGTACTGCGGTACAGCTCTTTTCTTTTGCCTGCAGTTTTGCTGCGTCTTACGTAACTAAAAAGATCAGGCAGAGTGTAAAAAACAATCAGCAGATGTCTGTCAGAGCGTCAAATATTTTTCAAATATTCCTTCATAATAGAAACAGACGAATGATGGGTCCGGAGAGCAACAGAATAATCCAACACTGAAGTGCAGAAGCTCACTGGGATCATCCTTTCGTGCAAAACAGCAGACAGGCTGTATGTTCAGAAATGAACATACAGCCTGTCTGCTATGAAAGGAGAAATCTATATGCAAATGTTGTATCGTATTGTCGTAATATCAGAAGCCAAAGTCTCTGAATATATCATCAAAGTCGCCGTAACCATAATTGCCGTTATTGCCTCTTCCGCTGTTGTTATCTTCACTGTTGCCGCCCGGCTTGAAACCATTGCTGTTTTTCTTGGTGCTATTGGTAGACGTGCGCTCATCTAAAGTCACTTCCAGCGTTACTTCTTTGCCGTCACGATAAACAACCATCTTTACTTTGTCACCGGCTTTCTTTTTCAGCACGGCTGCTGTCAGCTCTGCGGAAGAATTGACTTGTTCGCCGTCAAAAGAAACAATCATATCGCCAATTGTAATTCCCGCTTTTTCAGCAGCGCTGTCTGTGTTTACATTGCTGACATATACGCCCTTCTTATCAACACCGTAATAGCTCAGTGCGGTATCTGTCAGAACGTCAACCAGATTTACACCCAACATTGCTCTGCCGGAAACATATCCCTTCGATTTCAGATCCCCCAGTATAGCTTTTACATTGTCTATCGGAATGGCATAACCAATATTGTCCACTGCTGTGCCGTCAGAGGTCTGTACTGACTTTGCTACAACAATGCCAACCAGATTGCCTTCGCTGTCAAATAATCCGCCGCCGGAGTTGCCCGGGTTAATAGCCGCATCTGTTTGCAACAATTCCATGGACTTGCCGTCAATCTGAATATATCTGTTCGAAGAACTGATGATACCTGCCGACACGGATCCGCCCAGCTTTCCCAGAGGATTGCCGATAACAATCGCTGTTTCTCCAACAAGAAGTTCAGATGAGGAACCAATGGTTGCTACTGTCAGATTGTCGGCATCTATCTTCAAAAGCGCTATATCATAGGTTTCGTCTGTGCCTACCACTTCAGCTTTATATTTATTGCCGTCAGAAAGCGTAATGTTAATCTCTGTTGCGCCTTCCACTACATGATTATTCGTCAGAACATATCCGTCGGCGGATATGATGACGCCGCTGCCTGCTCCCTGGGTGACATACTGACCGTAAAAGCTGCTGTATGAGGTAGCCTCGGTGGTAATTTCTACCACCGAATCCTTGACTTTCTTCACAACATCCGGAATACTGCCTGATGCTGCACTGTTTTTTACATTTGAGGATTCTACAATCTTCAGATCTGAGCTGTTGCCTTCCGCAGTTGTTGCTGTGACTACTTTGCCTTCGGCAGACGCTGTTACTGTCTGATTATTCCCTTTATTCATAATATAAGAACCAAGTACACCTCCGCCAAAACCAAGGCAGACTGCCAGTGCAAGACTGCAGGCAATCAGCGCTGTCTTAGAGCCCTTGCCGGACTTTTTCTTTGTCTGAACTTCTCCTGTTTTGCGGGGTGCATCAAACTGTGAACGATACTGCTCATAGCTATAGCTTCTGCTAAGTGTGCTGTTTTGTGATGCACCGTTCATTGAAAAGCCGTTGATTTCTGCAGTATCTCCTCTGCTGAAGGAATCTCCGTACTGCGATGCCGGATGACGGTTTTCACTCATTACACCGGCTTCTGTCGTTTCTTTATTCGCATTGCTGTAAATGTTTCTTTCATCCATCGTTATTACCTCCGTAAATCATATTCAGGTGCCGTTATAACCAATCACCGATGTCCCCCGCCTCTTAGGCGGCGGGTGCCATTCGGACTTTCAGTGGGGGTTATAATCCCCCACTGAAACCC
>JBGUWM010000256.1:0-4573 GCA_045221175.1 Acutalibacteraceae bacterium | reverse complement strand
TTTCGTTTCCAGCCCTAATCAACAGCGACCGCGACGCAATTCGGACACCCGACGTGCCACTTAAGAGCTCAGAAGAGTTCTACTCATCCTCGTCAGGCAAAGCTATAAATTGTCAGGAATTGTAAGGCTTAGAAACGATTCCGCTGTCTTTTAAAGTCTCTCTCAGATCGTCTCTGTAAGCCTCGGATTTGCCCTTCTGATTAGCTGGCGATTAGCACAGCTAATTTTAGGGTTCAGTCTCCGTGAAACTTACTGACCATAAACATTGACCACCATTGCCGGTTTCATGCGGAAATGACAGACAATATTCTATTGACCAGATATATGATTATCATACACCGCTAGGGTGCAGAAGTCTAATACTTTTTGTCTGTTACTGTGCTTGATGAGCTGGTCCGGAAGCTGCGGTTCCGTCAAACCACTCATCAAAGCTCGGCTTGGAAATGATGTATATGCTTAAACTATATTGCTAAACTGGTTTTATCCCATTCGGTATTATTGTATATATCCAGCCATATCATGATTTTTCTCTTCCTTGTGGCTGATTATCTTGCGTTACCGGAATAGGTCATCCATTATTATAACATGATCAAAGATGCCACTATATTCACTATACTGTAATCCGTATGTTGTAACAAGGGTTTGATGGATCACTTTTTTAGGCGAGATCATTCCGCCCAGAAGCTCCTGCCTTGAAAGAAGTATTCTGTAATACTTATTCTCCACGTTGAAATCATTGCTGTAAAACTTCAACTCGCACATATTTACTACATTGTCAGCCCGGTCAATAATCAAATCGATCTGGGTCCCTTCTTCATCACCACCTCTGCTCGACCACGCCGATTGTGTTGTTGATATTCCACTGATACCAAGTGCACTCTTAATCTGTTCTATATGATTAAAACATACGTTTTCAAATGCAAACCCTCTCCAGACTGTTATTCTCGGAGAAGTATTATTCTGTGTCCAGAAGGATCCGTTCAAAGCATCTCCTGAAGCTGCAAATTTTATATGGAACAGGCAAAACGGATCGACCAATTTGTAATACCATTCTTTTTTACTTAGTCCGAATGGATGGTATTTGATGACGAAATCACTTGCAACCAGTGCATTAAGAGCATCGGTCAGAGTACCCCCGACAGTGAATCCTGTCTTCTCGGAAATCTCATTTCTTGTAAATCCAAGTTTTCTTTCGCTGAGGGTTTCTACGATGGCTTTCATCATCTCAGGTCTGTTGAATATGGAACCAAATAATCGACTGTATTCATTCTTCAGCTTTGCATCCTTTGAAAAAAACAGACGATCCACGTTCTGTGGTAAACTCAACCCCCTTTTAAAATACTGAAGATAATAAGGGATACCCCCAACAGCCATATAAGCGCAGACAATATCATATCTTGAAAGCTTGATTTTTTCGCTTTTAAAGAATTGCTCGCATTCGGAAAGGTTAAATGGCGACAGCTTAATCTCATAGGTCACTCTGTCATATAACCCCCCTTGATTATTGATCAGGCTGTCCAGAATCCATGTAGTGGCACTGCCGCAGACAATGACCATTAGATTGTCCCTGTGACATCCCCAATTATTCCAAAAGCCCTCAAAAGCAGTGATAAATCCGGATCTTTGCGTATCCAGCCATGGTAACTCATCAAGAAACACAAGCATGCGTTCCCCTGTGTCTCTATTCTCAAGAAACTGTTCCAGCAAAAGGAATGCATCAAGCCAATCTGCCGGGCATCTGCTTTTTTTCATGCCTTGCATAAGCAGGGAATTATAAAAATGCTTCAACTGTTTTCTCAGCGGACTGGTTCCCGCCATATCCTTCATCTCAACAGGAGAAAGACCCGCATGTCTGAAAGCAAACTTTCCTTTGAAAACCTGGTCGACAAGATATGTTTTTCCTACACGACGTCTTCCATAAACAGCTACCAATTCTGCTTTTTGGCTTTGATAAAGAGTATTCAACTCATCTATTTCTTTTTTTCGACCTATCATATAAAGCACTCCCGTTGTTGGTATTCAGCCATATATACGGATTATAGCACTCAAAAAGTTGTTTATCAACAATAATGTGATGTTCAAAACCAACCCAGGGCTGAAAGAAAGTCCCCGCCGGTAGTGGTGGGGACTTTGATATTTGGGCTTTACAGCAGGCAGGTTGTCCGGCATGCCTTGTGAATCGCATCCGGTATCTGCTTCATTGGAACCTCTCCCGCTACCTCCGTACATGAACAGTCAGTCTCTTTCGACCACTTCAAATTCAGCCTTCAATTCCGCATTGCTGTCACTGCCGACCCAGATATCAAAGACCGCTGCGTCCTGCACATAGGCTTGCCTTGCTGTGCTGTAATACGTCAGTTCTTTTGATCCAAGCGTAAACCGTCATAACGCTTTCTGCTCCATTGTCAATACCGGCGGCAAAAGATGGATAATAGGTATTGCGTAGCTAGGGAAACGCTGATTAATTCAGCATTTCCCTAAATTTACAATATTTCGTTCCAAACTACAATCAATTCGGCACGGCGTATAGTACGGTGACTGGCCTTGGCAGCATGATTCAGCAGAACATAACTGCAATATTTTGAATTCAAGCTTTCCAGAGAGAATGCAGATTGCAGAATGCATAGACTGCCTTAACCTCATCGCCGTCGCAAATAGAAAAACAGACTTTCGGCTCGTCGCCGGGAGACAGCTGTTTACGCTGGTTACCTGATCTCGTTTCAATTGCGACCCATTCAATATAATGCTCGGGAAGCATCGGGTGTGCTGCAGAACCGACACTTATATGCACCGTGTTTCCCTGAACGTTAACGAAAGGCACATGTTTTTCGAGGGAGGCGTCCGTCGTGCCTGGGATCACTTCGGCCATGGGTTCACCGCAACAAACAACAGGGACGCCGGTTTCTTTTACGATTGCTATAATCTGCCCGCAATGGGAACAGCGATAGAACTTCATTTCCATTTTACATCTCCTTTTTAAATGCATGTATCGCCTTAATAATTCTCTGTGTTGATCTCAAAGTATGCCTGGGGATGGGCACAAACAGGGCAGATTTCCGGCGCGGCTTCTCCCACCACGATATGGCCACAGTTGCGGCATTCCCAAACCTTAACGCTACTCTTTTTGAAGACTTCCTGTATCTCAACGTTGTGCAACAGAGCCCGGTATCGTTCCTCGTGGTGCTTCTCAATAGCTGCTACGCCACGGAATTTCTCAGCCAACTCCGGGAAACCTTCTTCTTCAGCGGTCTTGGCAAAGCCCTCATACATGTCCGTCCATTCATAGTTCTCGCCGTCAGCGGCGGCAGCCAGATTCTCGGCTGTGGAGCCGATGCCCCCCAGTTCCTTGAACCAGAGCTTGGCGTGTTCCTTCTCATTGTCGGCAGTTTTCAGAAAGAGAGCCGCGATCTGCTCAAAGCCCTCTTTTTTTGCTTTGGAAGCAAAATAAGTGTATTTGTTTCTGGCCTGAGACTCACCTGCAAAGGCTGCTTCCAGGTTTTTTTCAGTCTGGGTTCCGGCGTAGGGGTTCTTGTTTTCAGAAACCGGCTCCATAACACCGTGCTGTTTGCACTGAGGGCACTGTTCGGGTGCGGTCTCGCCCTCATAGACATAGCCGCAGATTTTACATACGAATTTCATGTTTTTTCCTCCTTTATTGGTTTTCTTTTGGATTCTCTCCCCGATTACGGCAGGGGAAGCGCCGGCAGATGGGACATCTGTGTACGTTGCTATATCTCGATCCAGCGTCACGAGATCCGTTACGCTCAAATCATGGACAGAGGTGTGCCCGGTAATCCGGGCAAAGGTCTTTAATTCCTTCAGGGAGACATTCAGGTAGTTTGCTACTCGCAACGCTGCCTTATCCACATCCAACCGGGCGCGAAGCTCAGGCTTTTGTGTCGCAATCCCCATCGGACAGTTGCCTGTGCCGCAAATCCGATACTGCTGGCATGCAGCGGCAATCAAGGCTGCACTGGCAATGGCTACAGCGTCTGCACCCATTGCCAATGCCTTGGCAAAGTCAGACGATACGCGCAGCCCGCCGGTGATGACCAGAGAAATATCGGACTGCACAGCGTCAAGATACTTTCGGGCACGACTCAAAGCATAAATCGTCGGAACGGAAGTGGACTCCCGGAGCAGGAGCGGGCTGGAGCCTGTAGCACCTCCGCGGCCATCGATGGTGATAAAGTCGGGATCCGCATAGATACAGTGCTCCAGATCCCACTCGATATGTCCGGCAGCGATCTTGATGCCAATCGGACGGCCATTCGAGCGCTCACGGAGCATCGTGACCATAGTCTTCAAGTCCTCTTTCGAACAGATTTCCGAGAAGCGACTGGGGCTCTGGATATCCTCTCCTGGCTTTTTACCCCGCAGCGCAGCAATCTCTGCCGTCACTTTTTCTCCGGGCAGGTGACCACCCATACCTGGCTTTGTGCCCTGTCCGATCTTGATCTCAATGGCGTCTGCACTGCGCAGATTATCGTCCGTGACACTGTACTTGTTCGGGATATATTCAAAGATGTATTTATAAGCTGCGGCTTTCTCCTCGGGCAGAATGCCGCCCTCG
>JBGUWM010000255.1:0-7242 GCA_045221175.1 Acutalibacteraceae bacterium | reverse complement strand
TTAGAAAACTGACTCGTCAGGGGGTCAGGGGGGCTTTTGCGTAAAAGCCCCCCCGACACCCCCGAAAACGTTGTTGACGCATTCAGTAGGATACAAACCTTCTGTTTGCTGTCTACACTTTCTTTTCTTCCATTTTTTTGGGCTTTTGCGAAAAACCCACCGACACCCCCGAAAACGTTGTTAACGCATTCAGTTTGATGGAACAATTCTGTTTGCCGACATCACTTTCTTCCATCTTCTATACAAGGTCTTTTGCGAAAAAGTCCCCCGAACACAAAGTAGGCACGGTGAAGTGAGTGCGTGAAATGAATCTTCGATTTCAGAGGAAGCAGCCACAAGCAGCCCTTTAGGGGCTGCGACGGCGGAATGCGAAAATAGCAGCGACTGATCGTCGCTGCCCGTGCCGGACGCCTGCGGAATAGAATGAACAGATTTGTATAAAGTGAGTGAGCGACAGCGAACGTCAGCGGACTCGTCCAGTGCGGTCACGCACTCACGCACAAAAAGCAGGAACTCACCAATATAGATGAGTCCCTGCTTTTTATCCTTGTCAGTACCGATGAAGGCAACACTTCGGAACCATACTTATGGTCAGCCCTCTGCGATTACCTCACGGTACATATTGACATATTCAGTAGCCGAGCGAGTCCAACTGTTGTCGCAGCTCATGGCACGCCTGATCAACGCTTCCCAGCCGTCCTTCTGCCAGTAACCCGCTATCGCACGGCGAATGCAGGCTAACATATCCATTGCATCATAGTTGCGGAACGTATAACCGTTGCCGTCGCCGCTGCCGCAGTCTGTAATGGAATCTCGCAGACCGCCTACCTCACGCACCACCGGAATGGTGCCGTAACGCAGCGCAATCATCTGCGAAAGTCCGCACGGCTCGGATTTGGACGGCATCAGGAACATATCTGCTCCTGCGTAGATCTTGCGTGAAAGCTCCGGTATAAAGCCATGACAAGCACACAGCCTGCCCGGATACCTGTCCTGCATGGAACGGAAAAAGCTCTCGTATTCCCAGTCGCCGGAACCGAGAATGACAAACTGAACATATTCCTCTTTCATTAACTGATCCAATGCACTTTTGACCAGATCAAGTCCTTTGTGAGTAACCAGCCTTGTGACCATGGCGATCAGCGGAACCTCTGCATTCTGCTCCAGACCCAGTCGTTCCTGCAGCTTCTGCTTGTTCACAGCCTTACCTGCCAGATTTTCGGCGGTATAATGCTCAAAGAGCTGAATATCCGTTTCCGGATCGTATGAAGTAGTGTCAATACCGTTTAATATACCACGGATCTTCCACGCACGGGCGTTCAGAATAGCGTCCAGTCCGTGCGAAAACCACGGGTCACGAATCTCCCATGAATAACTGGGGCTGACCGTTGTTACACGGTTGGCTGTTTCAATTGCACCCTTCATATAATTGATACAGCCGTCCCAGTCCAGCAGAGAACGTCCCTGCGGCGGAATGCCGACAACTTCTTCGTACAGATCAGAGCCGTATTTACCCTGATACTGAATATTATGGATCGTAAAAATTGTTTTAATCCCCTTGAACCATTCATTCTGCGCATAAAACAGAGTGTAATAGGTCGGCACCAGAGCCGTCTGCCAGTCGTTGCAGTGAATGATGTCGGGCTTAAAATCTACATACGGCAGCATTTCCAATACGGCACGGCTGAAAAACGCAAACCGCTCCGCATCGTCATAATGACCGTACATTCCCTGACGCTTGAAGTAATACTGATTATCCAGAAAATAGTATACTACACCGTTATACCTCGTTTCGAACACACCGCAATACTGCCTTCTCCATGAAACAGGAACAGAAAAGCTGGTGACAAAACGCAGGTTATCCTTTAATATCTGCGGTATCTCGTCATAATACGGCATGACAATCCGACACCCAATCAGACGCTGGCGCAGGGCATGGGGCAACGCCCCTGAAACATCTGCCAGTCCGCCCGACGCAGCAAACGGCTGGGCTTCACTTGTTACAAACAGACACTTCATTACAACACCTCCAAAACACGGCATTCGCCGCTATACTTTGTATCCTTCGCTGACCGTGATATCTTTCCATATTACGAAAAGCACTCCGCAGAGAAACAGCGCTGCGCCGTTCCTCACAGTAAGATACGAGATTATTTCTCTTTTTTTATCAGACTACGCTGAGCTTGCCGATATATACCGGATAAGACGGCTGTCCTGCAAGGGTTTTGCCGTCACGGATCATAACGTCCTTATCCACAACCACATAACTCAGGCTGCAGTTGTCGCCGATTCGGGTATCCTGCATGATCACGCAGTTGGACACCTTTGTTCCCTTGCCGATATGTACGCCCTTGAACAGTACGCAGTTGTCCACCTCGCCCTCGATCAGACAGCCGTTGCCGATCATCGAGTTGGAAACCTTGGACCCCAGACCGTACTTGGTAGGCATATCGTCACGAACCTTTGTATAGATCGGGCGGCTGCCGTTGAACAGGTCGTCTCTGACTTCCTTCTTCTTCAAAGACATATTGGCGCTGAAATAATCGCTCATAGAGGTGATCATCGGCGCAAAGCCCTCAATCTCATAGCCGTAAACGGCAAGATTCTTGTATTCCGCCTGAATGATATCACGCTTGAAGCTCATGGTATTCTTGCTGATACACTGGGTTACCAGCTTCATCAGCAGCTCTCTCTTGATGAGCATAATATTCATATAATAGCTGCAGCTTCCGCTGATAGACGGGTCTACCAAAACGTCGTTGACTCTGCCCTTGGCGTCAAAGGAAAGCACCATCGGATTCTGGAGCTTCGGGGGAAGCACGTCACGCTTATAGATCAGGGTGATGTCGGCGCCGTCTGCCAAGTGCTTTTCATACACCTTCTGGAAGTCGATATTGCAGATGACGTCGCAGTCGGAGATGACCACATACTCTTCGCTGGAATTTTTCAGGAAGGGCATAATCGCATTAAACGTCTTGACACGGTTAGCGTAATCGTTAGGATCCATAAAGGGCGGCAGAATAAACAGACCGTTTCTCTGTCTGGAGAGGTCCCACGCCTTGCCGGCGCCGAGATGGTCGATCAGGGACTGGTAGTTGGTCTTTGTGATGACGCCGACTTTATTGATACCGGAATTGACCATATTGGACAGCGGAAAGTCGATCAGACGATATCTTCCGCCAAAGGGAACGGCACCCATGGTTCTCAGTTCTGTAAGCTGACTGATAAGATTCTCATGAAGATTAGAGAAGATAATTCCCATTACATTATTGCCACGCATGATCATTCAACCCCCTCTACATCTTTCGCAATCATTTCCTTCGGTGCAATCTTAGCGCCTGCACCGATTTTCAGGTTATCGCCGATGACGGCAATGCCCCACTGATCCTTGTCTTCAATATCCTCCGGACGGGCGCCGACATGAGCGTTCTTGCCGATGACCGTGTTTTCGGATACGATCGCATACTGTACCACTGCGCCCTCTTCAATAACGCTGCCGGGCATAATGATAGAATCCTGAACCACTGCGCCGGGCTTGACAACGACGTTGGAGAACAGCACCGAAAAGTCGATGGAGCCGCTGATGTCGCAGCCGTCTGCAATCATGGAATTCTGAACCTGTGCGCCGTCCGCAATATACTGCGGCGGTACAACGGGATTTCTGGAATAGATTTTCCAGCTTTCGTCGCTCAGGTCAAGAGGAACGTTGGGATCCAGCAGATCCATATTGGACTCCCACAGACTGTCGATGGTACCGACGTCTTTCCAGTAGCCCTGGAACTGATAAGCAAACATTCTGCAGCCGTCCTTCAGCATCTTGGGCAGGACGTCCTTGCCAAAGTCATGCTCGGAGCCTTCGGTATTCTCGTCTTCGATCAGATACTTTCTCAGCTTATCCCAACTGAACACATAAATACCCATAGAAGCGTTAGTGCTTTTGGGGTGTTCGGGTTTTTCTTCAAACTCATAGATCGAGCCGTCGGGGTTGGTATTCATAATACCAAAGCGTGACGCCTCCGCCAGCGGCACGTCGATGACAGCGATGGTACAGTCGGCATTGTTTTCCTTATGGAACGCAATCATCTTGGAGTAATCCATCTTATAGATATGGTCACCGGAAAGAATCACAACAAAATCAGGATTATATCTGTCGATATAATTGATATTCTGATAGATCGCATTCGCCGTACCCTTGTACCAGTCTGTTCCCTTAATCTGCTGATACGGTGACAGTACACGAACGCCGCTGTTCATGCTGTCCAGATCCCACGGCTGACCGCTGCCGATATACTCGTTCAGTACCAGCGGCTGATACTGCGTCAGAACGCCAACCGCTTCAATACCGGAATTGACGCAGTTGGAAAGCGGAAAGTCGATGATTCGGTATTTGCCGCCAAAAGGCACGGCAGGCTTTGCCAGCTTCTGAGTAAGCACACCCAGACGGCTTCCCTGTCCGCCTGCAAGCAGCATTGCCACTACTTCTTGCTTCGGATACATAACAAATTCTCCTCCTTTTTATCACGGAACATCTTTTGTTTTTATTTTTATACGCTAAGCGCTGCCGGCTTCGTTTTGATTGCCAAAGCCGGCTTCTGCTTATTCTTCCTTTTGATCGGCAGCCTTCTCAGCCTCTGCCGCTTCAGCCGCTTTTTTGGTTTTGCGGGTTCTCTTGGGCTTTACTTCGGCAACCTCGCCTTCGGCTGCGTCTGCCTTTTTGGTCGTTCTCTTAGGGGTCGTCTTCTTTGGTGCCTCCGTACCGTCTGCGGCAGCCTCGGCTTTTTTGCGGGGCTTTCTTTTCGGTTTTTTGCGGACGCACTTGAAGTACATGACCGACAGCGGCGGCAGCGTCAGCGAAATTGACTGAGGCAGACCGTGCATCGGCACATCTTCGGAAACGATAGCCGTACCGTTGGAAATGCCGCAACCGCCGAATTCAGACCACTCTGTATTGAACACTTCGCTGTAAGTACCGTCAATCGGCACACCGATGCGGTAATTCTCACGCAGAACAGGCTGGAAGTTACATACAACAATGATTTCGTTGCCCTTCTTGTCGATTCTGCGGAAGCTGATACAGCTCTGCGTATAGTCGTCGTTAGAGATCCAGTTAAAGCCTTCCCATGTAAAGTCAACCTCCCACATGGGGCTGTTGTCTATGTAGAAGTGGTTCAGCGCACGCACAAAGTTCTTCATCGCATCGTGGGCAGGATATTCCAGCAGCATCCAGTCCAGCTCGCAGGAATAATCCCACTCTTTGAACTGTCCGAACTCGGTGCCCATGAAGGTGAGCTTTTTGCCGGGGTGCGCCATCATATATGCCAGGAAGGTTCTTTCTCCTGCGAACTTCATCTCATAGTTGCCGGGCATCTTGTTGATGAGGGACGCTTTGCCGTAAACCACCTCATCGTGGGAGATGGGCAGGATAAAGTTTTCGGAGAAGGCGTAGAAGAACGAGAAGGTAAGATTATCGTGGTTAAAGGGACGATAGAGCGGATCCAGCGAGCAGTAATGCAGCATATCGTTCATCCAGCCCATGTTCCATTTATAGTTGAAGCCCAGACCGCCCATATAGGTAGGACGGGAAACCATTGACCATGACGTTGATTCCTCGGCAATCATCAGCACCTCGGGGAAGTAGCGGAAGGTTGCCTCGTTCAGCCTCTGCAGGAAAGCAACCGCTTCAAGATTGTCCTTGCCGCCGAACTTGTTGGGTACCCATTCGCCGTCACGGCGGCTGTAATCGAGATACAGCATCGACGCCACCGCATCTACACGGATACCGTCGATATGGAAATAATCCAGCCAGAACATAGCGCTGGAAATCAGGAAGCTGACAACCTCGTTTCTGCCGTAATCGAACACCAGCGTACCCCAGTCCTTATGCTCGCCCTTGCGGGGGTCGGCATATTCATAGCACGGTGTTCCGTCATAACGTGCAAGACCGTGGGCATCTCTCGGGAAATGCGCCGGCACCCAGTCCATAATGACGGAGATACCTGCCTGATGGCATCTGTCTACAAAGTTCATGAAGTCAAACGGACTTCCGTAGCGGGAGGTTACCGCATAATAGCCCGTTACCTGATAGCCCCACGAAGCGTCGAAGGGATATTCTGTCAAAGGCATCAGCTCAATATGGGTATAGCCCATGTCCTTGACGTAGGGGATCAGCTCATCTGCCAGCTTGCTGTAAGAGAAGTAATTGCCGTCCTTGTATTTTCTCCAGGAGCCTGCATGAATCTCATAGATATTCATCGGGCTGCTGTATGACTCATGCTCTTTTTTATATTGCTGCCAATCCGCATCGTGCCATTCATAGCCGTCAATATCCACATATTCCGACGCCGTGTTGGGTCGGGTTTCAAAATGGTGAGCATAGGGGTCGGATTTCAGCACACAGGAACCGTCATACGTTTCGATACTGTACTTATAGATGGTGTATGACTCTGTCACATCAGCGACAAAGCATTCCCACACACCGCCGTCTGAAATACGGTGCATCCAGTTTCTGGTACGGTCCCAGCCGTTAAAATCGCCCACAACGGAAACCGATCTGGCGTTTGGCGCCCATGTTCTGAACATCAGGCCGTCCTTGCCGAGAATATTCATCTTGTGTGCGCCCATAAAGCGGTAAGCGTGATAGTTTTCACCGCTATGGAACAAGTCAAGCTCTGAGCGACCGGTGTTTTCCGGACCTATCTGCATATATAACACTCCTTTTTACAAGACTTCAATTTAGATACTTATATCATAGCTTAATTTTGGATAAATTTCAAGTCTTTTTATGCTACTTTTTATTAAAAATGCAAAAATATTTCAATTACTCCTTCCAATCATCGGAAAATCCCTTCAAACTCGCTCAAAGACGAGCTTTCAAGCCATTCAGCGCCCTGTTTTGCCTTCTCTGTCATTTCTCACAAAAACCACTTTCAAAGCGCATTGTTTCCTGTTAAATATACTCTGTCGGCAGCCTGCCTATTGTAGCACAACACCCATGTCGAATTTAATAAAAAAATGCGGCGAAGTGCCTTCGCTGTCATTCACTGTCATTCACTGTCGCTCGCTTACTACATACAGATTTGCACCTTATGCTTTTTATTCTCTGACAAGAGAGGCATAAAACATAAATAATCAGGGGCAACAACCCCTGATTTTCCGGTCTTTATCTCGATTCAATTTTATTCCGTCCATAACTTACAAGAGCATTTCGCTGCCTGCGGGCAGCGAGTCGGGGGGGGGGTTGGG
>JBGUWM010000254.1:0-9283 GCA_045221175.1 Acutalibacteraceae bacterium | reverse complement strand
GCACCCGCCGCCTAAGAGGGTGCGGGTGTCCAGTGGACACCTCTGCGAAGCAGAAGCACCGACCGAGCCGGCAGGCGAGACCCGGGTACCATCGGTGATTGGTTATAGTCTGTCCAAGTGACTGCAAAGTGACTGACATTTTTCCTTACCGGAACCGGAAACAATCCGTTTGACCCAACATACTATTGCGGCACAACCATCCTGCTGCATGACATAACCGTATCTCACAGCCATCTGAAAATCACAATCATTTTGTCATAGCCGGCACCAGACTGCGTCATACTTTGCACCGGTCGGCTATGACAGACTGCTTTTTCCGGACAATCCGCACAACTTGCCGTTGTGCGGATTACCGTCTTAGGTAACAGCGCTGTTTATCTTTAACGATGAATCAATTATACAATAAAGGGAATTAAAATGAGTTGCTCTTTTTCAATTCTGATAATATAAAAGATTGAAAAAAACGGATTCTTTTATTTCACTCCGGCAAAATCTTTCATTTGCTCCACGGATACAGGATAAATAAAGCAATCACCGATCTGCCTGAGGAGCACAAAATTAATATTTTTTCCGGTACTTTTCTTGTCGCCCTTTGTGGCGGCAAGTATTGTTTCCGTCGAAAAATCACTCTCTGTCGGCAGTCCGTATTTTTTCAGCAGTTTTTCAAGCCGTTCACCGGTTCCCGCTGCCGTCAGACCCTTTTGTTCGCTGATGCGTGTCAGCAGCGCCGCACCCAGCGCCACCGCTTCTCCGTGGGTCATACCGCTGTAATCCGTCAGCTTCTCGAGCGCATGACCAAAGGTATGTCCGAAATTCAGAATAGCCCTCTCACCCGTATCACGCTCATCATGCTCCACCACGTCACGCTTGATGGACACGCATTCTTCTATCAGATCATCAATGAAGTCAGCGGCATTTTCCTTTTCAAGCCGTTCAAACAATGCGTTGCTGCGGATACAGCCATATTTGACCACTTCGCCCAGTCCGTCACGGAAAAATGCCTCCGGCAGCGTCTGCAGGGTTTCGGGATCAATCAGCACTAAAACCGGCTGCCAGAAAGCGCCGACTAAATTTTTGCCTGCGGGAAGGTCAACGCCGGTTTTTCCGCCTACGGAAGAATCTACCTGTGACAAAAGCGTGGTGGGAATCTGCACAAAGTCTATGCCCCGAAGATAACTTGCCGCCGCAAAGCCTGCCATATCTCCGGTAACACCGCCGCCCAGCGCAACGACAATATCTGTTCTGGTGATGTTGTGTTCATAAAAATGCTGATACATTTTTTCAATCGTTGAAAGCCGCTTACTGCTTTCTCCTGCAGGAAATACAAACACAGAGGTTTCAAAGCCGTTCTCTTCCAAAGAGCTTTTTACCGTTTCGGCATACAGCGGCGCCACGTTGGTGTCGCTGACGATGACGGCACGAATCGCTTTTGTCAGCGGGCGGATAAACTCTCCTGCCTTTTGGAGAAGATGGTGTCCGATCAGTATATCATAGCTTCTGCCGGTACCTACATGAACCTTTTTCATTCGCCTAACGCCTCCTTGATCACCTTTGCCTGATGCAGCAGCTTTGCCAGCTCCGCTCTGTCGCCCTTTTCTATGCCCTGCTGAATCTCCCTGAGGTGGTCGATGAGCAGTTGGATTTCTTCCACCAGAGGCTGACGGTTTTCTATAAACAGTTCCGACCAGAGCTGTGCATTGATATTCGCCACTCTTGAAACGTCACGATAGCTGCCTGCTGAAAATCCGTCATGTCTGGGACACTGCGGACTGAACACATAAGCGCAGGCAAGTACATGAGGAAGCTGTGAAGTGAAGGCAATCATTCTGTCATGCTCTTCGGGGGTAGTATAAACCACCTTTCCGAAGCCGATCTTCTTGGTCAGATCAGCCACTGTTTTAATGGCGCCGGCAGGCGCATCACCGGGAATCAGAATGGCGCTGGCGCCGGAAAACAAGTCTGCCTCGGATACGTCAAAACCGTTTTTCTCTTTGCCTGCCATAGGGTGAAAGCCTATAAACGTAAAACCGTATTCCTTTGCAAGAGCCGTCAGCTCGGAGCAGATTTCCGTTTTAATGCCGCTGGTATCGACAACGATGCAGTTTTTGCCGATGTTGTCGGCATGATTCCTGACAAACTCCACCGCTGCCCGGGGATAAGTTCCCAGAATCAGCATATCGGCATTTTTCAGGGTTTCATCATCACCCACACCGTCTATAGCGCCGCACTCCAGCGCCTTGGCAAGCGGCGCCTTGCTGCGGTTGATACCGTATATTTCATGATCCGTATATTTTTTGATTGCCTTGGCAAGAGAACCACCAATGATACCAAGACCTGCAATGACAATTTTCATATTCTTCGCACAAAAGCCGTGCTGTCTCTCCCTCTTTTTCTGACTGCGTCAGTTATTTTTCGGTTCTGTTACCAGAACGCTCTCACCGTAAGCGTCAATGACCACAACGGCAGGAAAATCCTCTACCGTAAAACGATAGATTGCTTCTGTCCCCAGATCTTCATAGCACAGCAGCTCGGAATGTTTGATACTGCGTGAAATCAGCGCAGCCGCACCGCCTATGGCGCCAAAATAGACCACGCCGTTCTTTTTCATAGACTCTACC
The DNA here is from genome assembly GCA_045221175.1 of Acutalibacteraceae bacterium. Lineage (GTDB taxonomy): Bacteria > Bacillota > Clostridia > Oscillospirales > Acutalibacteraceae > UBA1213. Next base: position 6,665 of record JBGUWM010000254.1, on the reverse strand, counting down.
ACTTCAGCATTTCTGGCACCCTTGCCGATCATGCCCTTCAGCCCACGATCCAGCAGCGCCGGTGTATATTTATCCATACGATAGCTGCTGGTCGGTCCTGCCGGACCAACGGCATGACCCGGCTTAGCAGGCGCAGGTCCCACGTAATAGATCACTTCTCCCGCAATAGTAACGGGCAGTTCTTCTCCCTTTTCGATCAGTTCATACAGTCTTTTATGTGCCGCATCTCTGCCGGTAATCAAGGTTCCTGTCAGCAATACGCTGTCACCGGCATGAAGCTCACGGATCACTTCATCTGTCAGCGGCAACTGAATTTTCTTTATCATCATAATACCTCCCTCATGATCATCACCCTCTGCTGTATGGACAGCAGCAGCGTGTTCCGCACTCTGCGCAGCGCAGAATAGTCTTGACTTGTGTGCAAACAGGACGTTCAGATAACTGTTTCTTTGTGTCTGGCAGCGTGACAGCAAATGTTCACCGCAACAGGCATTCCGGCAATATGCGTGGGAAATGTTTCGATATTGACGCCGATGGCTGTTGTTGAGCCGCCCAGACCCGCAGGGCCGAAGCCTGTCCGATTGATGCTGTCCAGAAGCTCCTCTTCAAGACAGGCATACCGTGGATCCGCATTGTGAGAATCGACAGAACGCAGCGTCGCCTTTTTCGCCAGCAGCGCAGCCTTTTCAAAGGTACCGCCGATACCGACGCCTACCACCATCGGCGGACACGGGTTCGGTCCTGCATGATTCACCGTATCCATAATGAACTGCTTGACACCCTCCAGACCGGCAGAGGGCGTCAGCATTCTGACGGCGGACATATTCTCACTGCCAAATCCCTTACAGCCTGCCAGTATTCTGACGGTATCACCCTTTACAATATCTGTATAGATAACGGCAGGCGTATTGTCCTTGGTGTTCACCCTGTCAAATACCGGATCGTTCACCACGGATTTTCTCAGATAACCGTCGATATATGCCTGCCGCACGCCTTCCTGCACCGCTTCTTCAAAGCTGCCGTTTTCGATCACTACATGATCGCCGTATTCCACAAACAGCACCGCCATACCCGTATCCTGACAGATCGGCACCTGTTCTTCAGCGGCAATCCGATGATTCTGCAATATCTGATCTATGACACTTTTCGCCGTATCAGAGGTTTCGCACGCCTGTGCATTCTTCAGCGCATTTGAAATATCCTCGCCGATGTAGTAATTCAAATCCATGAACAGCTTTTTGACTGCAGCAGTAATTTCGTCTGCGTTTATTCTTCTGATATCCATGATAAGGCTCCCTTCTTTTTTCAAACCTTTGGCTGTTTCAATTCATTATACATAAGATCATGCCTTTTTTCAATGACTTTTACGCTTTTCGTCCCTTTCCGATGGCAGATAAAACAATTCCCACAGCCCTTCAAAGAGCCGTGGGAATCGGAATCATTCTTTTCGGATCCGTCGAAAACGAAAGTGTTCCGGACGGAAAGCAGGGACAGATATCGAATCAATACTGCTTGCCCCAGTAAACCATGTGCTTTGCAGGCTTGCCGCAGCAAACGCAGGTGTCGGCAAGATGCTCCTCATGAAACGGAATGCAGCGAGATTTAACACCGCCTGTTTCTTCCTTCAGCTTATCCTCGCAGGCGCTGTCGCCGCACCACATCGCCTTGATAAAACCGGGCTTCGTTGCGGCAATATCCAGAAATTCATCATGGGTTGTTGCCACAAACGTCTTTTCTGCCAGATTGTTCAGAGCCTCGTTATACATATTGTCATGAATGTCCTTCAGAGTTTGCTCGACAACCGTTTCCAGTTCTGACAAAGCAACCGTCATCTTTTCACGGGTATCACGGCGGACAAGAACACACTGATCATTTTCAATATCCTTCGGTCCGATTTCAATGCGAACCGGCACGCCGAGCATCTCATACTGACTGAACTTCCAGCCGGGTGCTTTGTCGCTGTCGTCCAGCTTGACACGGAACTCACGGTCAAGCAGGCGGTTTTTCAGCTCGTTGGCTTTTTCGAGAACGCCCTCTTTTTTCTGAGCAACAGGAATCACGGCAACCTGAATCGGCGCAATACGGGGCGGCAGTCTCAGACCGTCATCGTCACCGTGTACCATGATAATGGCGCCGATCATACGAGTGGACGTACCCCAGGATGTCTGGAAGGGATACTGCAGCGTATTATCACGTCCCGTAAAGGTGATGTTGAAGGCTCTGGCAAAGCCGTCGCCGAAGTAATGTGACGTACCGCCCTGCAGTGCAACGCCATTATGCATCATCGGCTCCACCGTATAGGTTTCCTCTGCACCGGCAAAACGCTCTTTTTCTGTTTTGCTGCCGGAAACGACCGGAATCGCCAGTGTTTCTTTATAAAAGTCAATATAGACCTGCAGCATTTTCAGTGTTTCTTCTCTTGCCTGCTCCTCGGTTTCGTGCATGGTATGCCCCTCCTGCCACAAAAACTCAGAGGTTCTCAGGAAGGGACGGGTTGTTTTTTCCCAGCGTACAACAGAGCACCATTGGTTATAGAGCTTCGGCAGGTCACGGTAGGAATTGATGACCTTTGCATAATGCTCGCAGAACAGGGTTTCAGAGGTAGGACGAACACACAGCCGTTCCGTCAGCTTTTCACTGCCGCCAACCGTAACCCATGCACATTCGGGTGCAAAGCCTTCTACATGATCTTTCTCCTTCTGCAGCAGACTTTCCGGAATAAACATCGGCATATATACGTTTTCATGACCTGTTTTCTTAAAGCGTCTGTCCATATCAGCCTGCATATTCTCCCATATTGCATAGCCGTAGGGACGGATCACCATACAGCCCTTTACGCCGGAATAATCTGCCAGCTCTGCCTTCTTGACAATATCGGTATACCATTTTGCAAAATCTACGTCTCTTGACGTGATGGCTTCTACCATTTTTTTCTGTTGTGCCATGATTTTTCAATCCTTTCCTCAGTTACAAAAACTTCATACAGCCTTTATTATACCGTTATGCAGACGGTTTTTCAATAGAAAAGAGCAAAAAAATAACGGCTGCCGTCAAAAGCAGCCGCTATTCCGTTGTTTATGCCTTATGGTTTTCAATATACTTAACGAGATCATCAACAGTCTTTATGTTTTCAACTTCCTCATCAGGAACCTCAACCTCGAACTCATCGTCAATTGACATGAGCAGGTCAACAACATCCAGAGAGTCTGCATCAAGATCGTCGATCAGAGATGTCTCAGGAGTAATCTTATCCTCTTCAACACCAAACTGCTCGCTAAGAATAGCCTTTACTTTCTCAAGTACCATTGGTAACTCCTCCTAAAAAATAAAAAGATATGCAAAACTGTGCAATGCTGTTTCAAACTGCAGATAGACAAAACCGTTCGTTTATGCTACAATACAAAACAGCGAAGAAAGCTTTTTCTTCATTAACACAATTCCCTACTCAAATCTTATAGGGTATTGCCTGTTTTGTCAAGCACAATTTTTAATTTTCTTCAAGTTTTTTATGATTGAAACTTTTTTATCCGCTTTTCGCCAAAAGCAAAAATTATTCCCCTGCCTTATTCACATATAGAAAGGAAGCTTATTATATGAATGAAAGAAACTACGCTGTCATAGGTCATCCAATTGGTCATACCATGTCCCCTTTTATTCACCGCCGTCTTTTTGAGCTTGCCGGCACCAGCGGGCATTATACAGTGATTGACATTCCGCCCGAAAAGCTGTCTGCCGAGATGACAACCCTGCAGCAGCTTGACGGATACAATATTACCATTCCCCATAAACAGCGAATCATGCCTTTTCTGGATCGTATTGACAAAAAAGCCGCTTTATACGGCGCTGTCAATACCGTATGCAACAAAAACGGTTCCGAAGGCTTTACAACCGATCCGGACGGTTTCTTACTGGCGCTGCAGCACAGCAGAATCCCTCTTTGCGGCAAGGTTGTAATACTCGGCTGCGGAGGAGTAGCCCGTACCTTTGCTTTTGAAGCGGCTCTTGCCGGCTGTGAGATTGTCATCGCCGCCAGACAGGAGGACGCTGCCCTGTGTGAAGCTCTGCTGAAAGAGCTTTCGGACAAGCTTGATTTCAAAAAAGCCGGCTCCTGTCTGCTGACAGACGTCGGCGGCGACATTGATCTGCTGATCAATGCCACTCCGGTAGGAATGTATCCGCATACAGACGCCATGCCCGTTTCGGAAAAAGTCCTGTCCCGATGCCAATGCGTCTTCGACGCTGTTTACAATCCCCTGCATACCCGTTTGATTGAAACCGCCTTGTCAAACGGCTCAAAAGCTGCCGGCGGTATGGCAATGCTGGTAGGTCAGGCTGCCGTCGCCCACAGAATCTGGGACGGCTCGGAATATGACGAAGAAGCGCTTTTGCAGCTTGCAGAGGACAGCGCAAAGGAACAAAACAGGCTGTTTGCCTGACAGGAGGTTGGCGTACACAATGAACCGCAAAAATATTGTTCTGTGCGGCTTTATGGGCTGCGGAAAAACCACGATCGGAAGTCTGCTTGCCAAAAAGACCGGCATGGCGTTTATTGATCTGGACAAATATATTGAAAAGCAGGAACACAAAACCGTTTCCGAAATTTTTGCCGAAAGCGGCGAGGCACATTTCAGAATGCTGGAGCGTAACGCCGCTGCCGAGCTGGCTGCCAAAAACGGGCTTGTCATTGCTGCCGGCGGCGGCACTCTGACCTTTCCCGAAAACGTAGACGCCTTTCGCAGCAACGGCTGCCGGATCGTCTTGCTGGATATTTCTCCTGAGGTTGCGGCGCAGCGGCTCAGGCATGATACTACCCGTCCTCTGCTGAACCGCCCCGATAAAGACGAGTATATCAAAAAACTCTACGAACAGCGCCTGCCGCTGTATCGTGAAGCTGCCGGACTGGTTGTCAACGCAGACGCTTCCCCCATGCAGATCTGCAGAGATATCATAGCAGAGCTGTAATCCTGTGTTTCACTGACAGCAGCACTTCTGTTGTTTCATGATCTGCCATACCGTTTTTACACCTGCTGTCGGCTGCAGTACTGCCCCCAAAAACCACCTGATGTTTTTTTTGGCAACTATTGACAAAGCCGGAAATCGGGTATAATATTGAACTATCATTTTGATGAAAGGATAGTTTGGAATGAAAAAAATGTCCGCACGATTTTTTACATACTTTTTTACCTTTTCATGCTATTGGTATGTATGGAAAAATCATTTGGGCTGCGAGAAATTCCAAACTATATCTGACCTGACAAGAATAAGAGCCGCTGCATTGTAATCATTTGCAGAGCTTCTGAATCAATCAGTAATATCAGGATATAAACCGGAATCCGCAGGGGTTCCGGTTTTTTTTATATATCAATTTAATTTTACGGAGGAAAAAAACATGATTATCGTTATCAGACAAAATGCCAACAAGGAACAGCTCACACTTTTCAAGACCACACTTGAAGAGCGCTACAACGTCAAGGTAAATACATGGCAGGGGGTGGAATCCACCGTTCTGGGACTCATCGGCGATACTACACAAATTGATGAGGACTGGGTAAACGCTCAGGAAGTTGTTGAGAGTATGCGCCGTGTACAGGAGCCTTACAAAAAGGCAAACCGTAAATTTCACCCCGACAACACCGTCATAGAGCTTCCGACAGGTCAGACCATCGGCGACGGCAGTTTATGTATCATGGCAGGCCCCTGTTCGGTAGAAACCGAAGAGCAAATCAACTATGTAGCCGAAAGAGTAAAGCGCGCAGGCGCTTCTTTTCTGCGTGGAGGCGCCTTCAAGCCAAGAACCTCTCCCTATTCCTTCCAAGGGCTGAAATCCGAGGGACTGGATCTGCTCAAGGGCGCAAGAAAAGCCACCGGACTGCCGATTGTAACAGAGATCATGCGTGTATCTCATATTGATATGTTTGAAAGCGTCGATATCATTCAGGTAGGCGCCAGAAATATGCAGAATTTTGAGCTGCTCAAAGAGCTGGGCAAAATCGACAAGCCGATTCTGCTGAAGCGAGGACTTTCCAGCACCATCGAAGAATGGCTGATGAGCGCTGAGTATATCATGGCAGGCGGCAACAACAAGGTTATTCTTTGTGAAAGAGGCATCCGGACCTTTGAAACAGCCACCCGAAATACTCTTGATCTGTCTGCTGTTCCCGTAGTCAAAAAACGCTCGCACCTGCCCGTTATCGTCGACCCGAGCCATGCCACCGGCAAATCTTCCTTAGTAGAGCAGATGGCGCTTGCCGCCGTGGCTGCAGGAGCAGACGGTCTGATGATCGAAGTTCACAACGACCCCAAGCACGCTCTTTCCGACGGCGCACAGTCCCTCACCCCCGATCAGTTCGACAGGGTAGCAAGAAAGGTTTTCGCTCTGAAAAAAGCCTATGACGAAATCATGGCAGAATAAGGGCGCCTTTTTCACCTGATTGTCAGCTTTGTCCTTTACAAAGGATTCAGACCAATGCCGTAATCATCAGTATCGACCGGCATGACATGATCAACGCACCCACAAACAGAAAACACCGCTGTGCCGATCAGGAACCGACACATAATGATTCCGAGCGTTCAGTACAGTCTGTTTAACTCGGAGCAAAGCCCGATGTAAGCTCGCTTAACATCGGCTGCGACGAGGCAACCTCACCGCAGGAGCTTTAGCTCCT
>JBGUWM010000253.1:0-2155 GCA_045221175.1 Acutalibacteraceae bacterium | reverse complement strand
AGGCGGTTTTTTTGTTGCTATTTTTGAATACATATGGTATAATTTCTGTATGAAGAAAGTCGATTTTTTAAGTATTCCAGAAGATGTTACGCATGGTCGCGGATATGTGTACTCTCTCCGGTACCACATCGTATGGTGTACGAAATACAGGAAACAGCTCTTCGTTTCCGGGCTGGAAGAGGAAGTCAAGAAGCATCTGCAGGAGATTGCAGACAGTTTGCAGACAAAGATCATTGCTATGGAAGTCATGCCGGACCATATTCATCTGCTGGTAGACTGCAAACCGCAGTTCCGGCCCTCTGATGCAATCAAGATTTTCAAGGGAAATACTGCCAGATGGCTGTTCCTTGCTCACCCGGAACTGAAACGGCAGCTATGGGGAGGACACATGTGGAATCCCAGTTATTTCATCGCGACCGTCAGTGACAGGAGTATGGAGCAGGTGGAGCGGTATATTCGGGAACAGAGAACAAAATAACGGTCTCCTGCTTCTTCAAAAAGTCTTTCGGAAAGGAGGAAACGACGGATGCAGCAGTTTACAACCTACGGTGCCAAAATCCATATGGAATCTGCCAAACCGGTTCAGGCAATGGTCCGGATCTATCGCGATGCCGTTTCCTACCTGATCCGTGTATGCATGGAGCGCTGGGAAGGAATTATACAGATCAAAACACTGCAGGCACAGCAGATGTATGTTGAAAAGCTGATCCATCATACGAAGAATCGGCCGGCTGTTGCCTATGAGGATTTTGACAAACTGTTCTATAAACTGCCGAGCTATATACGCAGGTCAGCGATATCCGAAGCGATCGGCAACGTGGAATCTTATCAGGGAAACCTGAAGAGATGGGAAAAGGAGGGAATCGGAAAGGCTCCCGGAAAACCGGTGGCAGGATATACCTATCCGGTTTTATATCGGGACAACATGTATGAGCGGACGGGAGAATATACTGCCCGGATCAAGGTCTGGATCCGGAACACCTGGGACTGGATGGATGTCCGTTTCAGGAAATCCGACGCGGATTATATTGCCAGGCATTGCGCTGAGCGCATGGCATTCAGCCCAACCGTGATCCGGAAAGGGAAACAGTGGTTTCTGCAGTTTCCGTTCAGCGAAAACGTATCCCTGCGGGAAAAAGAACTCCGGGAACGGGTAATCCTGGCGGTTGACCTTGGAATCAACAACGCCTGCGCCTGTTCGGCCATGAAATCGGACGGCACTGTCATCGGCAGGAAGATGTTCCGGATGCCGGCAGAAGAAGACTGTCTGAACCATCGGCTGAACAGGGTCAGGAAAGAAATGAAACAGGGGCACCGTCATTTCCCGGCATTGTGGGCTTCCGTTGAAAGTCTCAACCGGGAGATTGCGGTGGGAACAGCGAGATTTATCGCGGAAACCGCAGCAGGATTCAACGCGGATGTGATCGTGTTCGAACACTTGGATCCGGGAGGAAGGAAAAGCGGCAGGAGCCGCAGACAGCGGCTGCATATGTGGAAGTGTCGGGATATCCAGAGCATGGTAGCATGCAAAGCCCACCGTCTCGGAATCCGCGTATCCCACGTATGCGCATGGAACACATCCGCGCTGGCATTCGACGGTTCCGGGAAAGTGGAAAGAGGCATCGACCGCAATCACAGCATCTGCCGGTTTGCCACCGGCAAGATCTACAACTGTGATCTGAATGCCTCTTACAACATCGGTGCAAGATATTATATTCGTGAGATACTCAAAACCATGCCGGCAACGGCAGGGTTGGACATTTCGGCAAAAGTTCCGGAATGCTCCAGGAGAAGCACCTGCACCTTATCCACGCTCATTAGCCTGAATGCGGCCCTGGCAGCGTAAGCTGCCAAAGGCTGAATTCCCGCTGTATGGTGGAAAGGAAGTCCGGGGACTAAACCCCCGGAAGCACGCGACTTTAGTCGTGTGAGGCTTCACACGATCGGAGATACATCGGCCGGAGCGCTTCCTGTCGGCAGTACTGTGATTGGCAATGCAAAACCTTCCGATGACCAAATCAATGATATTTTGTTTGTTGTTTATACGGAAAGGGACTTTTTGGATGATGACGGCCGAAAGACAGAAGTGACGAGACTGATTTCTGCCCGGCTTGCGACGAATTTTGAAAGGGGGTTGTACCATGGTAAATATGAT
>JBGUWM010000252.1:0-5103 GCA_045221175.1 Acutalibacteraceae bacterium | reverse complement strand
AGTATCTTCGGCACTAATGAGCTTAACTTCCGTGTTCGGCATGGGAACGGGTGGACCCTCATCGTTATCAACACCAACTATTCAATTCTTGTCGCTTTCGACGACTTTGTTATTATAACACTTCTCTTTTTTACTGTCAAGTATTCTCCGCACAAAAGATTTTTACAATTTGTATATAGCGTTTGATTTATTACCATTTGTATATCATGATTTGACCCTTTACGGAGAAGTTTATTAAGCAGGACTTGACCCACTTCTGAAATGTTGATAAGGATTCATGTAATGTTGGAGGGTTTGTCTCGCCTGTCGGCTCGGTGGATGCCTTTGCCTTCGGCATAGGTGTCCAACAGATATCCGCACCCCTCCAAGCCTCCCACCAAAGACTCTGCCTTTGGAATCCGCAAACATTTGAAAAGTTTGATCAAAACTTTTCATTTTTTGTTCACAGGTTCTTAACTCATTCAAAAACCCTGTAAAGCTGAGCTTCAGGTCTTGATTATTAAAGGGTTTTGCGGTACAATACTATATTGGATTAAAAATAGCTGAGTTGATGGAGGAAAGAAACTTGGGAACAGTAAATCATGATCTGATAGAAAAAAGAAGAACCTTTGCGATTATCTCGCACCCTGACGCAGGCAAAACCACTCTGACAGAAAAGCTGCTGCTCTACACCGGAACGATACAGCTTGCCGGCTCTGTTAAGGGAAAGAAAACCGATAAACACGCTGTGTCCGACTGGATGGAAATTGAGAAGCAAAGAGGTATTTCCGTCACCTCCTCTGTCATGCAGTTTAACTATGACGGCTACTGCGTAAACATCATTGACACACCCGGACACCAGGACTTTTCTGAAGATACCTACCGTACCCTGATGGCAGCCGATTCTGCCGTTATGGTCATTGACGCTTCCAAAGGTGTTGAGGCGCAGACCAGAAAGCTCTTTAAGGTCTGTCTGCTGCGGGACATTCCTATCTTTACCTTTATCAACAAAATGGACAGAGAAGCCAAAAGCCCCTATGACCTTCTGGAAGATATCGAAGAAGTGCTGGGAATACACACCTGTCCGATGAACTGGCCGATTGGCTGCGGCAAAGACTTTAAGGGCGTGTATGAATTTGCTACCAAAGAAATACTCGCCTTCACAGCGAATAACGGTCAGCGTGAGGTAGAAACCGATAAACTGACCATTGACGATCCCAATCTTGACGACAGACTCGGCGATGATCTGGCGCAGATACTCCGTGATGATATTGAGCTGCTGGAAGGCGCCGGCGACGCTCTTGATCCGGAAGCTGTCCGTCACGGAAAGCTGACGCCTGTTTTCTTCGGCTCGGCTCTGACAAACTTCGGCGTGGAACCGTTTTTAGCGGATTTTCTGAAAATGACGACGCCTCCTCTTCCGAGAAAAACCATTGACGGCGAGGTGGATCCTTTCGATGACAAGTTTTCTGCCTTTGTCTTCAAAATACAGGCAAATATGAACAAGGCTCATCGTGACAGAATCGCCTTTATGAGAATCTGCTCCGGAAAATACGAAAAGCAGATGGAAGTATATCATGTGCAGGGGGATAAAAAAATGCGTCTGTCGCAGCCCCAGCAATTGATGGCACAGGACAGGGAAGTCATCGAAGAGGCTTATGCCGGTGACATCATCGGCGTATTCGACCCGGGTATTTTCTCCATCGGCGACACCGTTTGCGCCCCTTCCAAAAAAGTGCGCTTTGAAGGCATTCCTACCTTTGCGCCGGAACACTTTGCTCAGGTACGGCTGAAGGACACCATGAAAAGAAAGCAGTTTGTCAAGGGAATTTCACAGATTGCTCAGGAAGGCGCCATTCAGATTTTCCAGAACCTTGGCGGCGGTATGGAAGAAGTCATCGTCGGCGTTGTCGGCGTACTGCAGTTTGAGGTGCTGGAGTATCGCCTGAAAAACGAATATAACGTAGACATTATTCTGGAATCCATGCCCTACGAACTGATCCGCTGGATTGATAACGAAGGGCTTGACCCCAAAAAGCTGAACCTGACCTCTGACACCAAACGCATTCAGGATCTGAAGGGCAAGCATTTGCTGCTCTTCTCCAGCGAATGGAACATTACCTGGGCGCTGGAGCATAACAAAGACCTGATTCTCACCGATTTCAGCCGCAACTGACCGCTGCGTCCGGATCCGGCTGCTGACAAACCCGCAGAATCCAACTACTGTCTGTCGGCTCGTCTTCTTTCTTTGCCGGTATCACTTGCCGCTGTCCTGTACACAATCTGCCTGAAGCTCACCGCTTATGCGGCATTCTGCATACCGCCTGAAAAAAATACTGACCACCCATAGCGCAGATTCTTACGATGCTGTCAAGGCGTCGGCGTGAATCGGTAACGATCGTTTACAACAGTCTGTTCTTCGCTGAACAGGCTGTTTTTTTGCTCTTTGCTGTGCTATCTTCTCCTGCCTGCGGCGCTTTCATTCGAAATCATATCCATAAGCTGCGTTTTCCTGTCAACTTTCTCAGATTCTCTTCTCGGCGCTCTTTTCAGAATCTCTTCTTTATCAGTAAATCTGCGGAACACTGCAGCGCCAAAGTCCTGCCGTGACACCTCCATTGTCCAATAGCAGATGACTCTGCTTTGTCTGCCGTCTGCTTGATCGTACCGTTTATGTAATATACAATTCGTATATATTACAAATTGTATATATTTGTTCTCTGACGGATATTTAATACATTTTGTATTTTATACAATTTGTATATCGTCGGGATTTATCTTATTTTTACAGAATTTAAGTCGAAGTTTTGTGATAACTGTTACGATGATGTATGGTATAATAATGATATACTCTTGAACCGGAAACGAAAGGAACAATGCCATGTCTTACAATCCTAATCACTCACCTTTTCCTAATCGCAGAGATACCGATCATTTTAACGACGATCTTGACTTTGGCGGCGGTTTTTCAGACGGCTCCTTTGGCAGTCTGGGCAGCTATTCGCCGGACGACAACAATGACGGCAGCTTTAGCAGCACCGGCAGTTTTCAACCTTCGGATTCTTTTTCTGAGAGCAATCCGCTGCTCAGCAATCCGGAGTTTGCTTCTTCGGATTCCGTTAATCCCCTGCTGAATCACCGGGATACTTCTTCCGATTCCGTTAATCCTTTGCTGAATCACCGGGATACTTCTTCCGATTCCGTTAATCCCTTGCTGACGAATTCCTACTTTTCTTCCGGATCCGCCTATTCCTCCGGCATATCTTCTTCCGGAAGCGCTCCTTTCTCTGAGCCTTCTTCGTATGGCAAGCCGATTTCTTCATCTTCCGATCCTTCGGAGCCGGACAACAACCCGTTTGCTTCTTATCATATCAATGACCCCTATAACCGTACTTCTTCCGCTGAACCAAAGTCCCACATCAACTCTTATCAGAACAAAGAGGAAGATAACCGTGTTTTTACTAAAGAACAATTCTTTCATTCTCCTTCGGATAACAATCCTGCTCCCCCTGTTTCTTCGTCTTTTTCTGTCGATGATTTCGAGCCCTCAGAGAAAGATATTAAGAAAAAAAGAAACGATAAAATCAGCAACGTAATTGCTTCACTCGCCTTTATCGGTTTTGTTTCCATATTATGGTTATCATTTTCCTCTATGATCAGATCGAACGACCGTTTCGTCACCATTTTTTATTGTGCAATCGGTGTTTTGATATTATTGTTTCTGATACAACTCGTATCTCTTATCCGGTTTTTGAAAAACAAAACTGATAAAAAATACTACCGTGCCGAAGCAATACGGGCTGTCCGTCGTGCCAATTTTGATGAAAAACTCCGCCGTTTTCAAGCTTCTCGGGAAATCAGTTCCTCTCCCGTTAACAGCACTGTTTCTCACAACCGTACCTCCAACAACCTTCGCAGAACAATAAAGCCCCAGACACCTGAGCAGATGATTCACGCCGCAAGAATCCTGATAATTATCAGTATTCTTCTGATCATCATTACGACTTTACTTGGCGGCGGTGCAGTCTTGAAGCGAATCAGCAACAACAAAGCGCTTGAAAACAAGATTACTGTAGACGCCCATGTTACCAGCGTCCGGGTTGTAAAAACGACCAAGCGCCACAAAAAACATACATACACCGATTATCAATATTATTATATGTTGGAGTATGCCTACAATGATACACTGTATGAACGTGGAGAGTTTTATTCCTCCGGCAAGATTAATGAAGGTGATTACATTCAGGCATATATTGATCCCAACAACCCGGGCGATTGTGTGGTAAAAATCGAGGGCAACCTGTTCAATGATTTATTAATTGTTATTCTATTCTGTGTCCCGGAAATTGTATTTCTCATCACTGGTATAAATTACATGATTAAGGGCAAAAAGAAACAAAAAGAACAAAGGCTTAGCGGTATATATTCCTGACGATCTCCCCTTTTCCGTTTCACAACAGCAGGCACCTGTCATCAACCGGGCGTCTGCTGTTGTGTCGTGTTTTCTGCAAAGTTCTGTCACAATACGACAAATAAGCCTCACAAAGCAATCCATCGCCTCACTGCTGTCAACCGAGCAGCTCCAGAACATACGGAAATCAATTTTGTCGGGGCAGTTACATGGGGAAAACCCTTTTACAGCGTAGAAAGGGTTTTCCCCATCCCCCTTTCCTAAAACCGCTGATTTGCCGGGAAGTTTTTTTCAAATCAGCAGGACTTAATATGCTGTCACTTTTGAAGTTTTGAAAATTGATTTTCCTGTCCATAACAGAATGATAAAAGAGAACCTGATACGAATAATGCCACATCGCTTCGTTATCAATCCCCGGAATCCACAAAGTATCCCTGTCGTTTCCGCTGCATTCCGCTAAAAGTTCCTCACAAATCTATCGGAAGCGTCTGACCGGATTTTGGTACGAGGGCAGGATCATGCACATAAACAGCGGATCTGACAGTACATCAATCTACTATAACCAATCACCGATGTCCCCCGGGTCTCGCCTGCCGGGTGCGGCAGCGTGACGTTGCGCCCGTGTCCGCCTTTGGGGTAGTTTTCTGCCTGCGATAGTCACATTAACGGCGGGTTCAGAGTTTTGCAGAGAGTCTGGTACGCGGACTGAGCTT
>JBGUWM010000251.1:0-4616 GCA_045221175.1 Acutalibacteraceae bacterium | reverse complement strand
CTGAACGGTCGTCCACTTGGAAGAAGAAGCCTTCTTGTAGAATACGGAATAGAGGATATCGTCGCTGCCGCCTTCAGCAGCGCAGTTAACGGTCAGTGCCGTACCCTTTGCAATCTTCTTGGAAGAAACGGTGGAAATATTGGCAAAGACAGTGTCTGCTGTTACAGAGTTCGTGAATGTCTGACCGTTGATGACAGCGGTTGCAGTATAAACGGTTTCTTTTCCGTTTATCACTTTAGTGATCGTTGCGGGGATATCTTCTGTATGGTTGCATCTTTCGTCTATACAGGTTACGGTGGCAGAAGCAGTCTTGTAATTGCTGCCCCAGTTCCATGTAATGCGAGATGTATCGTAGTAATGCTCGTCAGAGAATGTATAGTACACTCTCCAGATAAGCTCTGATTTATCATCAAACGTTGTTGCGTGCTTGAGAGTGGCAGAAAGAGTGATACCGACAAATGCATATGGTGTCTTGACATGACCCTCATAATCCAGTTTGATGCTCAGGAATCTTCCGCCGTATTTGTTAACCCGGGCGAATGCATCTCCTCCGATTTTCTTCAGACCCGAGGTATTGCCATATACTGATACTACCTGTGTATCCGCAAAGGCGTTTGTACTGATCAGGGAAATATTTTCATTCAAAACAAGGAAGAATTCTTTTTCTATACCGGTAGTTTTGGACATAAAGACGTGTTCTCCATCACCGACAATCGTGATGTTCTTGCCCTTGTAGCTTTTCGGAATCACCAGCTCACTTTTTTCGAGCGAGTCATAAGAGCCGGTGTAATAAGTGATCATATAAGTGTCGTCTTCAAGAAGCCTGAACTCAAACTCACTAATGGAAATATCACTTAATTCTTCGCCCGCACTGCCGTCCGGGTTTACGGCATAGTTCTTGCCGTTGGCGGCATAATGCTCAATATTACCTTCGATATACTCACCGTCAGCGTTGATATAAGGTCTTTGTTCAGGGAAATAGGCATTGAAATTAAACAGTATTGACTCGGAATTATTACCTGCTTTATCCGTTGTCACCGTCATAAATTCATAGTCTGCATATTCTATAGCATCAAATTCAGCACTGGGAACATAGATGTAATTCCAGTCGGTTTCGCCTGTTTTTCTGTACTTGATTGTCCAGTTCTGTGGTCCTGCTGAGCCGCTTGACATACAGTCTATATGAAATGAACGATCGGTTTTTCCGTCTTCCGACTGTGTTTCCTCAAAATAAAAGCGCGTATTGTTTTTCAGAGTGTCAGTTGCAAGGTAAAACAGCTTTACAGGCTTTGCTTTGATGGCGTCAGGAGTAAAAGCTTTATAGTAATGTGAGTATGTAATCACGGTTGTGCCGGCATAGGGATCCCGTTCGCTTCTGTGTGTCAAAGTGTATAAGCTTGTATCCTCCGGTGACAGACTTTCTGTATTATAAATATATCCGTTATAGCCTTTGTGCTTGGGCTCTTCGCCCCACTCCTTCACAGAAGCGCTGGCAACCAGAATGTTGGTGTTAGTGTCTGCCGATGCTTCATAAGTGAAGCCTCTGTCGGACAAATAATTCCAGACGGTTTTTATATCGGGATAGTTTTCCTGAACATATGTGCCCATTCCGCCGATTGAATCGAGAGATACCGTTGGCAGATTATCCAGCGTGTTCTGAAGTGTAGTAGTGGCGTTATCATAGGCTATTTGAGGAGCAGACTTCTCATCCGGGGCAGAGCCGTCAAATTTGCCTTTTACTTTTACCTCACCGTTATCAGCAATACGGTCAGGCAGATAGGTTCCGATTTCCTGTTTAACGGCTTTCATCGTATTGCCCTTGTTAATATATGTATAGCGGCTGAATTCAGTGTTATACAAAAACTGAGTATAACGGGAAATAACGCTGTTTGCATTGTGAATATCGAACATTTCCAGCGTCTGACGAGCCATTGCACCTTCTATTTCAGTCGGCAGGGATACGATCTGATGATACATAATCTGCTGTGTTTCGTTAAGTGCCTTTACATCATCATCGGTAAACTGAGCAACCTTTGCGGCAGCTTCCATACACTCCATCATGACAGAATAAGCGTAGAAATATTCGCACAAAGCCCGCTCGACATAAGGTGCAGCATTGTCATAAATTTCGCTTGTAAAAAAGCTTTTTGGCTTATAATAATCATAAAGTATCTGATAAATATCTCTGCCCTGCAAATCGGCAAAAGTGTCGCCCTTTAATACTGCCCTGACATTGGAGATCCGATGAACAAAATTATCTTCGTTTTTGCCCCATTCATTGTTGGATCCGATCTGAGCTGCAATACGAACCAGCTTGTCGTTTTCACTGATATTCGCTCTTCTGATATCGTTGATTCGTCCGGCAATTTCATAGGCTGAAGTATGCAGGCTGTCAATACCCTGACCAAAACTGTTGGTCAGCAAAGTATTATTAAAGGATTCTGCCAAAAAGGCAGTAGAGTGTGCAATTTCATTTTTAATCTCAGTAAGCTGTGCATTGATTTCTTCTCTGAGTTGTTCCATATCCTCTTTGCTGATCGGGGTGTAGGTGCTGCCTTCTTCGTCCAGCACACCGGATACACCCAGCAGGATATCCAGACCTTCCGTTACATATCCGATCCAGGGGCAGATATCTTTCAATGCGTCCTTGGCTACAGTGAAAACCATCTTTTTTGTAGAATTGATGATTTCCTTTTCTGTTTTACTGACAGCCGCATAGACGGTGGGTGCCACCAGATTCGGGGACGCTGTCAGCGCAACGGTACCAACGGAAAAGGCTGTCAGTGCAGACAGAACAATCGCTGTCAGCTTTTTCTTTACGGTGATTTTGTTCATAAAGCATTCTCCTTTACAAATATTTCGCTATGCCAAACAAGCCGCACCGATGCTCACTCACCACATCAAAACACTGCCGCAGAGCCTGTTTCATAGCTTTTCCTGATGTTATTATTGTATCAGTTTTGATTCGTATTGTAAAGCTGTTTTTTCGTTTTGCACCGCATTTCTCCCTATTGAACGAATCCGACAAAATGATACACCGCTTTTTGGTTATATCGCAATATAAACCTGTACATACATATATCAGTAATTAAGTATAAATCACCCTGCGAACAGCGATGGTTGTTTTTTCCGAAACACAGCAAAGCCGGACAGAGGTTCGGCAGAACAGCGGAGCTTCCGACAGCGGCGAGCAGGAACGGCAGCAAGGCGGCAATAGTGCAGGCGATCAGGAGCAGCAGCAAGGCGGCAATGCAAAGCAATTTCAGCGGCACGACAGATGACCTGTCACGAACGAAACGTAGTCTAAATGATCGGGCGAATGAATATACATAGAGATATATGAATGAGTACAGAAGATGAAAACGGAGGAGCGAGATGAAAAGAGCGGTATTGTATGGGATAGCAGGATTTTTGCTGATGGCATTACTGCCGTTTTTGGCATTCAGCGGCAATTCGGAAGCCGACCTTGTTTTTTCTGAAACACAGCAAAGCCGGACGGAGGTTCGGCAGAACAGCGGAGCTTCGGACATCGGCATAGAGCAGGAGAAGCAAGGTGGCAATAGTGCAGGCAATCAGGAGCAGAAGCGAGGCGGCGACAACAGCAGCGAGCAAGAGCAGAAGCAAGGCAACGACAACAGCGGCGATAAAGCGAAGTCAAAGGCGACTGGGGTTTTCAAGATACTTGACACCTCTTGCGGAAAGGTCGTAACGATTAGCGAAAGAGAATTCTGTATTGGAGCGGTAGCCTATGAAATGCCGCCGACATACGAAGCAGAGGCGCTGAAAGCGCAGTGTGTCGCCTGTTATACGCATTTTTGTTATTGGCGGCAGAAGCAGAAGGAATCGCCGGACACAGAGCTGCAGGGAGCGGATTTCAAAGCGGATCTGTCGAAGCACGAGTATTACATGGACGAAAAATACCGCCGTGAGAAATGGGGAACGCTGTATGAAAAAAGTGAAAAAGCGGTAGCCGCAGCGGTAGACAGTTGTTTGGGAGAATGCATTGTCACAGACGAGGGAGTACCGGCAGACGTGGCATATTTTGCGATATCGTCGGGAGTGACGGAAGACGCAAAGGACATTTTCGGGTTTGACAGTCCGTATCTGAAGTCTGTGAGCAGTCCCTATGACAAAACGGCGCCGGATTACAAAACGGTTGTAGTGGTCAGCAAAAAGGAATTTTGTGAGGTTTTGCACAAAGAAGACAGCAATTTTTCACAGAAGGCAGACAGCGAGATCGGTATCGGCAGGTTAAGGAGAACGGCGAACGGCGGCAGTGTTCTGTCTGCGGAGATAGGGAGCTGTCGTTTTTCAGGAGAGACTCTGCGGCGGTGTTTTCATCTGAGGAGCAGTTGTTTTTCGGTAAAGGAGGAGAAGGAGAGCATTATTTTCACCGTCTTAGGTTATGGTCACGGAGTCGGCATGAGTCAATATGGTGCCAACGAGATGGCGAAGCAAGGCGCCGACTACAAAGAAATTCTATCCTATTACTATAATAGTGCGTGACCGGCGGAGTGCCTCCGCTCTCTATTCCGCTGACGTTCGCTAACGCTCACTCACATCATACTGATTCGCAACTTCAGTTCCGCAGGCATTCGGCACGGGCAGCGGCAATC
>JBGUWM010000250.1:0-12644 GCA_045221175.1 Acutalibacteraceae bacterium | reverse complement strand
CCGATGTCCCCCGGGTCTCGCCTGCCGGCTCGGTCGGTGCTTCTGCTTCGCAGAGGTGTCCACAGGACACCCGCACCCTCTTAGGCGGCGGGGGACATTCGGACTTTCAGTGGGGGTTATAATCCCCCACTGAAACCCCGAGGAGCTAAAGCTGATGCGGTGAGGTTGGATCAATGCAGCCGATGTTAAGCGAGCTTACATCGGGCTTTGCTCCGAGTTAAAAATGCGTTGTCAGAGGTGTGTTTCAATTTTTCTGATAGTGAATCGGAAGCGTATCAGCAGCCGCAGGGACGGCAGGTGAAGCGCTGTTTTTTATTATGATTTGTATTATTGTCCGTTTGCGAATTAGAAAGATCTTTTCGTACACCCGACCAAAGACTTTCGGTATGTTTTATAATAACAAAATCGATTGTCATTGCTAATGACTTAACAGTATATAGCAGATCGCAATGGGGAGGCACATTGCCGGACCAGCGTACGAGTGTTGAATACAGCGTTGGAAAATGCCGCAAAGTCGACTCTTGAGGTTATTCAGACGGAGTGTTGTTTTGTAAAACAGACCATATACAGCATGATAATAAGGTATTATCGTCTTATTCCATCATTGTATTACATTGGGTTTTATGATATAATTCATGAATAGAATACGGAAAGATATGAGAAGGAGAGAGGAAATTGACCATAACAAGTAATCGCATCATCAAACTGATTATCGAATTCGTCGCAATCGGTATCGGAGCGGTCATTTCGGCTTTTGCCATTGAAGAATTTCTGGTTCCTTGCAAAATACTGGACGGCGGCGTGGTAGGCATCGGTATTATTATCAATCATCTTACAGGTTTTCCGTTAAGTATGCTAACTATATTATTAAATATTCCGTTTTTAATTATCGGCTCAGGAAAAATGGGAAAGATGTTTATTATCAAAGCGGTGTATGCAATGGTTGTTTTTTCGATATTTCTGGACATTTTTGCGCCAATGGCAAACGCTACAACAGAGTATCTGTTAGCGGTATCCTTCGGAGGTGTCATTTTGGGTATCGGAGTAGGTATTGTGATCCGATTCGGCGGCTGTCTTGACGGCACTGAAACGGTAGCAATACTAATGAATAAGAAATTCAAGCTTCCGGTAGGTCAAACGGTACTGATCTTTAACATTATTATCTTTACGGTAGCAGGCTTCATCATGGGACTTGACAGAGCAATGTACAGTCTGCTGACTTATTTTATTACGTCCAAGGTACTCGACATCGTAGAATCCGGTCTGGAGAGGACAAAGGCTGCTATGATTATCACAGATGATGCGGAACAGATTTCCGGACAGATTTATGAACGGCTTGGCAGAACGGTGACGAGAATGGAAGGGGAAGGTTTAGTCAGCGGCAAGAAAGCTGTGCTATACTGTGTGCTGACCCGTTTTGAAATACATGAGCTAAAAGAAATCATCAAATCCATTGATACCTCAGCGTTTATTGCGATCAGTGATGTGTCAGAAATCATCGGAACTCATATAAAGAAAACAGGTCAGCTTCCAGTCTCTGCCGAGCATATAACGGAAGACGCAGAAACAAAGGCGGATCATGATTGATCGGCATCTGTTTTTACGACAGAACGGACACAGACATTTTCTTCCAGCACAAAATCGGCAAGCAGTGTATAACTGTTTTTTTCTTCCTTGAATGCAATGGTTTTATTGATGACAGAACCATCCCTGATACTTGACACCATAAAAAACTCATATACACTCAGTTTATTCTTCAATATTTTTTCAGCCTGTGAAAGCTCGATTTTCATAGGCTTTTTTTTCAGCCTGAACCAGTTTTCACAGTTGATGTACAGTGGAATAGGCTGACCGAGAATTGTACATTGCTGACGGTATCTTGACAAGGCGTATTCACGGGGAGGATTTTCAGTCAGAGAGAGGGGAATCGTAAGCCCGAAGGCATTCAAATCCTGTTTTGTCAATTCGGTGTCTTTTGTAAAGTATGTGTACTGTTTTGGAATATGAATTTCAACACGCCTGTTAGTGGCAGCATAAATGCGAGCGTTTGCATCAGACAAAACAAGATTGCCATTGTTATACTCCATGATACCGCTGACAAGAAGTTGATTTTTGCTGATACCGTCTCCGACATTTACATGAGCGGTGCCTTTGTAAACCTGCACTCTGGTAACCACCCCGTCAGAAGCGGATTTGAGATTGCTCAGCACAGCCGGTTGTTTATCTCCACGCGTCAGACTCGGACTGATATTCACCTCTGCCGTAGTACCGACTAAATTAAGCGTCATCCAGCTTATGCGAGTATCAGTGAGAGAAATGCTGTTGATAATATTACCGACATCAATACTATCCGCCCGTACGCCTTCATAAACGCCGTGTTCTTTCAGAATCCTTCGGACTTCATATTCGTTCATAAGATCGGGTACGGTAATACGGATTTGCCAGATAAAGCCGGAGAGAAAATGACACCCCAAAACACAGAACAAAAAACCAGCCAAAAGACCACACCGATGTTTGTAAGACTTGAACAGATGTGGAACGCCGTGATGTGAAACATCGGAAAGAGAATGACCGGTTTTGGTTGAAATATCCGTCAGCAAGCGAAAATCAGTTTCTCTGGCAGAAGCGGACAGGCTTTCTGCAGTTCCTTTCAGCTTCCATAGATTGATTCCTCGTCTTGAAGCCATATTCAGAAATCTTTCCGGAAAGGAGCCTTCTACGGTAAAGCTTACATAACCGAACAACCACCGTAACAGTCTGACAATAAACATCTGCATCCCTCATATAATATATTCTATGGAAGTAATAAAACCGTGAATGACAATATCAGTGTCGGTCATAGCAGCAATATGGAGTCCACGGCCGCTAAAGGCTACGATATATTTTCCGGCATTGATTTTAATGGACCGGTCGTGATATTCCAGAATACCTTTATTGCCTTCAAACACGACTTCACGATTACCGCTGATATCCATGTGTACTGCTCCTAAATGGGCGCCGAAAACAGATTGTTCCCAGCGCTTCGGATTTTTCCCTTGCTTCATATCGTTCCTCCTGATGCTTTTTTTAATAGTATGCCGTCAGAAATATAAAAATCACTCGTAACATATCTTTTATCGGGTGATAATATGAAAAGATTAAGCTTCAAAGAAGGAAAAAAAGTGCTGCTGTTGACAGTCATTTTGCTATCGGCAGTATGTATGCTGATGTATGCAGGTAACGTCGCTGCCGGTGTAAAAAGCGGGCTTGAATATGCTGCGAAAATACTGATTCCATCACTGTTTCCCTTTATGGTACTGTCGTCATTTCTGATTCGCAGCGGGAGCTGTGATATTATCGGAAAAAGAACAGATCGGATTTGCAGGTGCATTTTTGGTTTGCCGGGAGAAACGCTCGGAGCTGTTGCCCTCAGCTTTATCGGTGGATTTCCTGTGGGAGCGAGAAATGTACGGCTGTTGTATGAAAAAGGAACAATCAGCATCCGACAGGCAGAACAGATGATGTTATATTGTGTTTGTTCCGGTCCTGCATTTTTAATCACAGGAGTTGGCACGTTGTTACTTCATAATAGTCAGGCAGGTGTAATCTTGTATGTTTCGCAGCTTGTTTCAGGTTTGCTGATTGCTGTCATAACAGGTCAGTATTATAAAAAGAGCCATTTTACGGGGAAAAGAAAAGGAGAGATTCTTCAGAAGAGCAGACAAGCAGTCAGCGAGCAGTTGATCAGTTCTTGCTCCGATGCAGCACAGGGAATTTTACAGCTTACTGCATTGGTGGCGGCTTTTTCTGCCATAATCGCAATATGTGAAGCTTCGGGAATCCAGAACTCTATCAAGAGCCTGCTGAAGATGTGCAAAGCCGACTATCCCATAGCGGAAA
Organism: Acutalibacteraceae bacterium; assembly: GCA_045221175.1. Taxonomy (GTDB): domain Bacteria; phylum Bacillota; class Clostridia; order Oscillospirales; family Acutalibacteraceae; genus UBA1213. The sequence continues at coordinate 8,765 of JBGUWM010000250.1, read as the reverse complement.
ATGCGCTGTACATTCTGACAGAGGTGACAACAGCCTGCGGAAGAATCAGCAGCGGAGGCTGTCCGTTGTGGCTGCTGTCATTTGCCGTAGGGTTCGGAGGTTTGTGTGTTCATTTTCAGATTTTTGCATTGTTGGGAGACATTCCGATTCATAAGGGACGATTTTTTTTGTTCCGATTGATTAACGCATTATTGTCTTCGGTAATAGTATGTATTATCGGCAGGTTTTACGAACCTACCGAAATGGTATTTGCTGTGGGTCAGGGGATAGAGGCAGAGTGGGTATCCGTAACTGCAGTCGGAACAGCAGCTATGCTGATCATGTCAGTGATATTTGTACTGAGCCTGAAGCGCAGAAAAATACAGTAGCAGAAACAACATAATAACGGAGGGTGCTTATGTGTGGTATAGCAGGTTGGTACGACAAGAAAAAAGATTTCAGAGAAGAAAGCAAAATAATCCGTTCGATGACCGACAGTATGACCAGGAGAGGCCCTGACGAAGGGGGTGTATTCTTCAAGGACAAAGTGTGTCTGATGCACAGGCGGCTTGCGGTAATAGATCCCGAGCATGGCAGTCAGCCTATGACGGTCGTGCAGGGTGAAAGGGCTTGTACAATTGTGTACAACGGTGAATTATATAATACATCAGAAATAAGAGAAGAGTTACAGCGGTATGGCTGCAGCATTCAGACAGAAAGTGATACGGAAGTCGTATTATGGTCATATATTGTATGGGGAAGTCAGTGTGTGGAAAAGCTGAACGGTATATTTGCCTTTTCCGTTTACGACCATCAAAGACAAACTTTGTTTCTGGCGAGAGATCGTGTAGGAGTGAAGCCCCTGTTTTATTACCAGTATGCGGAAGGAATGTTGTTTGCCTCTGAGGTTCAGACGCTTCTGAAAAATCCGCAGGTAAAGCCAAAGGTGACCGAACAGGGACTTTCGGAATTGTTTTTGTTAGGTCCGGGCAGAACTCCCGGACAAGGAATCTATCATGGGGTACAGGAATTGCTGCCCGGAGAGTGTGCGTTTTATGACGGAGAGAAGCTGTACTGTCACCGTTACTTTACGCTGAAAGCCCGTGAGCAAACTGCCGACCCGGAAAAGAGTAAGGAGCAGGTAAGAGAATTGTTATGTGACGCCATAGAGCGGCAGTTAGTTTCCGATGTACCTTTGTGTTGTTTTTTATCAGGGGGACTGGATTCCAGTATTATTTCTTATGTCGCCTCAGAATATCGAAAAAGACAAGGACAGTCGCCTATTGACACCTACTCAATTGATTATGAGGATAATGACAAATACTTCAAGAGCAGTTTGTTTCAGCCGACACCTGACAGTGAATTTATCGGGATTATGCAGACAGCCATCGGTTCCAGACATCATAGTGTGACGATTGACAATACAGAGCTGTTTGAAGCACTGTTGCCTGCCACAGAAGCCCGCAGCTTTCCGGGCATGACGGACGTAGATGCATCACTCCTTCTGTTTTGCGGCAAGATCAAAGAAGACTTTACGGTAGCATTGTCCGGTGAATGTGCTGATGAGCTTTTCGGGGGGTATCCGTGGTATCACAATCAGAGTATATTGTTCGAAGATACTTTTCCGTGGTCAAGATCACTGGATATTCGCCGCTCTATCCTGAAAAAAGGATTTCTTCCCCGTGGAGAGGAATATGTTCGTCAAAAATATCTTGACACCTGTACTCATACAGAAAAGCTGCCGACGGATTCACCGCTTGACAAAAGAATGAGAGAAATGTTTGCACTGAATTATTATTGGTTTATGCAAACGCTGCTTGAAAAAAACAATACAGCAGAAAACGCAGAATCAACAATAAATAACAAACTACATAACAGTGAGCGTTTGCGTGAATAAAGCATTGATGAAAGCAGTTGTTTTTCAGATTCATTTGCCGGAAGCATTGTTGACAGAGTGTGCATCTGATTCACATTAAAATTATTTTCCGCTTGTGACAAATACACAAAACGGAGCATCAAAACAATCTCATCCGGAACAAGGAACTTACAATCTGTAAGGCATAACAGAAGATGCCGGAGGTTGGATGCAACAGAATAAAAGGCAAAAACAAGGAAGATAATAGCAGACTTGTTCTGAAACAGGATACGGCTTTCAATAGGTAAAGACTGGCAGCAGTATTATCGCAAAAGATGAATCGTAGAAGAAGCTTCTAAATACAGAGATGTAATGCAAGGTGTTTTTCACTGTAAAAAATGAAAAATAGCTGTACATTTATTCTGATTTATGTTATACTGAATATACAAAAATTTCATACAAAGGAGAATGAAGATGAACATAACAACAGATATCAGATATGTTGGCGTCAACGATCATCAGATTGACCTGTTTGAAGGTCAGTACGATGTTCCGAACGGTATGGCATATAACTCTTATGTGATTATTGACAGTAAAATAGCCGTAATGGATACGGTGGACAAAAATTTCACGCAAGAATGGCTGGATAATCTGGAAAACGCACTGGAAGGCAGAAAGCCGGATTATCTTGTTGTACAGCACATGGAGCCGGATCACAGCGCTAATATCATGAACTTTATGAAGAATTATCCTGAGGCAATCATAGTATCCAGTGCTAAGGCGTTTACGATGATGGGGAATTTTTTTGGAACACAGTTTGAGGACAGAAGAATTGTTGTAAAAGAGGGCGACACACTGGAACTGGGAAGTCATACGCTGAATTTTGTAGCTGCGCCGATGGTTCACTGGCCTGAGGTTATCATGACTTATGACAGCAAAGATAAGGTAATGTTTACAGCGGATGGCTTTGGTAAGTTTGGCGCACTTGATGTGGAAGAAGACTGGGCTTGTGAGGCAAGAAGATATTATTTTGGAATTGTGGGAAAATACGGTGCTCAGGTACAGAGTCTGCTGAAGAAGGCTGCTGCGCTTGATATAGCAATCATCTGCCCACTGCATGGACCGATTCTGACAGAAAATCTTGGATACTACATCAACTTGTACAATACATGGTCAAGCTATGGAGTAGAGAGCGAAGGCATTATGATCGCTTACACTTCCGTATACGGGCACACTAAAAAAGCTGTTGAATTGTTGGCTGAGAGTCTGAGAATGAAAGGTTGTCCCAAGGTTGCAGTAAATGATCTGGCAAGGGAAGATATGGCAGAGTGTGTAGAAGATGCTTTCCGTTACGGAAAGATCGTTCTGGCAACCACTACTTATAATTCAGAGATATTCCCATTTATGAGAGAGTTTATCAATCATCTGACAGAGCGCAATTTCAGCAATCGCACAGTGGGATTGATAGAAAACGGTTCATGGGCGCCGATGGCAGCTAAAACGATGAAAAAGATGCTGGAAGGCTGTAAAAATATCGAGTTTACAGAAACAACTGTTAAAATCATGTCAGCATTGAACGAAACGAGCAAAGAACAGATCGAAAAGATGGCAGAAGAACTGTGTAAGGATTATCTGGCACAAAACAGTGAAACAGCCAATAAAAATGACCTGACAGCGCTGTTCAATATTGGTTACGGCTTGTACGTTGTCACCTCTAATGACGGCAAAAAAGACAACGGTCTGATTGTCAACACAGTCACACAGGTAACCAATTCGCCGAATCGCATTGCCGTATGTATCAATAAACAGAATTATTCTCATCATGTTATCAAACAGACAGGCGTTATGAATGTTAACTGTCTTTCTGTAGAGGCACCGTTTAAGGTATTCGAAAACTTTGGATTCCAGAGCGGAAGAAACACTGATAAATTCGCAGATTGTGAGCCGCTGCGTTCTGATAACGGACTTGTTTTTCTGCCGCATTATATCAATTCCTTTATGTCACTGAAGGTAGAGGATTATATTGATCTTGATACACACGGTATGTTTATCTGCAGTGTCACGGAAGCAAGAGTAATATCTGATAAAGAAACCATGACATACACCTACTATCAGAACAATGTCAAACCAAAACCTGAAACAGACGGCAAAAAGGGCTGGGTATGTAAGATTTGCGGTTATGTTTATGAAGGCGAAGAATTACCGGACGATTTTATTTGCCCGTTGTGTAAACATGGAGCATCTGATTTTGAGCCGATTGGCTAACGCAGACAATAAATACATTCATTAACAACGATAACAGAGCATGATCCCTTCATAAAAGGGACGTGCTCTGTTTTTGTTGGGAATATGTTGTAAAAATAAGAAATGATATCATAAAAGCCGATGAAATGAGCAAAACTATATATGATACAGTTTTCAGGAATTATAGTGAAACAACGCATAATCACTATTCCGACAGGTTGATGAGAAAGTGCAGAAAAAAGTGCATTAGAAAATATGTGCTCAGTGCCGGTATGGTGCAAGCTTAAATGAAGATTGCCGGGCAACGCTTCATAGAGAGCAGGAAGAGAATGAGAGCGTCTGTTATGCGTGAGGAAGGCGGTATCATTCATTGACGAGAAAGTGTGATTATCATGGCGAACAGGAAGATTTATAGCAGGGCGTTTCTCATAGCGGTAATCGGATTCATCGGAACAATATTATTATCAGGATGTAATGGTAACGAAAACGGCAGGAGAGATAATAAAGATGTTTCGGACAATAGCGGATACCATGAAATTGCCGATATTGACATTCAGCTTTGGTTCGGAGAACAGTGTGAAAAGTTGAATAATCATAGCAGTGTTTCTTTCATTCAGACAGAAAAACATGACGGAAAAGATCGTATACAAGTGAAAGAAAAGGAACTGCGGGAATTTGTTCGGGCTTTGGCAGAGAAGTATAATACTTATCAGGAGAAGATTAATCTGAAAACACAGAGCGGTTCTGAAATACAACTGAACAACTATGGACTTGGCTGGATCCTTGATGAAGAATATGCTGCAGAAGCAATCAAAAAGATGGTGGATAAGAGAGAACGGGCGGAACTGCATTTAACGGATCACAGTAAAAACAGCAATCGTTGGTGGACAAGACAGGAAGGGGAATATACTTCATCTGATGAACAGAACAGTCAATATATTGAGGTTAGTATTCAAATGCAGCATTTTTGGTTGGTAGAAAACGGAAAACCCATAATGGAAAGTGATGTTGTGACAGGCAATCCGAATACCGGACATAGTACGCCGACAGGAGTTTACCACATTTTTGATAAACAGAAAAATGCTGTCCTCAGCGGTGAAGACTATGAGATAACGGTCAGCTACTGGATAGAGTTTACGGAAGCCATAGGATTACATGATGCGGTATGGCAAAGTGAATTCGGTGGAGAAGTGTACCGGTACAACGGCTCCCACGGTTGTATAAACTTGCCGCTGAAAGCGGCTGAAAAGCTTTACGGACTTTCCAAGCAGGATATGCAGGTGTTTATTTATTAAGCCGTGGGGATAATATGACGGACAGGAGAATATAAATGAAAGGAGTATGATCAAGCAGAAGGGAGAAAGAATATGGACATAGTGTTTGAGGGAAGGAGATATAAAAGTGAAAGGAGGGATTATGATGAATGGGGAGTAAGAGATTACTATCCTGTCAGGAACAGTGAAGAGCAAAAGCAATTTGAACTGCAAAAAACAGAAGAATGCCGCAGTATATTACAATATGCGGAAAGAGCTGATAAGCGGAAATGATAGCCGTGTATTGCCGTCAGTCAGTGGAGAAGAAAGATAGTATATCAATTGAGCAGCAAGAGGCAGCCTGCCGAAGTCTGTGTTTTGAGAAGGACTACGAGGTATTTGCGGATAAAGGTTTTACAGGAGCGAATACAAACCGACCTGCGTTTGAAAAAATGATGAAAGCCGTCGAAAAGGGAAAGATCACCAAAGTAATCGTATACAAGGTAGACAGAATCAGTCGTTCCTTGTTGGATTTTGTAGGGATTTATCAGCGTTTTGAAATGCATAAAGTAGAGTTTGTGTCCTGCAGTGAGCAATTCGACACCTCAAGCGCCATGGGAAAAGCTACCCTACAGATCATCATGGTATTTGCGGAGCTGGAAAGAAGCATGATACAAAAAAGAGTCAAGGATAATTTCTATGAAAGGGCAAAAAAAGGTTTGTTTCTGGCAGGCGTAGCGCCCTATGGATACAGAAAAAAGAAGGTATGCATAGAAGGTGTACATACTTCCATGCTGGAGCCTGACGACGAACATCAGGAGAAGATAGAAATTGTAAGGTGGATTTATGAGGAGTTTTGCATAAAACAAAGCATTGGAGAAATAGTTCGTCAACTGAATGAAAGAGGGGCTCTCACCAATAGAGGAAAAGCATTTTCATCAACAGGTGTCAGCAGAATTTTAAGAAATCCGGTGTATGTGCGTGCAGACGCCGACGTATATCGTTATCTTAAAAGCAAAGGAGCGAATATACAGCAGCCGATTGAAGCATTTACCGGGAAAAACGGTTGTACAGTTTATGGTACAAGAAAAGGAAAGACAATGGCAAAATTTTCCTGTCTTCAGGGAGAATATGTTCAGTTAAATAGACACGAGGGTTGTATTCCTTCCGGAAAATGGCTGAAAGCACAGCGTATTTTAGATAGCAACCGACCTGTCAGTAATAGTGGAAAGGGAGAAAATACATGGCTGACAGGCCTGACAAAATGTCGTTTTTGCGGAATGGGGATATCGGTTGTGAACGGAGGGAAACCCGGGCGGCGATATCTGAATTGCGGCGGCAAAAAGGCACATATTTGTGGCGGAAGAACAAAAACGATGACCTTTGACGATATTGAAGAGATTGCCGGAAATAGTCTGACGTCATATTTCAGCCGGTTTCGTTTTCAGGCGGAGGAGTGTTTTGAAGATCAGAAAGAAAACCTGATGAAAATACAATTGACTAATATTCAGGAAGAAATCAGCAGTCTGATACAAAAGCTTGCCGGTGCAGATCATATACTGCAGGAATATATCAGTCAGCGTGTTGTGACATTAGACAGTGAACAGAGAAAACTGAACGAGCAATTGAAACAATTAATGAAAAAGCGTGAATGTACTGATTTATCAGCGTATTATTCTGAAAAACTAAGCCAATGGAAGGAACTGCCTTTTGATATAAAAAAGCTGATTGCAAGAGTGTTCATTGAAAAAGTTATCATAGGAGACGGTGATCTGACAATTGTTTACCGATAAAAGCAGACTTCCTCAAGCGGATTCAGAATATGAATAATCTGATAGATGCGTACTTGTGTGGAAAAAATGCATGACAGATTATGCTTGTGTGGTACATTGAAATGTGATATAATCAATACTAAAGGATTCTTCCATGAAACAATAAGCTGAAATAGATGTTGCTCAGATTAAAGAAAGCACCGGCAGTAGGATGAGGAGGGGATAAAGATGTCAAAATTCTGGAGCTATATATCAAACGGACAGTATTCAGTAGGGTGTACCGGACAGACGGTTTGGCTGTATGATAACAATGGAGCAGTGCTTTCAAAATTCAATGATTTACCTTATGCTTATCTGCCGGTATTTTCTCCGGACGGGAAACGATTAGTAGTTAAATCCAGTGAGGGCAGAATGGCAGTGTATTCACTTGGCGACAGAAAGCTGATAAAGAAGTTCCGGTACTCAAAAGTCGATGCGGCGCAAGACAACAACTGCTGTTTTTCACCTGACAGCAAGCGGTTATACAATATTGAACAATACCCCGAGGTAGGAATGACAAGATTGTCAGTTTACAATACGGAAGATTTTACAGTAAAAACAAGAATATCGGACATTGATCAAAAAATCATTTTGAATTACATTGAATATGATCAGTTAACTGACAGGTATTATCTGCTGGGGTATGAAAGAAACAATCAGTTGATAGCCGATCATTTTTTTGTTACTTTTTTGAACGGTGAAAACCTTGCAGACAAAAGATATATTCCCGAAAAAGAATGGTGGTTTTTACTTGGCTTTAAGGCACTGCAGGGTATGGGGTTTACGGAGAAAGCATATCACTGGTCGTACTTCGGAAGTAAAAGACTTGCTCCCGGTGGCAAAATGATGACTTTGGAAGCGCTGAAAGAAGCGGCTTTTCGGCTTGCTGACTATTATCCAACGGAATAGTTTTTCCGCTGTATTGTTATGTGATAGAAAAGACAGAATGTCCATGTATAACGGTTTGGAAGTTCGTGTGCCGTTTTGTGACTATCGCATTGTTGAATATGCGTTTAATATGCCTTGGTCTGTCAAGGCGTTCAACGGCAGGGAAAAGGGCATTGTCCGAGAAGCATTCCGAGGTTTGCTGCCAGACAGTATTATTGACAGAAAGAAAAGCCCTTATCCGAAAACGCATCACCCTCTGTATTTTCAGCTATGTGCCGCAAAAGTCAAAGAAATACTGAAGGACAAATCTTCTCCGCTTTATGAAATATTGGATAAAAACGGAGTGGAGGCAATCATAGAGAACCCTGAGCACATTTCTTCGCCGTGGTATGGACAGCTCATGAGGGCGCCTCAGATTCTGGCATATATCATACAGCTTGATTACTGGTTCCGAATCAATCATGTGAGCATAGAGTAAAAAAAGTGCCTGCTTGTTTTGTGCAAGCAGGCACTTTTCGATACCACCGGAAAAAAGCGTAAGGAACGAAGAAATTGTATAAAGAGATTGTATAGGGATACAGGTATTTGTTTAGTATCATTCAAACTACAGTTAACACATCGGCACACATAAATGAATAGGGAATATGTGTATAACCAATCACCGATGTCCCCCGCCTCTTAGGCGGCGGGTGCCATTCGGACTTTCAGTGGGGGTTATAATCCCCCACTGAAACC